>DATGUQ010000119.1:0-2315 GCA_035301145.1 Brachybacterium sp. | reverse complement strand
GTGATGCCCACGTAGGCCAGGCGCCGCTCCTCCTCGAGCTCCTCGGGATCGCTCAGGGTGCGGTTGTGGGGGAAAGTGCCGTCCTCCATGCCGGTGAGGAACACGACCGGGAACTCGAGGCCCTTGGCGGTGTGGAGGGTCATCAGGGTGACGAACTGGTCCTCCTCGCCGGGGATCTGGTCCGCATCGGCCACCAGGGAGACCTTCTCCAGGAAGCGGTCCACGAGGCTCGCCTCGGGATCGTCCGGTGCGTTCAGCGCCGCATCGGCGGCGATGTCGGCGCCGGCCACCTCCCCCGGTGCGGGGGCGCCGTCGGCCGCAGAGGCGTCGACGGGCGCGGCCCCGGCCGGGGGCTCCTCCGCAGCTGGTGCCGCCGGCTCGCCCTCCTCCTCGTACTCGCTGGCGAGCGCGTCGGCCTCCTCCATCTGCGCCTCGAACTCGGCGGCGACGCTGACCAGCTCGGCGAGGTTCTCCAGCCGGGACTCGTCCTGCGGGTCGTCGCTGCCCTGCAGCTCGGCATAGTAGCCGGAGCGCTGCAGGATCGTCTCGAGCAGGTCCGCGGGGCCGGCCCCGTCGGCGGCCATCTCCTGCAGATCGTCGAGCATCGCCACGAAGGTGCGCACGGCGTTCAGCGACCGGGTGGCGATGCCCGGCGCCTCCTCGGCGCGGCGCAGCGCCTCGCCGAAACCGATCCGCTCCTGCTCGGCGAACATCGCGATCGCGGCCTCGGCACGGTCGCCGATCCCGCGCTTGGGGACGTTGAGGATGCGACGCAGGTTGATCTCGTCGGCCGGATTGGTGACCACCTGGAGGTACGCGATGGCGTCCTTGATCTCGCGCCGCTCGTAGAAGCGGGTCCCGCCGACCACCCGGTACGGCAGGCCCACCCGGATCAGCTGGTCCTCGAGCGCGCGCGACTGGGCGTTGGCGCGGTAGAAGATCGCGATGTCCCCGGCGCTGCGGCCGTCGTCGACCAGGGCATCGATCTGGCGACCGATGTACCGGGCCTCCTCCCGCTCGTCGTCGGCGACGTAGAGGGTGATCTGCTCGCCCCCGCCCTGGTCGGTCCACAGGTTCTTCTTCCGCCGGCCGGCGTTCTCCTCGATCACGGAGTTCGCGGCGGTGAGGATGTTCTGGGTGGAGCGGTAGTTCTGCTCCAGCACGATGGTGCGGGCCGAGGGGAAGTCCTGCTCGAACTCGATGATGTTGCGGATGGTCGCGCCGCGGAAGGCGTAGATCGACTGGTCCGAGTCGCCCACCACCGTCAGGTCCGCGTGCGGGTCCTCCCCCACCAGCTCCCGCACCAGCTGGTACTGGGCGGTGTTGGTGTCCTGGTACTCGTCCACCAGCAGGTGGCGGAAGCGGCGGCGGTAGCCCTCGCGGATCGCCGGGTTCTCGCGCAGCAGCGTGACGGTCAGTCCGATGAGGTCGTCGAAGTCGACCGCGTTGGCCTGGCGCAGCCGCTCGGTGTAGGTCGTGTAGATCCGCGCGAGCGTCCGCTCGAAGGGGTCCTTCGCGCCCTCGGCCCGGTCGGCGAAGTCGATCGGGTCGGTCAGGTCGTTCTTCAGCGCGGAGATCCGCGAGGCCAGAGCGCGCGGGGCGTGCTTCTTCGTGTCGAGCTCGAGATCCTTGGCGATCGTGGTGATCAGGCGCAGCGAGTCGGCGCCGTCGTAGATCGTGAAGGAGCTCTTCAGCCCGGCCGCCGCGGCATCGCGGCGCAGGATCCGCACGCAGGCGCTGTGGAAGGTCGAGACCCACATGCTGCGGGCGGCCGGCCCCACCAGCTCGCCCACGCGCTCGCGCATCTCGGCGGCGGCCTTGTTGGTGAAGGTGATGGCGAGGATCTCCCCCGGCAGCGCCTCCCCGGAGCCCAGCAGATGGGCGATGCGCCGGGTGAGCACCCGGGTCTTGCCGGAGCCGGCACCGGCGACGATCAGCAGCGGGGAGCCGCGGTGCTCGACGGCCTCGCGCTGGGCCGGGTTCAGGTCGTCGGTGAGTGCCGCCAGGCCGGCGGGCCCAGCGCCCGGGCCGAAGGGGGCGGGTCGGTCGGCGGGGTGCGGCGCCTGCGCGACCTCCGCCGGCGGCAGCGGCGGCTCGTGTTCGACGGGCGGTGCCTCGTCGTGGGGAGGCTCCTGCTCGTACGGCGGCTCCTCGAGCGGCGGGGGCTCCTCCACGGGCGCGGGCTCCCCGACCGGTCCCTGCCCGCCGGGCGGTGCCGTCGGGGACCCGTCGCGGGTCTGCGGGGTCACCGACACCCCGTCGAGGCGGCGGAAGGCGTCGGGCAGCGAGAGGTCGTCGAAGAGTGAGCTCATGAG
>DATGUQ010000118.1:0-2999 GCA_035301145.1 Brachybacterium sp. | reverse complement strand
GCCCCGGCCGAGACCACCAACGCCGACGGCACGCGGGTGATTCGGGCGGTGCTGGGCATCGCGGCCGACGCCGCCGAGCTGGGGAGCGGCCCGGCCGCGGCGACCGGCGCCGAGCCGGCCCCGGAGGTCACCGCCCTGCTCCAGGAGCACCAGGAAGAGTTCGGCATCGACGCGGACCCGGCCACCGGGCTCGCGGCGCTGACCGCATGGAGCGGCCTCGTCGGGGCGATCAGCGCGCACGTGTTCGGCCAGCTCGGGCCCGATGCGGCGGCGATCGGGGACCGCATCCTCGATGTGCAGGTCCGGATGCTCGCGGACCTCATCGCTCCGCGCTGACAGAGCCCGGGGCGGGGGTCACCGCCGGGCCTCGGCCTCCTGCAGCGCGCCGAGCGCCGCGCGGGCCACGGCATCGAGGCTCGACGGCTCCCGCAGCCTCGCCCCGTCGGCCGTCGGCGTCACCACCACCCAGCGGGCCGTGCCGCGCCGACGCATCCGGCCGATCTCGATGCAGCGCCCCGCCGCCAACGGGATCAGCACCGCACCGCTCGGACCCACCAGCAGCCGTCGCTCGAGATCCGGCCTGCGTTCCAGCAGCAGGGCGCGAATCGTCTCCCGCTCGGCCAGAGCGGTTCCGCCCGCGGCGGGATGGGCGAGGAGCGAGCTCGAGGAAGCCATGCTGCGAGACTAAGGACGGGGTGCGACACCCCGGAGGGCCCGCGAGATCCCGCCGCCGGGTGCTCGGCGCGGCCGCCTGCCCGTGGCCGTTGACCGCCTGCGAAGCGGTGCCTAGGTTGAGCTCATGAGAAGACGAACCCCGGGCGGCGGCGCACGGGCAGGGTGCGATCCGCACGTCCCCTCCGTCGAGGCGCCCTGATGGGCAGGGGCGCTGCGACGCTGACGCTCCTGGGCGGCGCGCCGGGCAGCGGCAAGTCCACCCTCGCCGCGCGGCTCGCCGAGGAGCACCCTCTCGCCCTCGCCCTGGACATCGATGTGCTCAAGCACTGCCTGGGCGGCTGGGACGAGGACCTGACCCGCTCCGGGCTCCAGGCGCGACGGCTCGCCGCGGCGATGATCGGACAGCATCTGGCCGACGGGCACGACGTGCTGCTCGGCCAGTACCTCGCCCGCACGCCCTTCATCGAGCAGCTCGCGCAGCTCGCGGCCGACCGCGGGGCCCGGTTCGTGGAGGTCGTGCTGATCCTCGACGAGCAGACCCTCGCCCAGCGCCTGCAGCGCCGACGGGAGAGCCCGGATCGCCCCGAGCAGGCCCGCAACGACCGCTTCGTGAGCCCGGACCAGGCGGGGGAGCTGGTCGACTCCCTCGAGGACGTGCTCGCGGAGCGGCCCGCCGCCCGACGGGTCGACGCGAGCGGGAGCGTGGAGGAGACGCTCAGCGCGGTGCGAGCGCTGCTGCGCTCCTAGGGCGCTCCGGGCAGCGTCCCCATGAGCGCGTCGGCCAGTTCGCGCGGATGGCTGAGCATCGCGCAGTGGCAGCCCGGGATCTCCTGCGCCTCGATGCCCAGCCGTTCGCGCGTGACCCGGCGCAGGAACTCTGCGGGGAAGAAGCGGTCGTCCCGGCACACCAGGGCGCGCGTGGGCAACGCAGGCTGCTGTGCGAGCGGCCACGGTGCCCGCGAGGAGGTCATCGTCTGACCGCGCGAGCGCCGCATCGCCTGACCAGGCGCCAGGACCAGCCCACGTCCCCGGCGCCGTGGATCAGCGCGAAGGTGGCCATGGGAGCGCCTCAGTCCCCGAGGATCGCGCCCATCGAGGCGGACTTCACGAGCTTGACGTACTTGCCCAGTACGCCCTTGGTGAACTTCGGCGGCAGCGGCTCCCAGCCCTCGCGGCGCTCCTCCATCTCCGCCTCGTCGACCAGCAGGTCCAGTGCCCCGGTGCCCACGTCGAGCCGGATCCGGTCCCCGTCGCGCACGAAGGCGATCGGTCCGCCGTCCACGGCCTCCGGGGCGATGTGGCCCACGCACAGCCCGGTCGTGCCGCCGGAGAAGCGGCCGTCGGTCATCAGCAGCACGTCCTTGCCGAGCCCCGCGCCCTTGATCGCGCCGGTGATCGCGAGCATCTCGCGCATGCCCGGCCCGCCCTTGGGGCCCTCATAGCGGATCACCACCACGTCGCCGTGGGTGATGGTGCCGTCGTTCAGGGCGTCCAGCGCATGCTGCTCGCGCTCGAAGACGCGGGCGGTGCCCTCGAAGACGTCCTCCTCGAACCCGGCTGACTTCACCACCGCGCCCTCCGGGGCGAGCGAGCCGCGCAGGATCGTGATCCCGCCGGTCGGGGCGATCGGCGCCGAGGCGGGGCGCAGCACCGTCCCGTCGGCCGGACGCGGAGCGAGCACCTCGAGGTTCTCGCCGATCGTGCGGCCCGTGACGGTCAGGCAGTCGCCGTCCAGCAGGCCCTCGTCCAGCAGCGTCTTCATCACCACCTCGATCCCGCCCACGTGGTCGACGTCGTTCATCACGTAGCGGCCGTACGGCTTGAGATCCGCGAGGTGGGGGACCTGCGCGCCGATGCGGGCGAAGTCCTCGAGGGTCAGGTCCACCTCCGCCTCGTGGGCGATCGCCAGCAGGTGCAGCACCGCGTTCGTGGAGCCGCCGAAGGCCTGGACCACCGCGATCGCGTTCTCGAAGGCGGCCTTGGTCATGATGTCGTGGGAGGTGTGGCCGCGGCGCAGCATCCCCACCACGGCCTCGCCCGCTGCGCGGGCGTCGGCATCGCGGCGGCGGTCGGCCGACGGGGGAGTGGCCGAGCCGGGGATCGACATCCCGATCGCCTCGGCGACCGTCGACATGGTGTTCGCGGTGTAGTACCCGCCGCACGCCCCTTCGCCCGGGCAGATCGAGCGCTCGATGCGGCCGACGTCCTCGCGGCTCATCAGCCCGCGGGCGCAGGCGCCGATCGCCTCGAAGCCGTCGATGATGGTGACGTCCTTCTCCTCCCCGGTGGAGAGGTTCACCCGGCCCGGCATGATCGTGCCGGCG
>DATGUQ010000117.1:0-30956 GCA_035301145.1 Brachybacterium sp. | reverse complement strand
CGCCCGGCGCAGTACTCTGAGCAGGACATGGAGATCAATCCCCTCGAGTCGCGTCTGCGCATGCTGCAGCAGATCGACGGGGTCCAGATGCAGCGCGAGGCGACCCCCGACGAGGAGACCGCCGGGTGTCCGGGCTGCCCGTACTTCTGGACCTGCCCGGTGCCGCACCGCGGCGAGGAGGTGCGGGCCCCGGCGGAGATCGAGGTGGAGGACGTCCGGGACGCGCTGGGGCCGCGCCGCGAGTTCAGCCCGCGCGACGAGTCCGACGTCGGCTGGACCGATGTCTGGGTGGACGAGGAGGGGCTCCCGATCGACCCGGAGGACCTGGATCCCGCAGAGGCCGGCGCCGAGACGCCCGACCCGCAGGACGCTCCCTCCCCACGGCCCCGTGGCCTGCGGGCGCTCTTCCGCCGCCGCTGACCCCACGCACGCAGCGCCGCCGGGCGCTCAGCCGCCGGGGCGATCCGCCTCCGGCCCGTAGCCGGCGGGGCAGTGGCCCTCGCGCAGCGCCGCCCGGGCCAGGTCCGCCGTGGAGAGACGGCCCGCGGCCACCGGCTCCGGGACCACGGCCGCCGGCAGCTCCCCGGCCCGCGGCGGCACCGTGCGGTCCACCCGCATCCACCCGGCTGGCACCGGCGCGGCGGGGTCCTCGGCGGCCTCCGACGCCCCGGTCGTGAACTGCTGACCGGCGGAGATGTCGATCCCGAAGATCGTGTGGAAGGCCTCGACGTAGGCGTCGGCGTACCCGGTCTCGGCGAGGTGCCGGGCACGTTCGGCGGGCTGGTGCATGACCCTCCCGAGGATGCGGCGCACGGCGCGCTCGAGCTGGTCCGCGGTCTCACCGGAGACGTCGCGGCGCAGCCGGTCGATCTCGCCGTCGGCCGCGTCGAAGACCTCCCGGCGCAGGGCGGCCATCGCCGGGTCGATCCGGCGCACCTCCTGCTGCTGACGGAAGGCCTCGACGTTCTCGGCGACGATCCCCTGGGCGGTGCGCAGCGCCGGATCGGCCTGCGCGTCGGTGCTCAGCTTGAGGTCCTCGAGGCCGAGCACGGTGACGCCCTTGAGGTGCCGCACCAGCGGGTGCAGGTCCGAGTGCAGCGCGAGGTCCAGCACCACCGTGCGGCCCGCACCCAGGAACTGCTCGGGGAACAGCGAGGTGCCGCGCCCGGAGCAGGCGAGCACCAGATCCGCACCGGCCAGCGAGCGCTCGAGATCGGCCGGCTCGACGACCCCGATGCCGTGGCGCTCCGCGAAGCCCGCGGCCCGGCCCGACGGGGAGAACACCCGCACGTCCCGCACCCCGCGGCGCACCAGCTCGGCCAGGCCGAGCCGGGCATAGGCGCCGGTGCCGACGATCAGCACGCTGCGACCGGCGAAGCCGCCCAGCTCGACCTCGGCGCGGTCCACCGCGACGGTCGCGCCGCTGCGCCCGGCCGCCCCCACCGGGGCCTGGGTGGCCACCGACTTCGCGCAGCGGAAGCCATGCTGGAAGAGGTCGTGGAGCATCGAGGTGGTCCGGCCCTCGCGGCGCGCGGCCTCGTAGGACTGCCGCACCTGCCCGGCGATCTCGGCCTCGCCGAGCACCAGGGAGCGCAGCCCGGAGGTCACCTCGTAGAGGTGCTGGGGGACGGGATCGTCCATCGCCGCCTCGAAGCAGAGCGAGATCACCTCGCGGTCCAGCCCGCTCGTGCGGGCGACCGCGTCGACCACCAGGTCCACGCCCTCGTGGAAGCGGTCGGCGTCGAGGTAGACCTCGAGCCGGTTGCAGGTGCTCACCACCACCTCGCCGGCGACGACGGGGTCCTCGCCGGCGGCGGCGCGTTCGGCCTGGAGCTCGTCGATCACGGTCGGGAGGGCGTCCGCGCCCCGGGTCAGGGCGTCGAGCACCTCGAGATCGAGGTGCTCGTGGGAGGCACGGAGGGCGACGAGCATGATCCTCAGTCTAGGCATGCTCGACGCCCCTCCCGAAGGGCCTGGGAGCATCTGCCGGGTTCGTGTGCACAATGGAGTGTCATGACACAGAACCCCATGTCAGAGCCCACTTTTGCAGACAGTGCGTCAGATCGATCGCGACACCTGTCAGCTCCCGGGAACGCCGCAGGCCCCGGGCTCGCCGCCACTGCCGCAGCGCCCTCCGCGCACCCCACCGCCCCCTCCTCCGCACTGCCTCCGGAGCACCCGGCGCGGCGCCCGGCCTCCGAGGGCGGCGTGGCCGACGCCTCACTGCTGCAGGAGCTGCGCGGAGTGAGGGGCGCCACCCCCAGCGTGTGGTTCATGCGACAGGCAGGGCGCTCCCTGCCGGAGTACCTCGCCCTGCGCGAGGGCACCACGATGCTCGACTCCTGCGTGCGTCCCGACATGGCCGCGGAGATCACCCTCCAGCCGGTGCGGCGCCACCGCGTGGACGCCGGCATCTTCTTCTCCGACATCGTGGTCCCGGCCCGGCAGGCCGGCCTCGGGGTGGAGATCCGACCGGGCGTCGGCCCCGTCTTCGACCATCCCGTGCGCACCGTGGCGGACATCGACGCACTGCCCGTGCTCGGCGACGACTACGAGGCCTCGCTCGAGCCGATCCGTGAGGCGGTGCGCCTGACCGTCGCGGAGCTGGGCACCACGCCCCTGATCGGCTTCGCCGGCGCGCCCTTCACCGTGGCCAGCTACATGGTCGAGGGCGGCCCGAGCCGGGACCACCTGCGCACCCGTGCGCTGATGCGCACCGAGCCCGAGGCCTGGGCGCGCCTGGCGGCCTGGGTCGCGGAGCTGTCGGGCCGCTTCCTGCGCGCCCAGGTGCTCGCGGGCGCCTCGGCCGTCCAGCTGTTCGATTCCTGGGTGGGGGCGCTGAGCGCCGAGCAGTACGTCGCCCACGTCCGGTCCCACTCCGCCGCGGCCCTCGGCCACGTCGCGGACCTGCAGGTGCCCCGCCTGCACTTCGGGGTGGGTGCCTCCCACCTGCTCCCGCAGATGCACGCCGCCGGGGCCACTGCGATGGGCGTGGACCACCGGCTGCGGCTGGACCAGGCCCTGGCGGTGCTCCCGGAGGGCACCCCGATCCAGGGCAACATCGACCCGGCCGTGCTGTTCACCTCCGAGCGGGCCCGCTTCGCCGAGGCGACCGCGGTGCTGGAGGCCGGTGCCGCCGCGAGCGGCCACGTGGTCAACCTCGGCCACGGCGTCCCGCCGACCGCGGATCCGCAGGTCCTCACCGATCTGGTGGCCTTCCTCCACGACGCCGTCTCCCCGGCGCAGGGCGTCCGACCGGCATGAGCACCGGGGTCCTCGTGGTCGGCGGCGGCCTGGCCGGACTGCTCGCCGCACGCCGCCACCAGCGCGCAGGGCGCCGGGTGGTGCTGCTGGAGGCGTCGGGGACCGTGGGCGGCGCGATCGCCGAGACCACCCTGCCGGAGGCCGGGTCCCTCGCGCTGAACACCGGTGCCGAGGCGTATGCGACCGGCTCCGGGGCCGTCGACACGCTGGTCGCCGAGCTGGGCCTGGAGCAGCGGATCGTCGCCCCGCGCGAGGGCCTGGGCAGCCGCGTGGTCTCCGACGCCGGTGTCCACCCCGCCCCCGGCGCGAGCGTGCTCGGGATCCCCGGGCATCCCCTCGCAGCGGACGTCCGCGCGGTGCTGGGCACCGTCGGAGCGCTGCGCGCGAGCATCGAGCGCCTCCTGCCGGCCTCGTTCGGCGCCCGCGACGGGGCCACCGTGGCCGAGGTGGTGCGTCGGCGGCTGGGCCGCAGGGTGCTCGAGCAGCTGGTCGCGCCCGTCGTGGGCG
Source organism: Brachybacterium sp. (assembly GCA_035301145.1). Classification (GTDB taxonomy): domain Bacteria; phylum Actinomycetota; class Actinomycetes; order Actinomycetales; family Dermabacteraceae; genus Brachybacterium. The sequence goes on along the minus strand of DATGUQ010000117.1, from coordinate 27,185 downwards.
GGGTGCAGTCCGCCGATCCGGCGACCCTCGAGTTCGCAGCCGCCTCCCCGGCGCTGAGCCGGGGCCTGGCCGAGCACGGCTCCCTCACCGCGACGGCGCGACGCCTGCGCGGACGCAGCAGCGGAAGCGCCGGCACCGTCGTGCATTCGCTCGCCCCCACCATGGCCGCGCTGCCGCGGACGCTGCAGTCCCGGATCCTCGCCGCTGGCGGGCTCCTGCGCACCGGCGTCGAGGTGGTCGGGATCGAGCGCAGCGGCGAGCGCTGGCAGGTGCTGACCGGCCGCGACGAGACCCTGGAGGCGGACCGCCTGGTGCTGGCCTGCCCGCCGGATGCCGCCCGTGACCTGCTGCGTGAGGCGGCGCCCGCCGTCTCGCGAGCGATCCCGCAGGCCCCGTCGGCCGCCGTGCGCCTGGTCGCGCTGGTGCTCGACGCCCCCGCGCTGGACACCCACCCCAGCGGCACCGGGGCGCTGGTCGCCGCGGGCACCGCCGGGGTCCGCGCGAAGGCCCTGACGCATGCGAGCGCCAAGTGGGAGCACGTGCAGCAGGCGCTGCGCGAGGCCCTGCCCGCGGCCGGGAGCCCGCACCTGCTGCGGCTGTCCTACGGGCGCCCCGGGGAGCGGCTCCCCACCCGCGAGGAGATCGTGGACCTCGCCCTGACGGACGCCTCGCGCCTGCTGGGCACCCCGCTGACCCGGGCGCAGCTGCTGGCCTCGGAGGTGATCGACTGGGACCGCGCCATGCGCCAGGCCCTGCCCGGTCACCGCGCCGCCCTCGAAGCGCTCACCGGGCTGCTCGCCGAGCAGCCCTCCCTCGAACTCGTCGGCTCCTGGAGAGCCGGCACCGGCATCGACGCGATCGTCCGCGCCGACCGCACCACCTGGGAAGGAACCACTCCATGACCGACGCCTCCGCCCCGTCCGCGACCTCCGCCGAGGAGATCGCGCAGACCACCCGCTACACCAGCTACACCGTGTTCCGCCGCCTGTCCGGCCTCACCGAGGACGGCGAGCTCAGCCTCGAGCAGATCCGCACCGTGCTCGAGGAGGTCCTCGCGCTGATCGACGCCGACGGGGTGGAGCTGCTCGGCTTCTACGACGTCTCCGGCTTCCGCGCCGAGGCCGATCTGATGCTGTGGCTGGCCGCGGACGAGCCCGCCGCCCTGCAGACCGCGCTGCGCGAGTTCGAGCGTTCCGCGGCCGGGACCTGGCTGCACCGCGAGTGGGCGGGCGTGGGCGTGCACCGCATGGCCGAGTTCGCCAAGGGCCACGCCCCCTCGTTCATGATGCCGGGCTTCACACGCAAGCAGTGGATCACCGTCTACCCCTTCGTGCGCAGCTACGACTGGTACCTGCTGCCCGATGACGAGCGCAACCGGATGCTGCGCGAGCACGGGATGCTGGGCCGCGACTTCCCGCAGGTCAACGCCAACACGGTCGCGGCGTTCGCGCTCGGCGACTACGAGTGGCTGCTCTCCTTCGAGGCGGACGACCTGCACGACCTGGTCGACATGATGCGCCACCTGCGCTACTCCGACGCCCGTCTGCACGTGCGCGACGAGCTGCCCTTCCACACCGGCCGCCGCTTGGACGACCTCGCGGACGTCGCCGCCCTGCTCGCCTGAGTCCCGCCCCACCAGCCAGGACCCTCAGTTCCCGGAGGAACACCCAGATGACCACCCCCCAGTACGACGCGATCCTGTTCGCCTCCTTCGGCGGCCCCGAGGGCCAGGAGGACGTGATCCCCTTCCTGCGCAACGTCACCGCCGGTCGCGGCGTACCCGACGAGCGCCTCGAGGAGGTCGCCGGCCACTACCGTGCGCTCGGCGGCCGCTCCCCCATCAACGCGCAGAACCGCGAGCTGATCGCGGCGCTCCAGGAGGAGCTCGCCTCCCGTGACGTGCACCTGCCGATCTACTTCGGCAACCGCAACTGGGCGCCGTACACGGCGGAGGCGCTGCAGTCCCTGCACGCCGACGGCCACCGTCGCGCGCTGGCCCTGATCACGAGCGCCTACTCCTCGTACTCCGGCTGCCGTCAGTACCGCGAGGACTTCGCGCGCCGGCTGGACGAGACCGGGCTGCTGGGCGAGCTCGCGATCGAGAAGTCCCGCTCCTACTTCAACCATCCCGGATTCCTGGCCCCGGTGGTGGACGGCGTGGCCGCGGCGCTGCGCGAGCTCGACCGCGAGGGCCATGAAGCCGACCGGGTGCGGGTGCTGTTCTCGACCCATTCGATCCCGCTGGCGATGAACGACGCGTCGGGGCCGACGGGCGAGGGGAACTGGTACGTCGACCAGCACCTGGCCGCCTGCCGCTACGTCATGGAGCACCTGCACGACGACCTGCCCGTGCTGCCCGGATGGGAGCTGGTCTACCAGTCCCGCTCCGGCTCCCCGCACGTGCCCTGGCTGGAGCCGGACGTCAACGACGTCATCGCGCGGGTCGCGGCGGAGGACCAGGCCGATGCGGTGATCGTGGTGCCGATCGGCTTCGTCACCGACCACGTCGAGGTGATCTGGGACCTGGACACCGAGGCGAAGGAGACCGCCCAGGAGCAGCAGCTCGCCTTCCGCCGGGTCGCGACCTCGGGCACCGATCCCCGCTTCGTGGCCGCGCTCGCGGACATCGTGCAGGAGCATCTGGACCCCTCGCGGGAGCGGATCGCGGTCACCGAGCTCGGCGCCGTGGACGACGTCTGCGGCCACAACTGCTGCCAGGTCAGCGCCGCCCGTGCGGTGCCCGCCGAACAGGACGTCGACACCCTCGAGCAGATCGCCGCCCACCTGCGCGAGCAGGAGGCGGTGCGAGCAGGGGCGACCTCGTGACCGCCGCCGGTTCGTCCCTGCGCATCGGCACCCGCGCCTCCGACCTCGCCCTGACCCAGTCGGGGCAGGTGGGCGAGGCGCTCGTGGCCGGCACCGGGCACGCCGTCGAGCTGGTGCACGTGAGCACCCACGGCGACCGCGACCGCATCAGTGCGCTCGCCCAGATCGGCGGCACCGGCGTGTTCGTCACCGCCGTACGCCAGGCGCTGCTGGACGGGACGGTCGACGTGGTCGTCCACTCCTGCAAGGACCTCCCCACGGCTCCGCTCGAGGAGATCACCCTGGCCTGCTACCCGCCGCGGGAGGATCCGCGCGACGCGCTCTGCGCCCGCGACGGCCTCACCCTCGCCGAGCTGCCGGCCGGGGCGAAGGTGGGCACCGGCTCCCCGCGCCGCGGCGCCCAGCTGCTGCGGGCCCGGCCGGACCTGGATGTGCAGGGGATCCGCGGCAACGTCGAGACCCGCCTGAACCGTGCGCTCGGCCCGGACGCGGACCTCGACGCCGTGGTGCTCGCCGCCTCGGGGCTGCGCCGGGTGGGGCGGGACGCCGCGATCAGCGAGCTGCTGCCGGTCGACGTGATGCTGCCCGCCCCGGCCCAGGGCGCCCTCGCGGTGGAGGCCACCACCGCGGCGCTCGCGCAGCAGCCGTGGTTCGCGCCGCGCCTGGACGCCGTCGACGACCCGGCCACCCGCGCCGCGATCTCCGCGGAGCGGGCCCTGCTGCGCACCCTCGAGGCAGGCTGCTCGGCCCCGGTCGCGGCCTTCGCACAGCTCGAGGACCATGAGGGCGCGGGCGGCGAGGGCCGTGAGGGAGCCGGCGGCGAGGAGCGCGGGGCCGTTCTGCACCTGCGCGCGCTCGCGATCCGGATCGACGGCAGCCGGGTGGTCGAGGGAGAGGCCCGGGTGGCGCTCGACCTCGCCGAGGACCGGCTGTCCGGTCCCGGCTCGCTGCCGGCGGAGCTGGGCGCCGAGCTCGCGGCGGACCTCCTCTCCCGCGGCGCGGGCGACATCCTCGCCAAGGCCCGGGCCTGATGCCCGTGGCGGCCGTTGCCCGTCCCGTGCTGGTCACCCGACCGGCGGGGCGCGGCACGGCGCTGCTCGCTGCCCTGCACGAGGCCGGGATCGGGGCGGAGCACCAGCCGTTGATCCGGCTCGTGCCCGGCGCGGAGGAGGACCTCGCCGCGGCGCGGGCGCTGCTGGCCGACGGCGGGTGCACCCACCTGGTGGTCACCTCCCGCACCGTCGCCGAGGTGCTCGGCCCGCTCGACGTGCCGGCGACGGTCCGGGTGATCGCCGTCGGCGAGGGCACCGCACAGGCCCTGCGCACCGCGGGCGTCGACCCCCACCTGGTCGCGGGCGGCTCCGGAGCGGATCTGGTGGCGCAGATGCCGACGGCGGCCGACGGGGACCGGGTGCTGTTCCCGGCCTCCTCCGCCGCGGCCCCCACCGTGCCCGAGGGGCTGCGTGCGAAGGGCTACCGGGTCCGCGAGGTCACCGCCTACCGCCCCGAACCGGTCGATCCGCCGGCCGCAGTGCGTGAGAGCCTGGCCGCCGGTCGTTTCGGCGCGCTGGTCCTGACCAGCCCGATGATCGCGCGCCGCGCCGCCGCGCTCGGCGTGCACGACTCGACCCCGATCGTCAGCATCGGCGCCCCCACCTCCCGTGCGGTGCGCGATGCCGGGCTGGCCGTGGCACGGCAGGCCGCCGAGACCACCGATGCGGCGCTCGTCGCCGCCGTGAGGGAGGTCCTGGCCGCTGCGGCCTCGCCCTCCCCGACCTCGGCCCGCCCCCACTGACCCCGCTGACCCCACTGACCCCACTGACCCGAAGGAGCTCCCATGACCTCTCCGTCCCAGCCAGAGCACGCCCTCCCGGGACCGATCGACCGGCCCCGCCGCCTGCGCACGAGCAGCGCGATGCGCTCCCTGGTGCGCGAGCACTCCCTGCGGCCCGCCGATCTGGTGCTGCCGATGTTCGTGCGCGAGGGCGGCCGTGAGAACCGGCCCGTGAGCTCGATGCCCGGCGTCGAGCAGCACACGATGGACTCCCTGGTCCGTGCCGCGACCGAAGCGGTGCGGCGCGGCGTGGGCGGCGTGATGCTGTTCGGCGTGCCCGAGCACAAGGACGCGACCGGCTCCGGCGCCACCGACCCCGACGGGATCCTCAACCGGGCGCTGGCGCGGCTGCGCTCCGAGCTGGGCGATGCCACCGTGATCATGGCCGATCTGTGCCTGGACGAGTTCACCGACCACGGCCACTGCGGCGTGCTCGATGCGGCCGGCCGGGTGGACAACGACGCCACGCTCGTGCGGTACCGCGAGATGGCGCTCGCCCAGGCCGAGGCGGGCGCCCACCTGCTGGGGCCCTCGGGGATGATGGACGGCCAGATCGCCGCGATCCGCGACGAGCTGGATCGCGCCGGCCACCTCGATGTCGCGCTGTACGCCTACACCGCGAAGTACGCCTCCGCCTTCTACGGCCCGTTCCGCGAGGCCGTCGACTCCTCACTGCAGGGCGACCGCCGCACCTACCAGCAGGACCCGGCCAACGGCCGCGAGGCGTTGCGGGAGCTGGCGCTGGACGTGGCCGAGGGGGCGGACCTGGTGATGGTCAAGCCCGGGTTGCCCTACCTGGACGTGCTGCGCGACGTCGCGGAGGCCTCCCCCGTCCCCGTCGGCGCCTACCAGGTCTCCGGCGAGTACGCGATGATCGAGGCCGCGGCGGCCAACGGCTGGGTGGACCGCGACCGCACGATCCTCGAGTCGCTGCTGGCGTTCCGTCGGGCCGGCGCCTCGACGGTGCTGACCTACTACGCGAGCGAGGTCGCCGGCTGGTACCGCGACGGGCTCCCCGCGCACCTGCGCGAATTCCTCTGAGCTCGCACGTCTCGACCTCCACCCCCGCACCCCACGATCTCCACCCGCACCTTCGACCTCCACCCGCACCCCACGATCTCCAGGAGACAGACCAGATGACCGGCACGACCTCCTCCACCGACCTCTTCTCCCGCGCCCGGCAGGTGATCCCCTCGGGGGTGAACTCGCCGGTGCGGGCCTTCGGCTCGGTGGGCGGCACTCCCCCGTTCCTCACCTCGGCGAAGGGCGCGCTGCTGCACGACGCCGACGGCAACGAGTACGTGGACCTCGTCGGCTCCTGGGGTCCGATGGTCCTCGGGCACGCGGACGACCGCGTCGTCGAGGCGGTGCGGGAGGCCGCCGGGCGCGGCCTGTCCTTCGGCGCCCCGCAGCCGGGCGAGGTCACCCTCGCCGAGGAGGTGGTGCGGCGGATCACGCCCGTCGAGCAGCTGCGCCTGGTCAACTCCGGCACCGAGGCGACCATGAGCGCGCTGCGGGTGGCCCGCGCCGCGACCGGGCGCGACGTGATCGTGAAGTTCGCCGGCTGCTACCACGGGCACGTGGATGCGCTGCTGGCGGAGGCCGGCAGCGGCGTCGCCACCTTCGCGATGCCGGGCTCGGCCGGTGTCCCCGACGCCACCGCCCGGGACACCGTGGTGCTGCCCTACGGGGACCGCGAGGCGGTGCGGGCGCTGTTCGCCGAGCGCGGCGCGGAGGTCGCCGCGATCATCACCGAGGCCGCGCCCGCGAACATGGGCGTGGTACCCCCGCTCGAGGAGGGCGGGACCGGCTTCAACCGCTTCCTCTCCGAGACCGCGCACGCACACGGCGCGCTGCTGATCAGCGACGAGGTGCTGACCGGCTTCCGGGCGAGCGCCGAGGGCCACTACGGCATCGACGGCGCGGACCGCAGCTGGGCCCCGGACCTGATGACCTTCGGCAAGGTCATCGGCGGCGGCCTCCCGGTGGGTGCGTTCGGTGGGCGAGAGGACCTGATGGGCCTGCTCGCCCCGGCCGGTCCCGTCTACCAGGCGGGCACGCTCTCCGGGAACCCGCTCGCGACCGCTGCGGGCCTGGCCACCCTCGACGGTCTGGATGCGGCGGCGTACGAGACCCTCGGCGGCGCCTCGACCGCCCTGCAGCAGATGGTGGCCGATGCGCTCACCTCCGCCGGGGTGCCGCACGTGGTCCAGACCGCCGGCACGCTGTTCTCGGTGTTCTTCCGCGAGCAGCCGGTGCACAGCTACGAGGACGCGAAGGCGCAGGACACCGAGGCGTTCACCCGCTTCTTCCACGCGATGCTGGAGGGCGGGATCTACCTGCCGCCCTCGGCGTTCGAGGCCTGGTTCGTCTCCACCGCACACACCCCGGAGGTGCTCGACCGGATCGCGGCCGTGCTGCCGGGCGCCGCGAAGGCCGCCGCGGGGGCGTGAGGGCCGGTCCGCGCCGCGCGGGAGATCACCCAGGCCCGTCGGGAGCGCGCCCCGGGCGTGAGCCCGAACGCCTGCGACGCGCTCTGCGCCGGCGGCGGGCGCTGCGCCGCTTCCACTCCGCCCGGCGATGCGACGTCGCCGTGGGCTCCGGGGCGGTGAGGGCTCGTGGGCGGGTGGTGCGACGGGTACCGGTGCGGCTGGTCCACTCCACGGTGTGACCTTCCGTGGCGGGGTCCCCGACCCGGCGCACCGTGCGGGTCTGCTGCTCCTTGCCGTTGCAGTGGGCGCACAGGCCCTGCCCGTTGTCGAGGGTCGTCCCGCCGCCGGCGACGTGCGGGTGGATGTGATCGATCTGCCGGATCGGGGCATCGCAGAACGGGCCGCGGCACACCTGATCCCGCCAGCGGATGAACCTCGCCAGCGCCTCGGGGAACGCTCTCGCGCGGGATTCGACCGCCACCAGCTCCCCGGTCAGCGGGTGGGTGTACAGGCGCCTGATCACGGCGCGGAGCGCCGGCCCGTCCGGCCCCATCGCCGCCGCGACGCCGTCGGCGAGCGCGGCACACACCCCGCGAAGCTCCTCACGCACCGCGGCGACGGGCACGGTGCCGTAGCCCTCGATCCGGGCGAGGTCCCCGGCGCCGGGATCGAGGAGGGCGCGGTCGGTGATGATGATGCCGATGTCGAGGGTGATCGGCTCCATGCCCTCCCGGCGGCCGATCAGGGTGTCCGCGAAGGAGTCCGCCTGGATCGCCTGGTGGCCTCGTCGGTCGCCGGCGGCACGCAACCGCTCGGCCTCGTGGGAGAGGCGCTTGCGGATCAGCGTGGCGTCGAGGGCGCTCACGCGCGCGGAGACGGTGGCCATCCCGTGCTGTCCCCGCCGCACGGTGACGTGGCGCTCCTGCCGGGCGTGCTGGTGACGACGCTCCTGGCCGTCGGGATCGGCGGCGGCGATCGCGGCGGCGGTGGCGTCGTCCCACGTCTCGGAGCCCGCACCGTCGAGGTCGGGGAGGCGGCCGGCGAGCTCCCGATCCGCCTCGAGCCGCTGTGCGGGGGTGAGCGGGGCGAAGGAGCGCGCGGTGGAATGTGCGGTGGTGCTGGTGACCTGCGCGGTGGCGAGCGCGCTGAGCATCTCGGGCATGTCCGAGACCAGGCGGCGCTGGGAGGCGAGGGAGTGAGCCGCCGCGGCAGGTGATTTCCTGATCAGCATCGAGACCTCTCGTGCCGCCTCGCTCGCGGCCTCGCGCAGCAGCCTGCGCGTGGGAGGGGCCGCGCCCTCCTCGTGCGCCTCGTGGGCCCGCACCTCGGCCTGCTTCTGCAGCGTCAGCGACTCCGCGAGCGCGGTGACCGCACGAGCCTCGAGGGCGTCCATGGCGCTGCGCAGCTCATGGAGCATGCCCACGACGCCCTTGTGAGCGCTCGTGAGGTCGGCGTCGGCGGCGAACAGCTGCTGTGGCCGCAGCGCGAGCTCCCGCAGCGCGAAGGCGCCGTCTCCCAGCATCGCGGTGAGCGCCTTCGGGCCCCCGGCGCGCACCGTCTCGACCTGCATCAGGTGCGGATCACCGGATGCAGGATCGGGAACCTGCGCGTCGAAGAACATACCCCCATGATTCACGCCGCCACCGACGGATGAAAACCCCGAGCAGGAATGTGGATAACTCCGAGTGTGGAGGAGAGGTCGCCTGCGGCACGCCGACACGACGGGCACCTCTCGCAGGTCAGCTGAGACATCTGCACCGGTGTGACCGCTGCGCCGGAACACCTCCGGGAATGCACACCCGATTCCCCTCACCCTCCACACAAGAATGTGGATGAGTCTCCGCTGCGGAGGAACGGTGAGTGCACCGAAATGACCGCCGGCGACCGTCTGCGGCCCTCCACGACGCTCTGCGTCGGTCCGTGACAGGACGCTCGACAGCAGCGGCCGTCCTCCGCCACGCTGGTGGCAGCCGGCCCCGCCGGTCTCACGCTCCGTAGCTCAGCCCGGCAGAGCAGCTCCCTCATATGGAGCCGGCCGCAGGTTCGAATCCTGCCGGAGCGTCCCCCGCCCGTCGGCCCCACCCCGTACGCTCGCAGCAGCCCACTGCCGCCGCGGCCGGGCCCACCCACGACCTGCGAGGTGCACCATCGCACGCAGAGCCCTCACCACCCGCGCACCCGTGCTGGAGGCGCTGGTGCTGCCCGAGCTCGAGGAGGCGGGGCCCGAGGTCCTCGCCGCGCAGGGCTCCTTCGACGCCCTGCTGCTCGCGGACGCCGATCTCACCGGCCGCGACCTCGCCGGGATCACGCTCACCGAGTGCGAACTGCGCGGTGCCGCCGCGCACAGCGCCGTGCTGAAGCACTGCCGCCTCATCGAGACGCGGATCGAGCGTCTGCACGCGCCGGTGCTCGAGGCGATCCGCTCGACCTGGCGGGACGTGGAGCTCAGCGGCTCCCGGCTCGGGGCGCTGGACATCTGCGACGCCGAGCTCCGCTCCCTCCGTATCACCTCCAGCAAGTTCGACTGGATCAACCTGCGCTCGAGCACCCTCGAGGACGTCCTCGTCGAGGACTGCACCATCGAGGAGCTCGATCTCTCCGGTGCCGCCGCCTCCCGTGTCGCCTTCCGGAACTGCCGGGTGGGCCGCCTCGCCCTCGCCCATGCCAGGCTCGAGGACGTGGACCTGCGCGGGCTGGAGATCGGCTCGATCGGCAACCTCGAGGGGCTCGCGGGAGCGACCCTCGATGCGCAGCAGGTCGCGGCGCTCGCCCCGGCCTTCGCACATCACCTGGGGATCCGGCTCGAGGGCTGAGCTCCCGCCGCGCGCAGCAGAACGCGGGCCGAGGGGATCCCCGACCCGCGCCTGATGTCGCGATCGTACGCTCAGCGAGGCCCGCTGAGGCGCTGTCTCCTCGCGCTGATCTCGCCCGTGTCGAACCCCGCCAGGTGCAGGCCGCCGTGGAAGCGCGCGTGCTCGATCTTCAGGCAGCGGTCCATCACCACCTCCAGACCGCCGGCCTCCGCGATCGCGGCGGCCCCCTCGTTCCAGGAGCCCAGCTGCAGCCAGAGGGCCCTCGCCCCCACCTCGACCGCCTCCCGGGCCACGCCCGGCAGGTCGGCGTCCCTGCGGAACACGTCGACCACGTCGGGCACCACGGGCAGGTCGGCGAGCGAGTCGTAGACCGGACGGCCGAGGACCGTCTCCGCGCGCGGGTTGACGAAGTACACCTCGTAGGGCGCGCTCGAGAGCAGGTAGGTGCCCACGAAGTTGCTGGCCCGGGCCGGGTTCGCGGAGGCGCCGACGATCGCGATCGACCGTGCGCGGCGCAGGATCGCCAGCCGCTCGGGGGCCGACGGGCCCCGCCACGTGCGCACGGGCGCACCCTCGGCCGTCGGCGTCGGCGCACCACCCGCCGTCGCGGCACCGGTCGGCGCCGGGCAGGCCGCTCCCGCGCCCTGGATGCTGATGCCGCTCATGCCTGCTCCTGCCTGGTGCGGCCGGTCGCCGCGGTGATCGCCTGGTCGAGGTCCCACAGGATGTCCGCCACGTCCTCGAGTCCCACCGAGATGCGGATCAGGTCGGGGCGCACGCCGCCGGCGGCGAGCTGTTCGGCGGAGAGCTGCCGGTGCGTGGTCGAGGCCGGGTGCAGCACGAGCGTGCGCGCATCGCCGATGTTCGCCAGATGGGAGGCGAGCTGGAGGTTCGCGATCACCTGCTCGCCCGCGGTGCGGGCGGCGGTCGCCTCCTCCTCGTCGGTCGTGAACTCGCCCGTCGGCCGCACGCCGAAGGCGAAGACCGAGCCGGGACCGAGCGGCAGATAGCGCGCGGCGCGGGCGTGATGCGGATGGCTCTCGAGGCCCGCCCAGGTCACGAACGCGACCCGTGGGTCCGCGTCGAGCCACTCGGCGACGGCGCGCGTCCCCGCCAGGTGGGCATCGATCCGCTGCGGCAGCGTCTCCACACCCTGCAGCAGCTGGAACGCGGCCTGCGGGGACAGGGACGGGCCGATGTCCCGCAGCTGCTCGGAGCGCAGCCTGGTGAGGAAGCCGTACTCGCCGAAGTTGTCCCACCAGCGGAGCCCGCCGTAGGAGGCGACGGGCTCGGTCATCGCGGGGAAGTTCCCGCCTCCCCAGTCGAAGCGGCCGGATTCGACCACCACGCCGCCGAGGGTCGTGCCGTGCCCGCCGAGGAACTTCGTCGCCGAGTGGATGACGATGTCCGCGCCGTGCTCGATCGGCCGCACCAGGTACGGGGTCGCGAGCGTCGCGTCGACCACGAGCGGGACGCCGTGCTCATGGGCGAGGTCGGCGAGCGCCTCGAGGTCCGCGATCTCCCCGGAGGGGTTGCCGATCACCTCCACGTACAGCGCCTTCGTCTCCGGCCGGAACGCGGCGCGGTAGTCCTCCGCCTCGGAGGACGCGACGAAGCTGGTCTCCACCCCGAAACGGCGCAGGGTCACGTCGAGCTGGGTGACGGTGCCCCCGTAGAGCTGGGCGGAGGCGACGATGTGGTCGCCGGCCCCGGCGAGCGCCGCGAAGGTGATGAACTCGGCGCTCATCCCGGACGCGGTCGCGACCGCGCCGATCCCACCCTCGAGCGAGGCGATGCGCTCCTCGAACGCGGCGACCGTGGGATTGCCGATGCGGGAGTAGATGTTGCCGTACTTCTGCAGCGCGAACAGGGTCCCGGCGTCGTCCGCGTCGTCGAAGACGAACGAGGTCGTCTGGTAGATCGGGACGGCGCGGGAGCCGTGCTGGGCGTCCGGCGTGCCGCCGGCGTGCAGGGCACGGGTGCGGAAGCCGAATCCTCCGGCAGGTGACGACGGAGCCGGGGCCGACGGGGCGGGGGCGGTGGTCATGGGGTCCTCCTGGGTCTGGGTGCTCATGCGGGGACGGCCGCCTTCGCCGCGGCCCCCGTCTTCGCGGGGTGGTCCGCCGGGAGCGTCTCGTCGGCCGCGCGCGCGGCCTCCTCGGCGCTCACGCCCGGGACGACGGGCAGCAGGTCGGTGTTCAGCTCGGTGCCGCGGGCGCGGGCGAGGTCCTTCTCCTTCTCGCGCACGATCGGCAGCACGTCGCGGCCGAAGGCGGCGACCTCCTCGGCGAAGTGGAGGTAGCAGGTGAGCATGAGGTTCACGCCCACCTCCTTGAACGCGATGATGCGGCCGGCGATCTCCTCGGGGGTACCGATGAGGCGCGTCTTGAAACCGTCGTTGTACTGCACCAGGTCCTCGAAGGAGGAGCCGGCCCACATGCCCTTGCCGTCCTTCGTGGAGGCACCGGCCTCCTGCACGGACTGCCGGAAGCCCTCGACGGCGGGGCGGTGCGCCTTGGCGACGATCTCGCGCAGGGTCTCCTCCGCCTCGGCGCGGGACTCGCGGGCGATCACGAACCCGTTCAGGCCGAACCGCGGGGAGCGGCCGGCCTCCGCGGCGGAGGCGCGCACCCCGGCGACGTTCTCCTCGTACCCCTCGAGGGTGCGACCGTTGGAGAAGTACCAGTCCGCGACGCGGCCGGCCGCGGCCTGGGCGGCGGTCGAGTTGCCGCCGAAGAAGATCTCCGGGTGGGGGCGGCCGGGCACGTCGACGGGCTTCGGGTTCAGCGTGAAGTCATCGATCGCGTAGTACTTCCCGTCCTGCGAGTACCCGCTCTCGGTGAGCAGGCCGCGCAGCGCGGAGATGAACTCCTCGGTGCGCACGTAGCGCTCGTCGTGCTCGAGCCAGGGCAGGCCGAACTTCACGAACTCGTCCTTGAGCCAGCCGGAGACGATGTTGACCGCGGCGCGGCCGCCGGAGAGATGATCGGCGGTGATCAGCCACTTGGCGAGCACCCCGGGATGCCACATGCCGGGGTGGAAGGCCGCGATCACCTTCAGGCGCTCGGTCGCGCCGAGCAGGGCGACGGAGAAGGCGGAGGCCTCGTGTTGCCTGTCCGCGCCGTAGCTGGCCGCGTAGCGGGTCTGCGTCAGCGCGTACTCGAAGCCGGAGTCCTCCGCGATCTGCGCAAGGCGGGAGTTGTAGGGCAGCTGCCAGTCGGTGCGCTGCTCGATCGTGGAGACGACGAGGCCTCCGGAGACGTTCGGCACCCAGTACGCGAACTTCAGCGGCGTCTCGAAGGTCGAGGCGGGGACGGTGAGGGACATGCTTCCTCCAGGGGACGGCGAGGTCGGTGCGTGGTGGCGGGGCGGATGGTCGGCCGAGCCGCGCGTGACGGGTGGCGTGCCGCGGGTGGCGGGAGACGGGTGGCGGGAGACGGGTGGCGGGTGGCGTGCCGCGAACGTTTCCCCCGTGGAGGACCGATGCCGGCCCGTGCATGAGTCCTGGACGGGGTAAACCTCAGCGGGGCGAGGGGCTCGGGTCGGCGGGGTCGGAGCGGGGCGAGGGGCCCGGGTCGGCGGAGTCGGGGCGGGGTGGGATGCCCGGGTCGGCGGGGTCGGGGCGGGGTGGCAGCGGGCCGACGGCGGGGTCGTGCGCCGGCAGCGCCGTGAGCACTGCGGCGACCGTGTCGACGGCGTCGGGGTTCTGCAGCGAGGTCACGTCGCCGAGCGGCTCCGGCGTCACGCCCCGGCGGCGATCCCGTTCGGCGTGCACCAGCTGTGCGAGCAGCCGGCGCATGATCTTGCCCGAGCGGGTGCGGGGCAGGTCGGGAACCGCGATCACGTGCCGGGGCTTGGCGATCGGTCCGATCTCGCGGGCGACCCGCGCGCGCAGGGCGGTCACGTCGAGCGCTCCCCCGTCGCCGGTCGGGATCACGAACACCGCCACGGCCTGCCCGGTGAGCGCGTCGTCCACGCCCGCGGCGCCCGCCTCCTGCACCGAGGCGTCCGCGACCAGCGCCGACTCGATCTCGATGGTGGACAGCCGGTGCCCGGAGACGTTCACGACGTCGTCGAGCCGGCCGAGGATCCAGAAGCATCCGTCGGCGTCGACCGTCGCGGAGTCCCCGGCGACGTAGTAACCGCCGTGCGCGCCGCGCCCGGCGTGCTCGCGCCAGTACGAGTCGCGGTAGCGCTCGGGATCGCCCCACACGGTGCGGGCCATGCCCGGCCAGGGCCGACGCGCCACGAGCGTGCCGGCGACCCCGGCGGGGACCTCCACGCCCGCCGCGTCGACCACGGCCATGTCGATCCCGGGCAGCGGGCCCGTTGCGGATCCGGGCTTGAGCGTGGTCACGCCGGGCAGCGGCACCAGCATCGACGCGCCGGTCTCGGACTGCCACCAGGTGTCGATGATCGGCAGGGCGTCGCGGCCGAAGGTGCGGCGGAACCAGATCCACGCCTCGGGGTTGATCGCCTCGCCGACGGTGCCGAGCAGCCGCAGGGAGGACAGGTCGTGCCCGCCCGGCAGCGTCTCCCCGAACCAGCTCATGAAGGTGCGGATCAAGGTGGGCGCGGTGTAGTAGACGGTCACGCCGTAGCGCTCGACGATCTCCAGGTGCCGTTCGCGATGCGGCTCGTCGGGAGTTCCCTCGTAGAGGACCTGGGTGAGTCCGTTGCTGAGCGGGCCGTAGATCTCGTAGGTGTGGGCGGTGACCCAGGCGAGATCGGCCGTGCACCAGTGGACGTCGGAGTCCTTCGCGTCGAAGTGCGCCCAGTGCGACCAGGAGGCGTGGGTGAGGTAGCCGCCGGAGGTGTGGACCAGGCCCTTCGGCCGGCCCGTCGTACCGGACGTGTAGATGATGAACAGCGGGTGCTCGGCGTCGAAGGCCACGGCCTCGTGCTCGGTGCTCGCCGCGTCCACGGTCTCGTGCCACCACACGTCCCGGCCGGGGGTCCAGCCGATGTCGTGCCCGGTGCGGCGCACGACGAGGACGTGCTCGAGATGGGGCAGGTCGCGGGCGGCCTCGTCGGCGGCGGACTTCACCTCGACCGCCTGCCCGCGGCGGAACTGCCCGTCGCTCGTGACCAGCAGCTTCGCGCCCGTGTCCTGGAGCCGGAAGCGCACCGCCTCGGCGCTGAACCCGCCGAAGACGAGCGAGTGCACGGCGCCGATCCGGGCGCAGGCGAGGGCGATGACGACGGTCTCCACGAGCACCGGCAGGTAGACCACGACCCGGTCGCCGGGGCCGATGCCGAGGGCTGTCAGGGCGTTCGCGGCCTGGGACACCCGGCGCTGGAGGTCCGCGTAGGTGACGGACTCCCGGTCCCCCGGCTCGCCCTCGAAGTGGAGGGCGACCTTCCCGCCCTGCCCGGCGCGCACGTGCCGGTCCGCGCAGTTCTCGGCGACGTTCAGCCGGCCGCCGACGAACCAGCGGGCCGACGGGACGGTGAGCTCCCCGGTCGCGGGGTCCGCCGTGGGCGGATCCCATTCGAGCGCGGTGTGCCAGGGCGCGCTCCACTCCAGGCGCTGCGCGGCCTCCTCCCAGAAGCCGAGCGGGTCCGCGGCGGCGCGCTCGTGGATCCCGGGGCCGACGTTCCAGGTGCCCGCGAGGGCGGGATCCGGGGCGAAGCTGCGGGTCTCGACCAGACGCGTCTCGGCGGGGGCCGTGCCGATCGCAGCCGTGTCGGTGGCGGTCGTGTCGGTGGCGGTCATCTCGGTGGCGGTCATGCCCACCTCCTCAGCAGCTTCTTCTCGGCGAGGCCCAGCAGGGCGTTGGTGAGGCTGCCCAGCAGGGCGAGCAGCACGATCGTGAGCAGGATCCGGTCCACGCGGCCGTTCTGCTGGGAGTCGTTGAGCAGGAAGCCGAGCCCCATCGAGGAGGCGATCAGCTCGGCCGCGACGAGGAACAGCCAGGCCTGGGCGAGCGCGAGGCGGAGCCCGGAGACGACCGAGGGGATCACGGCCGGCAGCTGCACGGTGCGGAACAGGGACCAGCCGCGCAGCCCGAAGCAGCGCCCGGCCTCGACCAGGTGCGGGTCGATGTGCCGCAGTGCGGCGGCGACGGTGGTGAACACGGGGAAGAAGGCGCCGATCGCGATGAGCGTGATCTTCGATTCCTCCCCGATCTGCAGCCAGAGGATCAGCAGCGGCACCCAGGCGAGGGAGGGCACCGCACGGAGGGCGGCCAGGGTGGGGTTCAGCAGCGCGTCCCCGGCGCGGGACAGTCCCACGACCGCGGCGGCCGCGAGGCCCACCACGGCACCGGCTGCGAAGCCGAGCAGAACTCGCTGCACGGAGATCGCGATGTGCAGGCCCAGCTCGCCGCGGGAGGCGAGGTCGGCGCCGGCCTGCAGCACCGTGAGCGGGCCGGGCAGTCGGTAGGCGGGCACGAGCCCGGTCGAGGTGACCAGCTGCCAGGCGGCCAGGATCAGCAGCGGCAGCAGCGCACCGGCCGCCGCCCGCACGCCCGGCCGGTCCCAGAGGGTGCGGGGGCCGCCGGCGGGTGCGGCGGCCGACGGGTCGGTCGGGGCCGGACCGGTCGAGGCCGGGCCGGTCGCCTCCGGGCGGGCCGAGGTGGGCCGGGGGCTCTCTGTGATGCTCACTGCGCCTCCACCGCGGCGGTCGCGAAGTCCGCGTGGACGATCGTCCCGAGCGCATCGGCGACGGCGTCGGCGCCTCCGGCGACGTCGCCGGAGTCGGCGAGCATCGGGGAGATCGCCTCGAGCACTGCGAGCTGATCTTCGCCTGGGATCCCGGGGACGTCGAGGTTGGAGCGCTCGGCGATGACGGTGGTGGCGACGGCGAGGTCGATCCCGGCCGCATCGGCGAGCAGCTGCGCGGTCCCCTCGGGGTTCGCCAGCGCCCAGGTGCGGGCCTGCTCGTAGGCGTCGACGACGACCTGGGCGACGTCGGCGTGCTGGTCGATGAACTCCTCGGTGGCGTTGAGGAAGCCGTAAGTGTTGAAGTCGACCGCGCGGAAGACGAGCCGCGCGCCGGACTCGACCTCGGCGGCGGCCATGATCGGGTCGAGCCCGGACCAGGCCTCGACGCTGTCGCCCTCGAGGGCGGAGCGGCCGTCGGCGTGCTGGAGGGGCTGCAGCTCGACGTCGTCGATCGACAGCCCGGCCTCGGCGAGGGCCTGGACGAGGAAGAAGTACGGGTCGGTGCCGGGGGTCGCGGCGACGGCGCGGCCGGCGAGGTCGCCGGGGCCGGTGATGTCGCTGTCCTCCCCGACCACGAGCGCGGACCACTCGGGCTGGGAGTAGATGTCGATGACCTTGATCGGGGAGCCGTTCGCGCGGGCGAGCAGCGCGGCGGAGCCGGCGGTCGAGGCGATGTCGGCGGAGCCGGAGCGGAGGAACTCGTTGGCCTTGTTCGACCCTGCCGACTGCACCCAGGTGACGGCGACGCCGTCGCCGAGCGCGGCCTCGACCAGCTCCTGGTCGCGCAGCACCAGGCTGAGCGGGTTGTAGGTCGCCCAGTCGAGGGTGAGCGCGTCGGTGCTCCACTCCCCCGCACCGTCGGCGCCGGCGGCGTTCCCGGAGCCCTCCCCGGGCACGCAGGAGGCGGCGCCGAGCGCGGCGGCGGACGAGAGGCCGAGGGCGGAGAAGGAGCGGCGGGTGAGGCGGCGGGTCATGAGTGATCCTCGGAGGTGGTGGGGCGGGGGCTGTGGACGCCGAGGCCCTCGAGCAGCTCGGCGCGCAGGGCGGCGAGGGTGTGGTCGGCGCGGTCGCGGGGGCGGGCGCCGGGCACCTCGACGGTGCGGGCGAGCGAGGGCGCGCCCGGTGCGGCGTCCCGCAGGGAGCGCAACTGCACCACCCGGTCGGCGAGGTACAGCGCCTCCTCGACGTCGTGGGTGACCACGAGGACGGTGGTGGGCTCGGCGGCGTGGATCTCGAGCAGCAGGTCCTGCATGCGCAGGCGAGTCAGCGCATCCAGCGCGCCGAAGGGCTCGTCCAGCAGCAGCACCTCGGGGCTGCGGGCCAGCGCCCGGGCGATCGAGGCGCGCTGGGCCATGCCGCCGGAGACCTCGCGGGGGCGGAGGTCCGCGGCGTGCTCGAGCCCGACGAGCTGCAGCAGGTGGCGCACCCGCTCGCGCCCGGCGCGTCGGCCGGTGCTGCGGGGCAGGCCGAGGGCGACGTTCTGGGCGAGGGTGCGCCAGGGCAGCAGGCGCGGTTCCTGGAAGGCGACCGCGATGCGCGGATCGGTGCCGGTCAGCGGCGTGCCGTCGAGGCCGATGGTGCCGGCGCTGGGGCGGTCCAGGCCTGCGACGAGGCGCAGCAGGGTGGACTTGCCGCAGCCGGAGGGGCCGATCACCGCGACGATCTCCCCGGCGCGCAGCTCCAGGTCCAGCTCGCGCAGCACCTCGTGCCGGCCCTGGCCGGCGGCGAACGTGCGGGCCACCGCGTCCAGGCGCACGGCCTGCGGCGCGGCGGCGAGGGCCGACGGGTGGTGGCTCCCGGCCAGGCGGTTGCCGGGAGCGGTCGCGGTGCATGTCATGGCGGGGATCCTCGCGGCGGCGGGGACCCGCGCGCAAGATTCTCGTCATAAGCCGTCATAGCTACGGCCCAAAGCGCGTGTGGGGGCGGGGCCGCGGGTGACGCGCGCCCCACCGGAGGCGGCGCGCATCACGAGGGGTGGTGATCATGCATCACGGACCGCTCCTCGCCCGGCGCGCACGGAGCCGCGCCCAGGCGATAAGGTGAGGTGGTCGCAGGCCTCGGCCTCGCGCCGGGGGATGCGCAGCCGAGCACCGCGGCTCCGGGGTCGGACGAGAACAGGGGAACCGATGAGCTTCCAGGGGATGGAGGTCGACGAGGTCCGCGACCTCGCGCAGAGGATGCGGGAGTCGCAGCAGCGGCTCGCCGCCGAGCAGGAGACGCTCCAGGGGCGGATGGCCGCGATCCCCCAGATCTGGCGCGGCGGAGACGCCGAGGCCTTCCGTGACCGGTGGGACTCGCAGGTGGCACCGGTCTGGCGCGACGCCCTGGACCTGCTGCAGCGCACGGCGCAGTCCGCGGAGGAGCACGCCGCGGAGCAGGATGTCGCCTCCGAGCCCGACTCCGGTGCGCCCGATGGCGGCGCGTCCGGCGGCGACGGGACCGGCGGCATGGGCGACATCGGCTTCACGAGCGATGAGGGCGCCGGGGACGTGCCCATGGACCAGGACATCCAGGACGCCTGGCAGCAGATGAGCGCCGAGGACCGACGGGCCGTGCTCCAGGAGATGGTGGACCAGGAGTTCGAGCGGTACGGCATGGAGCCGGTGGACATCACCTTCTTCACCGAGCCGCCGGAGGACGGGATGATCACCTACGGCTCCTGGACCGACGGCTCCGGGACCCTGAAGCTCAACGAGTACGTGCTCGACAACCCCGATCTGATGCTCACCACGGTGCACGAGGTCCGCCACGCGGCCCAGCACGAGTTCGTCGACCAGACCGAGAGCTTCTGGGACTTCCTCCCCTGGGTCGATCACGACGAGGACTACGACCGCATCGAGGAGGAGCACGGCATCTCCCGCGAGGAGATCGAGTCCTGGCGGGAGAACTTCGACGACTACAAGTCCACCAGCAACGGCGACTCCTTCGAGGAGTACCAGAACCAGCCCGTCGAGGTCGACGCCCGGGAGCGGGAGGACGAGTTCGCCGGGGACGAGCTGACCTTCGAACAGCTGCAGGAGTACCAGCACGACGCCGGCGTCGACGTCAGCGAGGAGCCCGCATGATGACCTCGGCCCACGCCCTCCGAGCCGGCTTCGCCCTGCCCGGCCGGCCGGCGAGCCGCGGGCGCCGCCGCGTGCTCGGCCTGCTGGGCGCCCTGCCCGCTCTCGCCGCGCTCGGTGCCTGCACGCCCTGGGGCGGCGGCTCCGGCGGCGACCTCACCGCGAGCGCCTGCGCCGAGGGGGCCACGGTGCCGCGGCCCTCGACGAGCTGGGGCGAGGACTCCGGCGACCGGGAGATCGTGGTCGATGACTCCGTCCTCTCCCGCGAGGCGATCGCCGTCTCCCCCGACGGCGCGCTGGTCGCGGCGAACACCGGGATCGGGCTGAAGCGGAAGGGCGAGGCGGAGACGGCCGGGACCACCCTGTGGAACACGACCGACGGCTCCCTCGCCACCCGCTTCGACAACGAGCTGGCCGGGGCGATCGCCTGGCACCCGGACGGCTCGCTGCTCGCCCTCGGCGGACCCGAGCACATCGAGATCACCACCGTCGAGGGAGAGGTGCTGTGGACCCTGACCGGTCACACCCCGCCGCGCGAGGGCGGCCGGGGCCGCGGCGTCCAGGACCTCGCCTTCAGCGCCGACGGCAGCACCCTGGTCTCGCTCGGCGCGGACGGGACGGTGCGGCTGTGGACCGGGCTCGGCGCCGCCTGCTCCCCCGGGGAGATCCTCGACGTCCGGGACCTCGAGCCGCTGGCGCTCGCGCTCGCGCCCGACGGGACCCGCCTCGCGGTCGCCGGCCCCGCCGGCCCCGTCGAGCTGTGGGATCTCGCCTCCGCGAAGCGCATCGACACCGTCGAGGGCACCGAGTCCCTCCCCCGCGAGGTGGCGTACGCACCGGACGGCACCCTGCTGATCGGCACGGGCACCGCCCTGGAGCACACGGCCTCCGACCCCGAGCACGCCCAGCTGTTCGCGTCCGGCCCGGACGGCGATCTCCAGGAGGCTCCGGCCCTGCCGGGGACCGATGCCGGCCACGTCGCCGTCGCCCCGGACGGCGAGCGCGTCGCCGTGACCTCCTGGACGGACTCCCCGGTGCTGCTCTGGGACCGGGCACAGGACGGTCTCGAGGAGCTGCCCCGCGCCCCGGGGGCCGTGGGCGCGCTGACGTACTCCCCCGATGGCACCGTGCTGTACGGAGCATCCAGCTCGGAGGGCGTGATCACCTGGGACGGCACCGACTGGACGACCTTCGCCCGGCCCTGACGCGGGTCGCGGCAGATACGACCGATCATCAGCTGGAGGAGACGGCACAGTGGATTTCCCCGACATCATGGAGGCCTACCTCCTGGACCCGACGCCCGCTCACCGCAACGCGCTGCGCGCGGCGGTGATCGCCTCCCCGGGATACGACCCGATGGTCTCGCTCGCCCAGGTGCTCGCCGGCCCGACGCGAGCCTCCGGGACGCCCGAGGAGGCCGCTCGTGCCGGCGTGGACGCGATCTGGGCGCAGATGCCGGGGCTGTTCCTCAGCCCCCAGGCGCATGCCCGCCTGGCCCGCGGCTACCGCACCCTGGGGCAGGACACGGACGCCGACCGGGAGGAGAAGCTCGCCGTTCTCGCCTTCGACAGCATCCGCGCCGGTCGTGACGGCAGCGAGCAGTCCCCCTTCGAGGTGCTGCGCGTCGCGGACGAGTACGACGTGCTGTCCTCCTCCGGCCTGCGCTCCACCGGGCAGGAGCTGCGCCCCACCGACTACGGAGAGGCCGACGTCCACACGCTCGCGGGCGGCGGCGAGCTGTGGTTCCGCCTGCTGTGGCGGGACGCGCCCACCGCCTGAGCCCCTCGAGGACAGCCGGGCGCAGCGGGGCGAGCGACTCCGTGGGGACGGCGGCGAGCGAGTTGCGTGCGTCCGGGATCACCGGTGCGGTCCGTGTCCGTGCTGCTCGATCGCCATCTCGTAGTAGCGCAGCAGGTCGTCCGAGGCGTTCTCCCAGGAGAACCGCTCCGCCTCGGCACGGGCGGCGGAGCGGATACGTCCGCGCAGATCGGAGTCGCCGAGCCGGGTCAGCGCCGCGTCCAGGCTCGCCTCGTCCCCGGAATCGAAGATCAGCCCGTTCACCCCGTCGGTGACCTGCTCCATCGTCGGCCCCGAGCGGGCGGCGACCACCGGCAGCCCAGAGGCCATCCCCTCGAGGATCACCAGCCCCAGCGTCTCGGTGACCGAGGGGAACACGAAGGCGTCGGCGCTCGCGAAGGCGCTCGCGAGCTCCTCGCCCTCCATGAAGCCGGGGAACAGCGTGGAGGTCCCGGCGAACAGCTCCTCGAGCTCGCGCCGGTAGGGGCCGTCGCCCACGATCGCGAGCGCGACGTCATCCCGCTGCTCCATCATCGGCCGCAGGGTGTGGATCTCCTTCTCCGCCGCCAGGCGCCCCACGAAGACCAGCAGCTTCTTCTCCGGATGCCCCTGGGTGAGCCGCTCGCGCATCGCCTCGGACGCGAAGCGCGGATGGAACGTCTGCGTGTCCACACCGCGGCGCACCACGTGCAGGTTCGGCAGCCCCTTCTCGGCGAGCTCGGCCCGCATCGTCTCGGAGGTGGCGATGTTGACGTCCGCCAGCGCGTGGTTGCGCTTGATCTGCCACCACACCGCGGGCTTGCCCCACGACCAGGCCCGGTACAGGTCCAGATAGCGCGGGATGTGCGTGTGGTAGCTCGCGACCAGCGGGATCCGCTGCCGGTGGGCGGCGAAGGCGCCGGAGGAGGCGAGCAGGATCGGCTGGGCCGCGTGGACCACGTCCGGATGGAAGCCGCGGATGATGCCGTCGACGGTGGGGGTGGGCAGGGTGAAGCGCCGATGCTTGTAGAACGGCAACGTCACCGGGCGGATGCCCACCACGCGAGCCCCGGCGTGCTCGGTGACCCCGAGCTCGGGGGCGATCACCATGACCTCGTGCCCGAGCTCGGTGAACCGCTCGACGGCGTGGCGCAGGCGCGTCACCACGCCGTCGACGGAGGGCAGGAAGGTCTCCGTGACGATCGCGATCTTCACGGGACCGGGCTCACTTCCAGGTGACGGTGGGCATGACCAGCTCACGCCTGACCCGGTCGGTGTTGTTCATCGCGACCTTGATGACCTCGGTGAGGTGCTCGTCGGTCAGCAGGTGGGGCTCGAGCCCCAGGTCCAGCAGGTTGGTGTTGACCGCGTTGTAGTAGTGGTCGTACTTCTCCACGCGCGGGTTCTCGGTGGTGGCGAGCTCGACCTCGTTGCCCAGGTCGCGCGCGACCTTCTGCACCTTCTCGGCGAGCTCCTTGACGGAGAACTGCTCGGTGAACTGGTTGTAGACGCGGAACTCGCCGGCGTCGGCGGGGTTCTCGCAGGCGATCTCGATGCAGCGCACGGTGTCCTGGATGTCCAGGTAGCCGCGGGTCTGGGAGCCGTTGCCGTAGACGGTGAGATCGTGGCCGATCGCCGCCTGGATGATGAAGCGGTTCAGGGCAGTGCCGAACACGGCGTCGTAGTCGAAGCGGTTGACCAGGCGCGGGTCCCGGCGCGTCTCGTCGGTCTCGAGGCCGTAGACCACGCCCTGGTTCAGATCGGTGGCACGGATGCCCCAGATCTTGCAGGCGAACATGATGTTGTCGCTGTCGTGCACCTTGGTGAGGTGGTAGAACGAGCCGGGCTGCTTGGGGTAGGGCAGGCGGTCCTTGCGGCCCTTGTGCTCGACCTCGATCCAGCCCTCCTCGATGTCGATGTTCGGCTGGCCGTACTCGCCCATCGTGCCGAGCTTGACGAGGTGGCAGTCGGGGGCGAAGTCCTTGATCGCCCACAGCACGTTCAGGGTGCCCTCGACGTTGTTGCGGTGGTTCTCGATCGCGTGCTCGCGGTCGATCATCGAGTACGGGGCGGAGCGGTGCTCGGCGAAGTGCACGAACGCCTCCGGCTGCACGTCCCGGAAGACCCTCGAGACGGCGTCGTAGTCCGTGAGGTCGGCGATCTCGACGGCGATGTCCCTGCCGGAGACCTCCTTCCACACCGCGACCCGCTCCTCGAGCGGGAGGATCGGGGTCACCGAGTTGGAGCCGAGCTCCTCGTCGATGTCACGACGCACCAGGTTGTCCACGATCGTGACGTCATGGCCCTTCTGCGAGAGGTACAGGGCGGTGGGCCAGCCGCAGAAACCATCTCCACCGGCGACGACGATCTTCATCTCGTGAGTCCTCCATCAGGTGCTGTGCCGGCGTGCGAGGTGCAGCTCAGCCGGATTGTGCAAGTCCGTGTCCGCTCATAACGTAGTGCAGGTCGGGGACGCCTCAAAGCAGGGGCGGGCCCGGTCTGAACAGCGGAGGAACGGATCGTGAACACGGTGTACGACGAGCGCGCGGCAGGTCGCACCCCCTGCTCCGGATCCACTGTATCGCCCGGTCCCGAGCCCGTGCTGGACGCCCCGCGGCCGCTTCCGGAGACCGCCCGACGAGTGCTGGTGATGGCCATCGTCAACCGCACGCGCGACTCCTTCTTCGACGAGGGCCGCACCTGGGACCTGGAGGCCGCGGTCGACGCCGGGCTCGCAGCAGGCCGGGACGGCGCCGACCTCGTCGACATCGGCGGGGTGAAGTTCGCCCCCGGGGAGCCCGTGCCCGCCGCGGAGGAGAGCGACCGGGTGGTGCCGGTCGTGGCCGCGCTGCGCGAGCGGCTGCCCCGGCACGTGCTGCTCTCGGTCGACACCTTCCACGCCTCGGTCGCACGGGACGCGATCGCCGCCGGCGCGGACGTCATCAACGACACCACCGGGCTGTCGGACCCGCGGATGGCGCCTGCGGTGGCCGAGACCGGCGCCTCGCTGATCCTCACCCATTCGGCGGCGCAGCCCCGTCGGCCGTTCCCCCACCCGCGCTACGACGACGTGGTCACCGAGGTGCGGGAGTTCCTCGCGGACCGGCTCGAGCGCGCCCTCGCGGCAGGCGTCGACCGGTCCCGGATCGTGCTCGACCCGGGGCCGGACCTCAACAAGTCCACCGTCCAGACGCTCGAGCTGATGCGGGGCTTCGGGCGGTTCGCCGAGTTCGATCTGCCGCTGCTGGCGGCGCTGAGCCGCAAGGACTTCGTGGGCGAGTCGCTGGGGCTGGCCAAGGAGGAGCGGCTCGAGGGGTCGCTCGCGGCGGCCGCCTGGGCGGTGCAGCACGGGGCCAGGATGCTGCGGGTGCACGACGTGCGGGCCACGGTGCGCCTGGTGCGGATGCTCGAGGTGCTCGCCGGCTGGCGCGAGCCCGTCGGGCCGCTGGTCCACAACGCCTGAGCCCGGGCCCGGCCGGCGGCGCCGGTGGGCGGAGCTGGCGAGCGGCGCTGGCGCTGGTGCGCGGCCTGCCGATGCGACCAGCGGGGAGCTCGGTTCGTCGGTGCCGAGGGCACCCCGGGTCCTCGGCGCCGAGGGAATCCTGGATCGTCGGTGCCACGCGACTCCCTCTCGACCGCTAGCGTCCTTGCGGATCCGCAAATCTCCTAACGCCCGGAGACACTCCCGCCCCAGCGGACCCGACGCCCGGAGACCCCCGACCCCGGCGCGCCCGACACCCGGAGACGGCCCCGGGCCCGGCGGGTCATGGCCCGCCCCGGCGCTCTCAGCCGTGCTCGGCCAGCACCGCGTCTGACAGGCGGGGCATGACCTCGCGGTGGGCGTCGCAGAAGTCGTGGGACGTGCCGACCACGAGGGCGAGATCGGCGACGGGGTCCACCCAGAAGGCGGTGCCGCGCATGCCGATGTGCCCGAACGTGGCGGGGCTGTTGTGCGCGCCGGTCCAGTGCGGCGACTTCGTCCCGCGCACCTCGATCCCGAGGCCGAAGGGGTTGGGGCTCTGCTTGCCGAAGCCGGGCATGATGCCCACCAGCTCCGGGAACTGGACACCGGTCATCTCGGCCCACCAGCGCTGCTCGAGCAGGGTGGGCCGCAGCAGCTCGGCGGCGAAGAGGGCGAGGTCGGTGAGCGCACCGTGGGCGCCGACCGACGGCGAGCCGCTCCACTCCAGCCCGTCCATGCCCAGCGGCTCCGCGATCTGCTCCCTGATCCAGTCGCCGACGTCACGCCCAAGGCGCCGTTCGACGTGGCGGGCGGCCTCGTCGATGCCGTAGTTCGAGTAGTGCCGACGCAGGCCCGGGGCCTGCAGGGTGCTGTCCGATTCGTAGAAGTACCCCGAGGCGTGGGAGAGCAGGTGGCGCAGCGTCGACCCGGGCGGGCCGGCCGGGTCCTCGAGGTCCGCACACCCCTCCTGCAGGGCGAGGGTCGCACCGAATCCGGTGAGGGTCTTGGTGACCGATCGCCAGGGCCGGATCCGTCCCACGTCCCCGCGGCGCGCCCGCTCCCCCTCCGGGCCGAGCACGATCGCGGCGGCCTCGAACCCGAAGCCGTCCAGGAGGTCGAGGCAGGTCATCGCCCGTCGGCGCCGAAGCGCTCCAGCAGCGTGTCGGTGAGCCCGGGCCAGATCCGCACGTGCTCGGGGCCGAAGGGCTGCTCGCCGAGGAACACGGCGGTGAGCGAGGCGACCGGGTCCACCCACAGGAAGGAACCGGACTGGCCGAAGTGGCCGAAGGTCTCCGGGGAGGAGGCGCTGCCGGTCCAGTGCGGCTCCTTGTGGTCGCGGATCTCGAATCCGAGCCCCCAGTCGTTGGGCTTCTGGCGCCCGTAACCGGGCAGGATCCCGGCCAGCGACGGGAACTGGACGCTGCGCGCCTCGCGCCACAGCGGCTCGGGGATCAGGGTGGGGGCGAGCAGCTCGCGGCCGACGGCCAGCAGGTCCCGGACCGAGCCGCGGTAGCCGGCGGCCGGCGACCCCACCAGCTCGACGTCGACGAGGTCCAGCCCGGCCACGACCGTCTGCTCCATCCAGTCGGGGAAGTCCTCCCCGGTGGCGTCCTCGACGTGCGCGGCGAGCACCTCGAAACCGGTGTTGGAGTAGATGCGCCGGGCGCCGACGGCCCCGACCGTCTCGTCGCCGTCGAAGGCGTAGCCGGCGGTGTGGGCGAGCAGGTGGCGCACCGTCGCCCCCTCCGGCCCGGCGGGCTCGTCGAGGTCGACCAGGCCGCGGTCCACGGCGACCAGGACCCCGAGCGCGGTCAGGGGCTTGGAGACGCTGGCGAGGTCCCAGACGCGGCGCGGATCGCCCTGGGTGTGCAGGGTGCGCTGCGCGTCGGACACCCCCAGCGCATGGGCGAAGTCGACGTCGACGGGGATCTCGGGCGCTCTGACGGTCTCCACCCCTTCAATATGGCATACGGCCCCCTCGCCTCCGACGGGCCGGGTCCGTCGCCCGAGGGCCCGGACTCTTCACCAGCCCTGCACGAATCCCTCGCCGCCTCCCCGCCGGGCGGTGCCGGGATCGGCGTGCTCGCGCGATACGATCGGAGGCGGGCAGCCCCGTCGATCGCCGCCCTGCCGCACAGCGCACCGGCGGCGTCGGCCGACGACCCGCCCGCTTCTGTCAGCCACAGCGAGAGCGAAGGACCACCGTGGGGATCTTGGATCGGATCGAGCGCGGCCTCGATCGCGGCGTGACGCGCGTCTTCTCGCCCGGGCGCGGGCAGCTGAAGCCGCTCGACCTGGCACAGGGCCTCAAGC
>DATGUQ010000116.1:0-5787 GCA_035301145.1 Brachybacterium sp. | reverse complement strand
CCGAGGCCGAGATCCTCGAGATCAAGGTCGCCATCGGCGACCGGGTCGAGATCAACGCCCCGGTGGTCGAGGTCGAGACCGCCAAGAGCGCCGTCGAGCTGTCCACCCACGTGGCCGGCACCGTGGTCGCGATCCTGGTGGCCGTCGGCGACGAGGTGCCGGTCGGTGCCGGGCTGATCCAGGTCGACACCTCGGGCGGCGCGGCCCCCGCCGGTGCGGCCGACGGCCGGGCCGACGCGACCGGCGGCGCCGACACGTCCGGCACTGCCGTCGCGGCCGACGCGACGGAGGCCGAGGAGGCGGACTCCGACCCCTCGGCGGAGGAGGTCGCCGAGCAGGTGGCCGTCCCGCAGGACGCGAGCGGCGGCGAGGAGCCGAAGACCCTCGTCGGCTACGGCGCCCGCTCCGCCCCGGCGCGCCGGCGTCGGCGCCGCGCGGCCCCCGCCCAGCAGGAGGTGGCCGGGCAGGTCCCGATCGACCGGATCCTCGCCAAGCCGCCGGTGCGCAAGCTCGCCCGGGACCTCGGCATCGCGCTGCACGACGTGCTGGCCACCGGCCCCGAGGGCACCGTGACCCGGCAGGACGTGCTCGCCGCCCAGCAGCGTGCCTTCGGCGGCGACGGCGACGGCGCCTTCTTCCCCGAGGAGTCGCCGCAGGCCCCGGAAGGTCTCGGCGGGGCCATGAAGACCACCCGCGATCAGCCGTTCGCGGGCGTCACCAGCGACGAGCGCACCACCCGGGTGCCGATCCGCTCGGTCCGCAAGCGCACCGCCGAGGCGATGGTGGCCTCCGCCTTCACCGCCCCGCACGTGACCGTGTTCAACGAGATCGACATGACCCGGGCGCTGCAGATCGTCGCCCAGCTGCGCTCCTCGCGGGAGTGGGCCGACGTCAAGGTCAGCCCCCTCGCCGTGATCGCGAAGGCGCTGCTGGTCGCGATCCGCCGCAATCCCGAGGTCAACGGCTCCTGGGACGAGGACGCGCAGGAGATCGTCTACAAGCACTACGTGAACCTCGGCATCGCCGCGGCCACCCCGCGCGGTCTGATCGTGCCGAACCTCAAGGACGCGCACCTGATGACGCTGCGGGAGCTCGCCGAGGGCATCGGGGAGCTCGCCCGCACGGCCCGGGCCGGTCGCACGTCCCTGCGCGACACCCGCGACGGCACCATCACCATCACCAACTACGGCGTCTTCGACATCGACTCCGGCACCCCGATCCTGAACCCGGGGGAGTCCGCGATCCTCGGCGTCGGCGCGATCAAGGAGAAGCCCTGGGTGGTCGACGGCCAGGTCGTCCCGCGACAGGTCGCCTCGCTCTCCCTGAGCTTCGACCACCGCCTCATCGACGGCGCGCTGGGCGCCGAGCTGCTGCGCGACGTCTCGGCCGTGCTCGAGGACCCCTCGCTGGGGCTGGTGTGGGGCTGAGCGGCGCGAGGCCGAGCGGTGTGGGATCGGGCGCTGTGGGGTTGCTGACGTCGTCCCGCTGAACAGCCTCTGCCGGGTGGACGTCGGTACGCTGTGGCGGTGACCTCGAGCCCTTCCCCCGCACCGCGCCCGTCGCGCCGCGATGATCCGCGGATGCAGACGGTCGAGATGGCCGCGCTGCGCTTCGAGGAGGTCACCGAGTCCGACACCCTGGACTCGGGTCCCGTCCCCCGCGCGCTGGCGCCGTGGCGCGCGGCGCTGCTGGTCGCGGCCGGGGGAGCGCTCGGCGCGATGCTCCGCTTCGCGCTGACCGTGCTCGTACCCACCGTCACCACCCCCACCCTGGTCGAGCTGCCGTGGGCCACCCTCTGGGTGAACCTGCTGGGCTGCCTCGGCCTCGGCCTGCTCAACGGGGTGCTCGAGGTCCGCGCCGCGCGCCCCTGGCTGCACCCGCTGCTGGGCACCGGCCTGTGCGGCGGGTTCACGACCTTCGCGACGGTCGTGCTGGAGGGCTCGGCGATGATCGGGGCGGACTTCCCGGTGCTCGCCATGACGTACACGGCGCTGACGATCGCGGTGTGCCTGAGCGGGATCGTGCTGGGCCTGCTCGGCGGGCGTCGTCTCGCCCGGTGGCTGGCGGCACGCAGCGTCCCCGAGGCGGAGGGGACGGCATGAGCGCGATCGGTCTGCTGGGAGCGGCGCTGCTGGTGGGCATCGGCGGCGGCCTCGGTGCCGTCGTGCGCTGGGGCGTGAGCGCCCTGGGGCTGCGCCTGGTCGCGGCACAGGGCCGGGAGCACCTGGACGAGACGGTCCGTCCCGGCACGACGATGCTCGCGAACCTGCTCGCCTGCTTCCTGCTGGGTCTCGTGGTCGCCCGCCTCGGTTCGGCCGGCGGGGTCAGGGAGTTCGTCTACCTGATGCTGGCCGCCGGGTTCTGCGGCGGCCTGTCGACGATGTCCACCGCCGCAGCGGACGTGGTCGAGCTGGTGCGGCGACGCACCTTCTCCCTCGCTCTGGCCTACCTGCTGCTGAGCGCCGGCGCCGGGATGGCGGCGCTGTGGCTGGGCCTGGTGCTCGCCTCATGACCGACCCCGCCCTGCCGCGGCCCCGGCCCGCGGCCGTGCTGGTGCTGCTCGGAGGCCTCGCGGTGCTCGCGGGGCTGTCCGTGCTCGCGGCCGATGCCGCCGGCGGCGACACCCTCGTGCTCATGGATGCCGGGCCGATCGCCCGCCGCGGCGCGCCCGTCGCGGCGGTGCTCGCGGACCTCGCCGGCGCGCTCACCCTCGGCGGCGCGGCGGTCGCCGGCTGGTTGCTGCGGGAACCCGCCGACCGAGCCCGCGCCCTGCTGATCGTCGCGATCGCGGCCGGGGCGACCACCCTGCTGCGCGGTGCCGGCCTGGTGCTGTCCTACGCCGTCGCCACCGGCCAGCCCGTCGGCTCCCCGCGCTTCGGCTCGGACCTGCAGGTGTTCTTCGGTACGGACCTGGGGGTCTGGTTGCTGAGCGGCGTGGTCCTCGCCGCCGCGACCACGACGATCGCCGTGCTCGGCACCTCGCGGGGCATCGCCCGCACGGTGACCGCGCTCGCGTCCCTCGTGGCCTTCGCCGCGGCGATGACCGGGCACGCCGCCGGCGACGAGACCCACGAGGTGGGCACCTCGACGATGCTGATCCACCTCCTGGCCGTCGGGATCTGGCTGGGCGGCCTGGCCGTGCTGCAGCTCCTGCCCGCCCGCAGCCGCGACGACGCGCGCGTGGTGCGCGGCTATTCCCATCTCGCGCTGATCTGCTGGATCGCGCTCGCACTGAGCGGGGTGTGGGCGCTGGCCGTGCGCATGAACGGCCCCGGGGAGATCCTCACCAGCGCCTATGTCCAGCTGGGACTGGCCAAGGCCGTGCTGCTGCTGGTGCTGGGTGGGCTGGGCGCTCTGCAGCGCCGACAGATCACCGCCGGCTTCGAGACCCCCGGCACCGGACAGCATGCCCGCAGCACCTACCGCCGACTGGCGATCCTCGAGCTCGCGCTGATGGGGCTCGCGGTCGCCCTCGCCGCCGCGATGAGCTCCTCACCCCCGCCGGCGGAGGCCGGCACCCCGCCCGAGGGCCCGGCCGGTGTGCTCACCGGCTACCCGCTGCCGCCCGCGCCGGGGCCGCTCACCGTGCTGGGAGCGTGGCGCCCGGCACCCTTCGGCATGGCCCTCGCCTGCGTGCTGGTGCTGCTGTGGTGGCGTCCGACCGCCCCGGCCCGCACGCGGGCGGGCACCCTCCGCCTGCTGCTGGGCGCGGCGACGCTGGTGCTGCTGACCAGCGGGCCGCTGAACGTGTACGGCAAGGTGCTGATCTCCGCGCACGCGCTCCAGCACGTGCTGCTGGTGGTGCCCGCCGGGGTGCTGCTGGGCAGCGTCCTGCTGATGCCGACGGCGCTGCGCGGTGCCATCACACGCCGCTGGTGGCTCGCGGTGCCCTGCGCCGCGGCCGGCCCGGCGGTGCTGATCGGGATCTACCTCGGCCCGCTGCTGCGCCCCGCCCTCGACGGCCATGCCGCGCACCTGGCCCTGCAGGTGCTGGCGCTGGCCGCCGGTGTGCTCAGCGCGCTCGCGGTGCGCGCCGTGCCGGCCACGGCCCCGCGCTGGGGGCGCGCAGCGGCCACCGCTGCGCCGGTGCTGCTCGGGCTCGGCGCGGGCATCGCCCTGCTGCGGACGGATGCCCTGGTGGCGGCCAGCTGGTTCGGCGCCACCGGCCGCACCTGGTGGACGGACGCCCTGGCCGATCAGCACCGCGCGGGAGCGGCCGTGCTGGCCGTGGTGGGGATCACCGCTGCGGCGCTGGTGGTCACCGCCGTGATGAGCGGCCGCTCGCGTCGTTCCCCGGCGGTGCCGGTGCCCCGGAGCTGACCGGATGCTGCCGGGGCCGGAGCCGGGCCGCCACCAGGAAACTGACGTATACGTGAGTTGAACGGATATACGCCGTTCAACTCACGTATACGTCAAGGTTCTGGTGGCCAGGGTGCGGCGTCAGGCGAACCCAGGGTGCGGCGTCAGGCGAACCCGGGGGTGCGGCGTCAGGCGAACAGCGCGCGGACCGAGCGCAGGCGCGCCAGCAGCGTGTCTCGGTCCACCTGCGGCACCGGCC
Organism: Brachybacterium sp.; assembly: GCA_035301145.1. Taxonomy (GTDB): domain Bacteria; phylum Actinomycetota; class Actinomycetes; order Actinomycetales; family Dermabacteraceae; genus Brachybacterium. The sequence continues at coordinate 1,229 of DATGUQ010000116.1, read as the reverse complement.
GGCCCGCCCCGTGCGCGGAGCCCGCGACCTCGCGCGGGGTGACCTTCTGCGCGCCGAGCAGGCCCTGGACCCGGCCTCGCACGCCGCCGGGGGCGGGGGCGGGCCGCGCGGGTACAGCGGCCTCGGACCCGGCCCGGATCCGGCGGAACCGCTCGAGCGCGGGGGAGGAGCCGTCCCGCACGGCGGCCAGCATGTAGGCGGCGATGTCCGCCTGCTCGACGAGGATCGGCAGGATCCCGCCGGAGACCTGCTGCTGACCGAGGACCACCAGGTCGTCGCGGCCGCGGGCGAAGGCGCCGAGGAACAGGTCCGGTGCGCCGGAGGCGGTGCGGGGGATCAGGTCCTCGGGGAAGTGGGCGGCCCGGGACTCGTAGCCGGTGGCCAGCACGATCAGGTCCGGGGCGAAGCTCAGGTGCCCGGCGTGGGACCCGGTGCCCAGGTGCGTGACGGTGCCGTCGGCGTCCACGCCGGTGATGTCGCCGGCCGGCGTGATCCGCCCCTCGCGCACCCGGTCCAGCACGTCGTCGGAGACGATCACCGCATCCTCGAGCAGGGGCGCGGCCGGGGCGGGCAGGCCCGCGTCGGCGGGATGGCCGACGGCGCGTCGGATCACCGTCTCGGCGATCCTCGCGTTCAGCCCGCCGAGCACGGACGGCTCCCGGGAGGCGGCGACGTCGCCCGGGACGCCGGCGATGCGGCGTGGCACCACCCAGTGGCCGGTGCGCATGGACCAGCGGACCTCGAGGGCGCGGCGGGCGGCGTCGACCGAGATGTCCGCGGCGGACTGCCCCGAGCCGACCACCAGCACTCGCTGCCCCTCGAGACCGTCGGCGCCGGTCCAGTCCTTGGCGTGGACGACCCGCACCGAGGAGGGGACATCGGCGGCCCAGGCGGGGCGGTGGGGGTGCTCGGAGATGCCGTGGGCGGAGACCACCGCGCGATAGATCCCGACCTCGCCGGTCGAGAACTCCACCTCCCAGACCCCCTCGTCGAAGGGCCGGGCGCTGCGCACCGCGGTGCGGGGGCGGAAGTGCTCGGTGAGATCGTGCCGGGCGGCGTAGGCGCGCAGGTACTTCGCCATCTGGGTGGGGGAGAGGTACTCCGGGAAGGAGACCGGCTGGAGCATGTCCTCGTACTGGGTGAACTCGCGCGAGGAGATCATCTCCATCGTGGGCCACACCGGGGAGTCCTCGCGCTCCGGGTCCCAGATCCCGCCGACGTGCGCGGCC
>DATGUQ010000115.1:0-6201 GCA_035301145.1 Brachybacterium sp. | reverse complement strand
GATGATGGAACGATCCGGGTCAGGAGCACTCCCGGGGTTCCAGACTGCTAACGCTGATCAGGCAGCGAGAGCGAAGTCAGTGCGCTTGGGTTCGGCACTTATTGGTTTCCAGAGGACATTAACGAGATGACTCTGGCTTCTCGGCCCGCTTCCCCTTGCTGGACAACTACCGTCGAAACCGATCGGCCCCTTGGCGTGGGTATGCAGACTCGGGCAGTCCCTCAGGACTGTCCATGCACTCACTGTTCAGTTGTCAATCACCCACCGACGACGGGTCCTCCCGTGCGTCGTACATCGAGTCTACCCCGCCCCGTCGAGGATCTGAAGCGAGTATCCGTCAGCTCACGGTGAAAGAACAGTCCCTGGACCCGGCGCCGGGGAGCGGCGAGGATAGATGCGTGAGCAGTTTCGAAGCGGCCGGCGTCCACGTCACCGTGGATGACGAGACGTTGCGCGAGCAGGTCTCGGATCCCGCAGCCCTGGAATCCTGGTGCATCCTGCATCCCGAGGACCCGCGCACGGTCGCCTACCTGCGGATGCTCGGCCGGCTCGACGACGCGGCGACCGCCGGGCGCCGCAGCCTCGCCGCAGAGGGCCTCTCCCCCGTGATGCGCGCCGTGCGCCGCGCCCGCTACGCCCAAGTGCTGCAGTGGCAGGGGGCGTTCGTGGCCGCCGAGGAGCAGCTGGACCTCGCCGCCGAGGAGACGGGCCTCGAGGACCCCACCTCCCCCTCGTCCCTGTCGGTGCTGGCCGGCGTGTTCCAGCACCGGGCGAAGTGCCGCTTCGAGCATGCCCTGGCCGAGCACCGGGAGGGCCTGCACGAGGCGGCGGCGCGCCGATGGGAGGCGGCGCTCGGGGATGCCCGTCGGGCCCTGTTCATGCGCGAGGGGATCGGAGCGGCCGATGAGGGCGTGATCGCCTCGAGCCGGCAGACCCTCGCCCGACTCTCCCGGCAGGACCTCGCCGCCTGAGCAACCCGCGCGTCAGGCCAGCTCGCGCCGGCGCATGGCACGCTGCGCCTCGCGGAGGTCCTGCTTCTCCCGCAGGGTCTGGCGCTTGTCCCATTCCTTCTTGCCGCGGCCGAGACCGATGACGACCTTGGCGTGGGAGCCCAGGAAGTACATCTCCATCGGCACGATGGTGTAGCCCTTCTCCCGGGACCTGCTGGCGAGCTTCGCGATCTCGACCTTGTGCAGCAGGAGCTTGCGCTTGCGCCGCGCGGCGTGGTTCGTCCAGGTGCCCTTCACGTACGGCGCGATGTGGGCGTTGTCCATCCACACCTCGCCGCCCTCGACGTAGCAGTACCCGTCGATCAGGGAGGCGCCGCGCTCCCGCAGCGACTTCACCTCGGTGCCGGTCAGCACGATGCCGGCTTCCCAGGTCTGATCGATGAAGTAGTCGTGACGGGCGCGCTTGTTCGAGGCGATGAGCTGCTTCGAGGGCCCGTCGCCCGCAGCGGCCTTCTTCGCGGCGGTCTTCTTCGCCGACATCGGGACCCTCCTGTCATTCGTCGCGGTCGATGTGTCCCGGGCGCGCCTGGCGACCGGACATCTCAGCTTACGCGGAGGTCAGCGCGGGCCGCGAGGGGATTTCGCGCACGGCGTCAGGAGCGGGGCGGCTCAGAGGTAGTTGGCGGGGTTGACGGCGTTGCCGTCCTCGTGGACCTCGAAGTGGAGGTGGCAGCCCGTCGAGGAGCCGGTGGTGCCGACATAGCCGACGGTGGTGCCCGCGGAGACCTCCGCCCCGACCGGCTGGGCGTAGCCCTGCAGGTGATGGTACGAGGTCGTGACCAGACGGCCGTTCATGATGCCGTGGCTGAGGATGATCTTGTTGCCGGCGCCGCTGTTGTAGGTGCGGGCGATGACCCGGCCGGAGTGCGCGGCCTTGACCGGGACCCCGCAGGCGACCGGGAAGTCGACGCCGGCGTGGAGCTTCCGGGTGCCGTAGATCGGATGGACGCGCCAGCCGAAGTTCGAATTCAGCCGTGCGTCGACGGGGTAGATCCATCCGCTCGAGGAGGACGACGAACCGCTCGAGGACCCGCCGCTGCTGCTGCCGCCGCCGTTGCTCTGCTGCTGCTGTTGCTGCTGTTGCTGCTGCTGCTGGCGACGCTGGCGTTCGCGCTCCTCACGCTCGGCACGCTCCCGCTCCTGCCGCGCGAGCTCCTGGATCTCGGTGTCGAGCGTCGAGCTGCGCGTCTCCAGGGTCGAGACCTCGCTCTCGTGCTCGGACTTCTGGGTCTCCAGCTCCTCGCGCTGCGTCTTCTGCTTCGCGTAGAGCGCGTCCAGCGCCTGCTTGGCCTCGGAGGCCTCCGCCTCGGCCTCCTCCGTGCGCTCGACCGCCTTCTCGGAGTCGATCTTGAGCTGCGCGATCTCCTCCCGCACGGCGACCAGACGCTCCGCGGAGTTCTCGGTGACGGCCTGGTCGGTGCGCAGTGAATCCAGGCGCGTGCCCTGCGAGGCCATGGTGAGGCGGTAGTTCATGGAGCGGTCCACCGCGTCCTGCGGCGAGGAGTTGCCGATGTAGACCGTGGACGGGTTCGGCATCCCGCCGCCCTTGTAGGCGTCCAGCGCCGTGGAGGCGAGCTCCTCGTTGCTGGTGTCGACCTCCTCCTGGCCCTCCTCGACCTCACCGGAGAGCCGCTCCTCCTCGGCCTGGGCCGCGGTGAGGCGCTCACCGATGATCCGGTCCTCCTCACGGGCCTTCTCCAGCTCGCGCTGCGCCTCCTCGAGATCCGCCTGTGCCTCCGGGATCAGCAGTTCCGTCTCCGCGAGCGCGATGTACGTGTCGGAGAGCTCCTCGTTGACGTCGCTGAGCTCGATCCGCAGGTCCTCCAGCTGCCGGTCGACCTCCTCGCGCTCGGCGATCTTGTCCTGCTTGGAGCCGTCCGCGGAGGCCGGGGAGAGCGGCGACGCCACCAGCATCGGCATCGCCACCATCGCGGCGGCGAGGATGCACAGCGGGCGGCGCAGGCTTCGGAGGGACATGCTCACACCTTCAGGTAGCGGTTCAGGGAGACGACGGACGAGGCGATGGACAGGACCGCGCCGAGCCCGATCAGGAGCGGCGCCGCCCAGACGAGATCGACGACGCCCACCGTGACCAGCTGCTCCCCGAGCGTGGGTGCGAGCCATCCTTCGACGATGTAATGCAGGCCCACCCAGAGCATCCCGGAGGCGATGACGCCGCCGATGACCGCGGCGACGGCGCCCTCCAGCAGGAAGGGCAGGCGGATGAACAGGTTCGAGGCGCCGACCAGACGCATGATCGCGATCTCGCGGCGCCGCCCGGCGACCGACATGCGGATCGTGGTGGCCACCAGCAGCAGGGCGGCGACCAGCATCAGCACGGCCAGGGAGAGGGCGAACATCGTGGACTGGTTGAGCACGTCGATGAAGGGCGCGAACGTGCTCAGCAGGTCGGTGACCTCGTCCACGCCGTCACGGCCCTGGAAGAACTCGACCACCGCCGCGGAGTCGTCGGCGTCCTCGAGCGTGATGTGGAAGGAGACGGGCATGTCCGCCGCCGTGAAGTTGGAGACGAAGCTCTCGCCCGCGAACTGCTCCTGGTAGATCTCCAGCGCCTCCTCCTGGGAGCGTTCGGAGTAGGAGGCGATGTACGGGCTGAGCACGTCGCCCTCGAGCGCCTCGTGCACCGAGTCGATCTGGGCGTCGGTCGCCGCGCCGCCGGCGCAGGAGGCGGCCGTGGAGTGCGGGGAGCACAGGAAGATCGTCACCTGGGACTGCTCGACGAGCGTGGACTTCATGTCCATGATCTGCTTCTGCATGAGCGCTCCGGTGCCGACGAAGGTCAGCGAGACCGCGGTGACGATCACGACGGAGATGACCATCGAGATGTTGCGCCACAGGCCGGTGAGGATCTCGCCGAGGATGTATCGCGCCCTCATCGCCGCTCCTCCTCGGTCTCGTCCGTGAAGGGGTCGCCGGCGAAGGGCTCCTCGGCGAAGGCGTCCTCGACGAAGAGATCCTCGTCCCGGGCCCGGAGCGCCGCGCGCTCGTCGATCAGGTCCTCCTCGAGCACGTCGTCGGCCGAGGACGCCGTGGCGGCGTCCCCCTCCGGGTTCTGCGCCGGCCCGTGCTCCGCGGCCGCGGACCGCCCGGCGAGCGCATCGCCCGTTCCCGCCTCTTCCGGGCGGCTCTCCAACGGATGGTCGTCGCGATGGGCGGAGTCGTCGGGCAGGTTCCCGGAGATGACGCTCATCGGGGCCGGGCTCGCGTAGGTGCCGTGCTCCTCGTCCCGCACCACCACGCCGCTGACCATCTCGACCACGCGGCGCTGCATCCGGTCCACGGAGGAGCGGTCGTGGGTGGCCATCACCACGGTGGTCCCGCGCTCGTTGATCTCCGCCAGCAGATCGAGGATGCCGCCGGCGGTGGCCGGGTCGAGGTTACCGGTGGGCTCGTCCGCCAACAGGATCGAGGGACGGTTGACGTAGGCACGGGCGATCGCCACGCGCTGCTGCTCACCGCCGGAGAGCTCGTGCGGGAGGCGCTTGCCCTTGTCCTCCAGGCCCACCATCTCGAGCATCTCGGGCACCAGACGACGCACCACCTTGCGCGGGGTGCCGATCACGGCGAGGGCGAACTCGATGTTCTGGTAGGCCGTCTTCGAGGGCAGCAGGCGGAAGTCCTGGAACACCATGCCGATGTCGCGGCGCAGCGCGGGCACCTTCCACGAGGGGATGCGCGAGAGGTCCTTGCCGGCCACGTAGACGGTGCCGCGGGTGGGAGCGACCTCCTTGAGCACCATCCGCATCAGGGTCGACTTGCCCGATCCGGAGGCTCCCACCAGGAACACGAATTCCCCGCGGGCGAACTCGATGTCGAGGTTCTCCACAGCGGGGCGCTGTCCACGCATGTACGTCTTGGTGACGTCGTCGAAACGGATCACGGGTGCCTGTCACTTCGGGGAAGTCGTCCGTCCCCCAGAGTAGGGGCGCGGGCACCCGGATCGACGCACCTGTGGACAGCATCCTGGTCAAAACCTGGTCAAGTATGCGTGCCCCTGGTCACGCCGCCGCTCAGGAGTCGGACTTGCCCTGTTCGGCACGCCACCGGATGCCGGCGTCGATGAAATCGTCGATCTCCCCGTCGAACACCGAGGAGGGGTTGCCCTCCTGGTACTCGGTGCGCAGATCCTTGACCATCTGGTACGGGTTCAGCACGTAGGAGCGCATCTGATCGCCCCAGCTCGCCTTGACGTCGCCGGCGAGCTCCTTGCGCTCAGCGGCCTCCTCGGCCTTCTTCAGCAGCAGCAGGCGGGACTGCATGACCCGCAGGGCGGCGGCACGGTTCTGGATCTGCGACTTCTCGTCCTGCATGGAGACGACGGTGCCGGTGGGCAGGTGCGTCATGCGCACGGCGGAGTCGGTGGTGTTGACCGACTGGCCGCCGGGACCGGAGGAGCGGAACACGTCGACCTTGAGGTCGTTCTCCGGGATGTCGATGTGGTCGGTGGATTCGATCAGCGGGATCACCTCGACCGCCGCGAAGGAGGTCTGGCGGCGGCCCTGGTTGTCGAAGGGGCTGATCCGCACCAGACGGTGGGTGCCGCCCTCGACGGACAGGGTGCCGTAGGCGAAGGGGGCGGTGACCTCGAAGGTCACCGACTTCAGCCCCGCCTCCTCGGCGTAGGAGGTGTCCATCACCTTGGTGGGGTAGCCGTGACGCTCGGCCCAGCGCAGGTACATGCGCATCAGCATCTCAGCGAAGTCCGCGGCGTCGATGCCGCCGGCGCCGGCGCGGATGGTGATCACGGCGCTGCGCTCGTCGTACTCGCCCGACAGCAGCGTGCGCACCTCGAGCTCGTCGAGGGTCTTGTGGATGCTGGTCAGCTCCTCCTCGGCCTCGGCGAGGGTGTCGGCGTCGTCCTCCTCCGCAGCGAGCTCGACCATCACCTCGAGGTCCTCGATGCGGGAGGCGAGCTCGCTGATGCGGCGGCGCTCGGACTGCGCATGGGAGAGCGCGGCGGAGACCTTCTGGGCGTTCTCGACGTCGTCCCACAGGTTCTGCGCGGAGGCCTGCTGCTCGAGGTCGGCGATCCGGGCGTCGAGCGCCTCGACGTCCGTCACCTGCTCGATGGAGGCCAGGGTGGAGCGGAGCTGGGGGATCTCTGCGGAGAAGTCGATGGAAGCCACGAGGCGAGAGTCTACGGCAGGGCGCTGGGCGCGCGCGGCGCGGC
>DATGUQ010000114.1:0-3844 GCA_035301145.1 Brachybacterium sp. | reverse complement strand
TCCTTGGACACGAGCACCACGTTCTTGCCCTCGAGCTGGAGGTTCTTGGCGACGGCGAGGATCCGGGTGTCGTTGTCCCCGAGCCGGAAACCGTCCGGCAGGGAGGCGGTGCTCATGTGGTTGAGCTCGACGTGCACGTGGCCGCCGTCCTTGCCGATCGGCAGGGGCCGGGAGAGGTTTCCGTGGCGTTCGCGCAGGTCGTCGAGGATCCGCAGCGCCTGGCGGGCGAAGTAGCCGAGATCGGGATGGTGGCGTTTGGCCTCGAGCTCGGTGATCACCACGATCGGGAGCACGATGTCGTGCTCGGCGAAGCGGTGCAGGGACAGCGGATCGGACAGCAGCACCGAGGTGTCGAGCACGTAGGTGATCACGCCGGTCTCGACCTCGGCGAGCATCTGCTGCGCGGTGCCCGGCAGCAGCGAGGGCACCACGGGGGCGCCGTCGGGATTCGCGGCGCCGATCACCGCCGTTCCCGAGCTGAGGCCGAACGATGCCGTGCCGTCGGTGGCCGGCGTCGTCTCGCGGGCGGTGGTGGTCTCTTCCATGGGAGCCTCCCGAGATCGAGCGGATGCCTGGACCATAGCCCTGCGATCACCCGCCGACGGGTGCGTCCCGCGGGGTGCGGGGACGACGTTCACCCGATCGTCACCGGGAGTTGTGCGCCGCTCCCGATGCCTTCAAGTGTGCCACCGGTCACAGGCCTCGCCGGGGAGGCAGGCGGAGTGTCCGGCGCTCGCGCCGGCGCCGATCGCTCATGCGCCGTCAGCGATCGCTCACGCGCCGACGCCGATCGCCCATGGGCCGACACCGCTCGCTCACGCGCCGGCACCGCTCGCTCAGGTGCCGAAGCGCCTCTCGCGCCGGCAGAAGTCGCGCAGGGCGCGCAGCAGGTCGACACGGCGGAACCCGGGCCAGTAGGTCTCGCAGAACCAGTACTCGGAGTGCACGGACTGCCACAGCAGGAAGCCGGAGAGCCGCTGTTCGCCGGAGGTGCGGATGATGAGGTCCGGGTCCGGCTGCCCCCGGGTGTAGAGGTGCTCGGCCACGGACTCGACGCTGATCCCCGCGGCGATGCCCTCGCCGTCCAGACCCTGGGCGGCCAGGTCCCGCACCAGCTCCTGCACGGCGTCGACGATCTCCTCCCGCCCGCCGTAGCCGATGGCCACATTGACCGTCAGCCGGGACTCCGGGGAGACCTCCACCTGCTCTCGGGCGATGCCGTCCCGCATCGACTCCGGCAGGGCCTCGGCGTTCCCGGTCAGCCGTACGCAGTAGCCGGCCTCGATGATCCGGCCGATCGTGTCGCCGATGATCGTGTAGAGGGCGGTGAGCTCCTCGGGCGGGCGGCGCAGGTTGTCGGTGGACAGCATCCACACGGTGACCAGGGGGATGTCGAGGTCGTCGCACCAGGAGAGGAACTCGAGGATCTTCGCTGCGCCCGCACGATGGCCGTGCTCGGTGCTCTCCCCCGCCTCCTTCGCCCAGCGACGGTTGCCGTCGACGATGACGCCCAGGTGCTGCGGGAGCTCGAAGTTCTCGAGCTCGCGGAGGAGCCGCCGTTCGTAGACGCGGTACAGAAGGCCGTCATCGTCCATCGTGCCGTCCTCCCCTCGTGCTGGCCGTGGCGGACCCGTCCGCTGCGGCTGCCGGCCCGGCGCGCTCCGCCGGATGCAGGGCGCCGCGACCGATGCCGTCGGCCCGCTTCCCCATTATCGACGACGACTCCCCAGGCCCCCGCCGGTTCGGCGAAATCGACACCGGATCGGCACAGCACGCACAGATGAACTTACGGCCGCGTAGGTTACGGTGTCCCCATGAAGACCGCACACCACCGCGACGTCACCGGGCGCCGCTCCGAGGCCGCCGCTCCCCTCGACCCGAGCGGAGCGTCGACCTCGTACGCCGAGCCCGATGCCCGCGCCCCTCGCGCTGCGGCCGAGACCGCGGAGGCGATCGCGGAGAGCGGCGGCACCCGGATGCCGGCCGATGACGAGCTGCCCACGGCCGAGAACTTCCCCTTCGCTCCGCGCACCCTCACCCGGGCGATGGCGCGGCGGGCCGCCCAGCTCGGGCTGCAGCTGCCCAAACCGCGCCTGCGCGGGATGCTGCACCTCATCGCCTTCCCCGCCACCGTGGTGATCGGACTGCTGCTGGTGGCGCTCGGCGAGACGCTCCAGATCCGTCTGGCCTGCGCGGTGTTCGTGCTCACTGCGAGCATGCTGTTCGGCATCAGCGCCATCTACCACCGCGGCACCTGGTCCCCGCAGCGGGCTATCATGCTGCGCCGCTTCGACCACGCGAACATCTTCCTGATCATCGCCGGCACCTACACCCCGATCGCGGCGGCGATGCTCGCGCCTCGCCAGGCGCTCACGCTGCTCGGGATCGCCTGGGGCGGGGCGCTGGTGGGAGTCTGCTTCCGTCTGTTCTGGACCGGGGCCCCGCGTTGGATCTACGTGCCGGCCTATGTGGCGCTGGGCTGGGTGGCGATCTTCTACATGCCTCAGATCCAGGCCGGGGGCGGCTGGGCCGTGGTCTCGCTGCTGGTGATCGGCGGTCTCGCCTACACCGCGGGCGCGGCCATGTACGCGCTGAAGCGTCCCAACCCGTCGCCGGCCTGGTTCGGGTTCCACGAGATCTTCCACACCGGGACCCTGGTCGGCTTCGGCTGCCATTTCGCGGCCGTCGCCGTCGCCGTCGTCTGAGCCGCGCCGACCCCGAGGCAGCGCCGACCGCGAGGCAGCGTCTACCGCGGGGCAGGGCCGGCAGCGGGACGGCGCCGACCGCCGGGTCGGGCTGACGAGAGCGCCTCGCAGGCGGGCCTCAGCGGCTCTCGCCGCCGCTGCCCTCGTCGCCCTCGGAGGCGTCGGAGGCGTCGGAGGCGTCCTCGACCGGGGTCTCCTCGAGGGAGGACTCCTCGGCGGGATCCTCCGTCTCGGCATCCGCGCCGACCCCGCTCTCGGCACCGCTCTCGGTCCCCTGCTCCGCTGCGGCCCGCTCCTCGGCCTCCCTGCGCTCCTGCACGCGAGCGCGGGCCTGCACCCGACGGGTGCGCCGCGTCATGTCGATCGCCAGGAACACGACCACCACCGCGAGCGCGAACATCGCGAAGAATCCCGGCAGGCCCGGGGAGACGGTGACGGAGTTGAAGCCCTCCCCGTCGGAGGGGCTCGGTGCGGCCACCGGCCCACCGAGGGCGAGGACGAGCTGTGCGCCGCTCATGGCCGGGCCTCCACGTGCTGATGGCGCAACCCGGCGAAGAGGTCGTCCTCGGGCAGCTTCACGCCGATGCGGGAGATGTGCAGTTCGTAGTCCTCGGTGCCCCAGGCGGCGATCTCCGCCTCGTGGGAGATGCGGAAGAAGGGCCCCTCGGGGTCGACCTGGGTGGCGTGGGCACGCAGCGCGTCATCGCGGATCTGCAGGAAGTCGCGCACATCGACGCGGGTGGTGAGCACGCGGTCCTTGCTCTCGTCGTAGTGCTGGAGCATCTGGTCGAGCATCTCGTTGGGCGTGCCCTCGGCCCGCAGGTGGCGGCTCACCGCGGCGAAGCGCTGGCGGTGGAAGCCGTTGATGTAGTAGAGCTTCGCGACGGCCCAGGGCGCTCCGAGCTCGGGGGCGTACTCGGGGTCCGCGGCGAGGTCGAAGGCGGCCAGGCTGATGCGGTTGACCTGGATGTGGTCCGGGTGCGGGTAACCGCCGTTCTCGTCGTACGTGGTCATCACGTGGGGGCGCAGCCGGCGGACGGCCTCCACCAGCGGTCGCGCCGCCTCCTCGACCGGCAGCGTCGCGAAGCTGCCTGCCGGCAGCGGCGGGAGCGGGTCGCCCTCGGGCAGTCCGGAGTCGA
>DATGUQ010000113.1:0-3207 GCA_035301145.1 Brachybacterium sp. | reverse complement strand
CTGGTCTCCTTCTTGTTGCAGTGCGCGCAGAGCCCCTGCCCGTTGTCCGCGCTGGTGGGCCCGCCGCGGGAGACCGGCTCGATGTGATCGCTCTGCCGGATGGACGCGTTGCAGTGCGGGCCGCGGCACGAGGTGTCGCGCCAGGTGAGGAAGCGCCGCAGCGCAGGAGGGAAGGCACGAGCGGTCGAGTCCATCGCGACCAGCTCATCGGAGGTCGGGTGCGTGTAGAGGCGACGGAGCTCAGCACGCACTGACGGTCCGTCGGCGCCGAAGGGATCATCGGCGGGATCCGCGGGGTCCGCGGTCGCGGCGCGCAGCTGCGCCCGGACGGCTTCCGCGGGCACGGCCCCGTAGCCCTCGAGGTGGGCGGTGTCCCCGGCATCGGGACGGAACAGTGCGCGGTCGGTGATGATCACGCCGATGTCGAGCGTTCCGGGCCCGGCGGCGTCGCCCTGCCCGAGCAGGGTGTCGGCGACGGCGTCGGCCATGAGCGCGCCGTGACCCTCCCGCGCCCCGGCGGCGCGGCGGTGCTCGGCCTCGAGCGAGAAGCGCTTGCGGATCCGGGCGGCATCGATCGCGGAGAGCCGTGCGGACAGCGTGGCCATGCCGTGTTTCCCGGGCCGCACCGTCACGTGCCGCTCCCGGAACGCCCGGCGGTGGCGGAGGGCCTCCCCCTCCGGATCGATCTCGCCCGCGATCGTCGCCACCGCGTCGGTCCAACGCCTGGTGCCTGCGCCGTCGAAGTCGGGGAGGCGCTCGTCGAGCCTGCGATCCACCTCGCGGGCGAGCTCCGGAGGGAGGCCCGAGGCGGCGCCGGCCACGGCATAGGCGACATCGCTGCTGATCTTGCCCGTCCGCAGCGCATCCATCATGCGCGGCAGCACCTCGACCAGCCGCTGCGCGGAGGCCAGGGTGCGGCCGGCCATGTGCGGCGAGCGGCGGGTGATCAGCGAGAGGTCGTCCTTCGTCGCACCGTCGGCCTGCTCCTCGATCGCCGTCGGGGACTCCTCCGCGCCGGGCTCGTGTGCCGCGCGGTCCCGGGCGGCGGCGTGCCGATCGCGACGGGTGATGTCCCGCAGTGCGAGCACGGCGCGCGCTTCGAGCGCGTCCATCGCCGAGGCGCAGTCCTGCAGGTTGCCGAGCAGGTCGGTGATGTCCCGGCGGGCCCTCCCCTCGAGTGCGAAGCCTCGGCCGGGGTCGCGCGCGATCTCCTGCAGGAGGTGGGCGAGGTCGCCGAGCGCCGCGGCGAGCGCCTCCGGGCCCTGCTCCCGCAGGCCGTCCAGGAGCGCCTGAGCGGAGGACTCCCCCTCAGGGCCGAGGACGTGCGGCGAAATGGTCATGCACCCATCGTTCTCGCAGGTGGGCGCGAAGAGAAGCGACGTCGCGAGAATGTGGACGAGCCCGCGGTGTGGAGGAGCGGTCGTCGTGCGGGGCGCCGCAGGAGCGGTCGTCGTGCGGGGCGCCGGAGGCCCCGCCGGAGGAACCGGCCCAGCACCTGCCGGAGGGCCCGCTCAGGGCCGGTCCAGGGCCCGACCGCGGGCTCCTCCGGATGTCTCGCCGGCCCGGGCCACAATGGGGACATGACGACTCTCGCCGACTTCACCGCCACCACCATCTCGGGCCGCCCCCAGCCGCTCGCGGAGCACCTCGGCTCCGTGGTCCTGGTGGTGAACACGGCCAGCCGGTGCGGGCTCACCCCGCAGTACGCCGGGCTGCAGGCGCTGCACGAGCGCTACGGCGACCGGGGGCTGAGGGTGCTCGGCTTCCCCTGCGACCAGTTCATGCACCAGGAGCCCGGCACCGAGGCGGAGATCTCCGAGTTCTGCCAGGTCAACTACGGCGTCACCTTCCCGATGCACGCGAAGGTCGAGGTCAACGGGGAAGGCGCCCATCCCCTGTTCCGGTGGCTCACCGGCGCCCACGGCGAGGGGATCCCCGGCGGGGACGTCGAATGGAACTTCGCGAAGTTCCTGCTCGGGCCCGACGGCACGGTGCGGCGCCGGTACGCGCCGGCGACGGAGCCGGCCGATCTGGCCGACGACATCGAGGCGCTCCTGGCCGAGCGGGGCTGATTCCTCAGCCGCCGAGCACCCACCCGTCGGCGACGACCTCCCGGCGGTCGTCCGAGCGGTCCGAGTCGAACAGCTCCTGCCCCTCCTCGAGCACGCGCAGCCGCCCCACCCAGGCCCCGAGGCCGCGGGTGGCGCGGTCGGTGCTCAGGCGCAGGCGGATCTGCACCTCGCCGAGCAGCGGGGCGCCCACGGCCGAGAGCGGGAACGCGCCGTCCCACACGGCGCGCTGCCCCCACCCGGTGATCTGCCCGTCGGGCACCTCGACAGGTTCCTCGTGCTCCGCCTCCAGGCGGCCGGGCAGCGGCACCCAGGTCTCCCCCTGGTCGGCGGAGGCCTCGACGGTGAGGACGTCGCAGGTGGTCTCGAGGTGGGCGAACAGCTCGACCCGCAGCTCCGCGGCGCTCGCCTCGAGGTCGACGGCGACGCCCAGCGTCGCGGTGGGGGCATCCGCGTCGCCGGCGTGCCAGCCCTCGCGCACCGTGGCCGGGACGAGACCGAGCGCATGCGCCACACAGGTGGAGACCTCGCGCCGGGTCACCGAGGCCGTGGACCATTCGCGGGTGGGGTGCACGGAGTTCGTCAGCAGGATCACGAACGTGTCGGTGAGCGGGTCGATCACCAGCGAGGTGCCGGTGAAGCCGGTGTGCGCACCGCTGTAGGGGCTGGTCAGCCCGGCGTGGTAGTGCCAGGCCTCGAGCTCCGGGCCCAGGCCGCGGCGGGCGCCGCCCACCCCGGTGATGTCGGCGATGCCGTCGGTGAACATGTCCTGCACCGTGCCGGGCTCGAGGATCCGTGCCTCGCCGCAGCGCCCGCCGTCCAGGAACATCTGTGCGAGGACCGCCAGGTCGCGGGCGGTGGAGAACACTCCCGCATGCCCAGCGACCCCGCCGAGGGAGTGGGCGTTCTCGTCGTGGACGTGGCCGTGCACAAGGTACCCGCAGCAGTCCATGTACTCGGTCGCGGCGATGCGGTCCCGGAGCTGCGCAGGCGGGTCGTACATCGTCTCGGTCATCCCCAGCGGGCCGGTGATGTGCTCGCGCACGTACTCGTCCAGGCCCTGGCCGGAGAGCTCCTCCACGATCAGGCCCAGCGTGATCAGCCCCAGGTCGGAGTACACGTACGCGGTGCCGGGAGG
>DATGUQ010000112.1:0-42561 GCA_035301145.1 Brachybacterium sp. | reverse complement strand
CGCGATCGCCTTCGGGCTGTTCATGGCCTTCAACATCGGCGGCAACGACGTCGCCAACTCCTTCGGCACCAGCGTCGGGGCGGGGACGCTGACCATGAAGCAGGCGCTCGTGGTCGCCGCCGTCTTCGAGGTCTCCGGGGCGGTGCTCGCGGGCGGCTCGGTGACCGAGACCGTGCGCAGCGGCATCGTCGACATCGACCTCCACATGGATCCGCTGGCGTTCGCCTACATCATGATGGCCGCCCTGCTGGGAGCCGCGATCTGGCTGCTGCTCGCCACCCGGATGGGGTGGCCGGTCTCCACCACCCACGCGATCATCGGCGGCATCGTCGGTGCGGCGGTCACCACGGGTGTGGTCACCGGCACCGGCGGGTTCGAGATGGTCCAGTGGGGTGAGATCGGCCAGATCGCCATCTCCTGGATCCTCTCCCCGCTGCTCGGCGGCATCACCGCGTACGTGCTGTTCGGCGCGATCAAGCGCCATATCCTCGCGCCCGCCGCGCGAGCCATCGCGCTGGGATCGCGCGGGTTCGACGACTCCGAGGACGACGACGAGGACGACGAGGACGGCACCGCGGAGGACGAGCAGAGCCGCCACGTCTCCGGCTACGAGCGCGTGACCGAGCTGCAGCAGTCCGCCTTCGCCGAGTCCGCCGCGCTCGACCTCACCCCGGGCGGGCCGGGGGCGGAGCTCGCCGAGCACGCCGCGCAGCTGACCAAGAAGGAGCGCAAGGCGGCGCGCAAGGTCGAGCGCCGGGCGGCGTACCACGCGCTCGAGAAGCGCGTGCCCCCGCTCGCGGCGGGCGCCTCCGTGCTCCTCGCCGGGATGCTCGTGTTCAAGGGCCTGAAGAACGTGGGCCTGGACCTCACGCCCGCCAGCGGGGCGCTGCTGCTGGTCATGCTCGCCGTGGGCGTGTGGATGGCCACCACGGTCTTCGCCCGCGCCCTGAAGAAGCAGTCCATCTCCCGGGCCACCTTCATCATGTTCAGCTGGATGCAGGTGTTCACCGCCTGCGCCTTCGCCTTCAGCCACGGCGCCAACGACATCGCCAACGCGATCGGTCCCTTCGCCGCGGTGCTCGACGTGCTGCGCACCGGGGAGATCTCCTCGGAGGCCGCCGTCCCCGCGGCGGCGCTGGTCGCCTTCGGCATCGCGCTCGTCTCGGGCCTGTGGTTCGTGGGGCGCAAGGTGATCCACACGGTCGGCACCGGGCTGACCTCGATGCACCCCTCCTCCGGGTTCGCCGCCGAGCTCGCCGCGGCCACGGTGGTGCTGCTGGCCTCCGTGCTCGGCCTGCCGGTCTCCTCCACCCACATCCTGATCGGTGCGGTGCTCGGCGTCGGGATCGTCAACCGTGCGGCGAACTGGAAGCTGATGCGGCCGATCTTCCTGGCCTGGATCATCACGCTCCCGGCCGCCGCGGGCATCGGGGCCGTCGTCGTGCTGGTCCTACGCGCCGTCTTCTGAGCCGACCCCCGCTGCGGGCCGATCGAGCGCAGGTGGGTCGCAGGTGGGTCAGGGACGCGGGTCGCCGTCCCGTGGCGGCTCCTTGCCGCCGAGCACACGGCGCACCCGGTCGAACTCGGCCCGGAACGCGTCCTCGTCGGCGGAGTACTCCTCCCGCCAGGGCATCCCGAGCCGAGCGGCGAGCTCGCGATGGCTGCGCTCGCGGCGGCTGCGACGGTTCTCCCGCACCAGCTCGGCGCGGGGCGGGGCAGGGCGGAGCCCGGCCGCGGACTGCAGGATGCGCAGTCCGTCGAAGGCGGCGGCGTCCCAGCCGCTCTCCGGCACCACCCACCGCCGGCCCGGTTCCTCGCCGTCGGCGTCGCCGTCGCCCTCCAGCCCGATCAGGGCCATGCCGCCGCGCTCGGCGTCACCGGTCGCATAGCGGACCTCCGCCAGCGTCGCCCGATCGGCGGTGCGCAGGCCTCGACGCAGCGTCAGGGCGCCGGTGCGTTCGTCGAACAGCACCACCCGGTGGGTGAGGACCAGAGGGACGAGCGCCCACAGGGCGAGCAGGCCCCACAGCGCGAGCGCGCCGAGCAGCAGCTGCGCCCAGGCGGGGGCGAGGAGCTGTTCGAGCAGTCCGTCGTGCCCGTCGCGGAGCCGGGAGGAGCGCCACTGCTGGAGCCCCGCGCCGGCGAAGGTGCTCAGCAGCACCGACACCAGGGGCAGGCCGATCAGGGCGGCGGGCGCGTAGCGCGCCCGGACCGTCGGCCCCACCACCACCTGCCCGGACCGGGTGCGGCGCGGTGCGGGCACCCGCGCAGAGGGGTCGGAGGTGCGGGGATCGGTCACGGTCCCAGAGTACGAGGCCGTGCGGCGAGCTCCTGCGCGCTGCGGAACTCCCTGTGCTCACCGGTGACCGGATCGACGAAGGACAGCCCCCGTGCCAGCAGCTGGAGCGGGAGGTCCTCCGGCCACAGCGGGGCGGGCGGCCGCGCCCGGTCCGGGGACCGGTACAGGTCCTCCCCCAGGATCGGCGCCCCGCGGGCGGCGAGCTGCGCCCGCAGCTGGTGCGTGCGGCCGGTGCGCGGCCGCAGACCCATCCGGACCGCGCCGGCGGCACCGCCGGCGAGGACCTCGAGCGCGGTGACGGCATTCGGCTCCCCGGTCAGGACTCGGGTGGTGAGCTCTCCGCGCCGCTTGTCCAGGCGGTCCCGCAGCACCCGCCGCTCCCCCGGGCGCCGCGGCAACGACGAGGACGGCTCCGGCAGCACGAGCGCCTCGTACCTCTTGTCGACCTCCCGCCGGGCGAACAGCTGCTGATAGGCGGGGCGCTCCTCGGGCCGGATCCCGAAGGCGAGCACCCCGGCGGTGCGCCGGTCCAGTCGGTGCAGCGGCACGAGCGTCTCGATGCCGGTGGCGCGCCGCAGCCGCACCAGGGCGCTGGAGAGGACGTGCGCTCCGCGCGGCATGGTGGCGACGTCGTGCGGCTTGTCGATCACCAGCAGGTGCTCGTCGCGGTGCAGGACCGTGAGCTCCCCTGCGGGCACCTCCTCGGGGCGCAGCTCCCGGTGGAACCACAGCTCCTCGCCCGGTGCGACCGGGTCCGTCGCGGCCCACGCCCGGCCGTGCGCGTCGACGATCTCGCCGGCGGCGAAGCGTGCCGGCAGCGGTGTCGCGGCGGGGTCGGCGAGGGCGGGGAAGCGCTCCTGCAGCAGCACCATCGCCCCGCGCCCGGCGACCGCATCGCGGGGCACCTGCCACCGCACCGCGTCCAGCCCCTCCCGCTGCGGCAGCGGCGGCGGGCGGCGTCGCGCACGGCGTCGGGCGGCGCGACCGGGGCGGTCCTCGCGCGTTCCGTCCGCAGCGGCCCCCTGCGTCACAGCCCCCATACGACGAAGGTGAGCAGGTTGTGGCCGATGTAGACCAGCAGAAGGGCGGCCACCAGGAGGTTGGGGTGGCGGTCCACGAAGCTCAGCGCCTGCGGCGCCTGCTCCCGCAGCTCGAGCCGGGTGATGGCGTCGATGTGCTCGATCCGCACCCCGGCCTCCCGCGCACGGCGGAGCGTCATCTCCTGGGCGCGCGGGCCGAAGAACCGGCTCGAGACGGCGAGGATCCGGCGGCCCGCGGAGTCCATCACGTAGACGCCGTCGTAGGCGGTCTCGGGCGCGTCGAGCGCCTCTGCGGCGGGTGAGCCGCGGTCGATGTCCCGCGCGGCGATGACCAGGCCGACGTCCTGCCAACGGGCCGAGCGGGTGCGGCGGAACAGGCTCCGCAGCTCGAAGCCGTCCCCGTCGAGATGGAGCCACGAGGTGAGCACGCGCAGGCTCACCACCGCCACCGTGACGGCGATGAGCACCCAGATCAGCAGCGGGAGGGTGAAGACCAGGTCGTGCATCATCGCCGGGTCCCGCCAGAGCTTCTGGCCGACGAAGCTGATGATCACGAGGAACTCGAGCACCACCAGGAACACGACCGCCACCACGAGGCTGCCGACCACGACGGCGGCCGGTGGGCCGAACGTCCGTGTGGGCAGGTCCCCGTCCGGGGCGCGGGCGGCGGCATCCGGGGTGCTGATCACCACTGCTCCTCCTGCCGTCGTGCCGATGTGACTCAGCCCATCTTAGGCCGCGGTGGGACATCCCGGAGCGGGCGCGCCGGGACCCGGACGATCCACGTGCGCCCGTCCCGACCAGCGGGAACGAGCCGCGCGCCCGGTCGGCGGCGCGAGCGGCGGGATGACGAGCAGGGCGGGCGGCGGGGATCCCTCCCTGCCGCCCGCCCTGGGCGATGCGAGCCCCCCGGCGCGGTGCCGGGCCGGGGCTCACCTCGTACGGATCAGCCGATCAGTCCTCGTCGTCCTGCTTCTCGATGACGAGGGTCTCGGTGGTCAGCACCATGCCGGCGATCGAGGCCGCGTTCCGCAGAGCGGAGCGGGTGACCTTGACCGGGTCCATGATGCCGGCCGAGACGAGGTCGACGTAATCGCCGGTCGCAGCGTTCAGACCGGTGCCGGTCTGCGCCTCCTTGACCTTCTCGACGACGACGTAGCCCTCGTGGCCCGCGTTCTCGGCGATCCAGCGCAGCGGCTCGACGACCGCGGCGGCGACGGCGCGCACGCCGACGGCCTCGTCGCCCTCGAGCCCGAGGTCGCCCTCGAGCACGGAGGAGGCCTGGACGATGGCGCTGCCGCCACCGGCCACGATGCCCTCCTCGATGGCCGCACGGGTCGCGGAGACCGCGTCCTCGATGCGCATCTTCTTCTCCTTGAGCTCCACCTCGGTGTGAGCCCCGACCTTGATCACGGAGACACCGCCGGCCAGCTTCGCGAGGCGCTCCTGGAGCTTCTCGCGATCCCAGTCGGAATCGGTGTTCTCGATCTCGGCACGGATCTGCGCGACACGGTCGGACACGGCCTGGTCGTCACCGGCTCCGCCCACGATGGTGGTGGAGTCCTTGGTGATGACGACACGGCCGGCGCGGCCGAGCACCTCGGTGCCGACGGTCTTGAGGTCCAGGCCGAGGTCGGAGGTGACCACCTGGGCGCCGGTCAGCACCGCGATGTCCTGGAGCATCGCCTTGCGGCGATCGCCGAATGCGGGGGCCTTGACCGCCGCACCCTTGAAGGTGCCGCGGATCTTGTTGACGACCAGCGTGGACAGGGCCTCGCCGTCGACGTCCTCCGCGATGATGAACAGCGGCTTGCCGCCCTCGACGACCTTCTCCAGCAGCGGCAGGATGTCGGCCACGGCCGAGATCTTGCCCTGGTGCAGCAGCACGTTCGCGTCCTCGAGGACCGTCTCCTGACGGTCCGCGTCGGTGACGAAGTGCGGGGAGATGTAGCCCTTGTCGAACTGCATCCCCTCGGTGAAGTCGAGCTCCATCGCGGTGGTGGAGGACTCCTCCACCGTGATGACGCCGTCCTTGCCGACCTTGTCGAAGGCCTCGGCGAGCAGCTCGCCGATCTCGCGGTCCTGGCTGGAGACCGAGGCGACCGACGCGATCTGCGACTTCTCGTCGACCGGGGTGGCGATCTCCGCGAGCTTGTCGGAGAGGGCGACCACGGCCTTCTCGATGCCGCGCTTCAGGGCCGCCGGAGCAGCGCCGGAGGCGACGTTGCGCAGGCCCTCGTGCACGATGGCCTGCGCGAGGACCGTGGCGGTGGTGGTGCCGTCGCCGGCCACGTCGTTGGTCTTGGTCGCGACCTCCTTCGTGAGCTGCGCGCCGAGGTCCTCGTACGGGTCCTCGAGCTCGACCTCACGGGCGATGGTCACGCCGTCGTTGGTGATCGTGGGGGCGCCCCACTTCTTGTCCAGGACGACGTTGCGGCCCTTGGGGCCGAGCGTCACCTTGACGGTGTTCGCGAGCTTGTCGACGCCGCGCTCGAGCGCGCGGCGTGCGTCCTCGTTGTACAGGATCTCCTTGGGCATACGACTCAGTCCGCTCAGTCGTTGATGACCGCGAGGATGTCGCGGGAGCCGAGGACGAGGAACTCGTCGTTGCCGTACTTCAGCTCGGTGCCTCCGTACTTGGAGAACACGACCTTGTCGCCGACCTCGACGTCCATGGGGACGCGCTCGCCCTTGTCGTCGAAACGACCGGCGCCGACGGCGATGACCTCGCCCTCCTGGGGCTTCTCCTTCGCGGTGTCCGGGATGACCAGGCCGGAGGCGGTGGTCTGCTCGGCCTCGAGCGGCTTGACGACGACTCGATCCTCGAGGGGCTTGATGGAGACCGACATGCGGCTCACTCCTTCATGAAGAGATGTGACTCTGCGTGAGTTCTTGGGTTCTGGGCCCGTTCCCGATCGTCGTCGCGGTGCCGAACGGGGCGGATCCCTGCGGCAGCCTCTGGCACTCTCGGCCGTCGACTGCCAACGGGGCAACTGTAGGACCTCCGCTGGCACTCATGCAAGACGAGTGCTAAATCAGGGGGTCGGGCCCGCCCGGCACCTCGCCCGGGGGGCCGCATCCCCCACCCCACGATGCGCGAACACCCATGCGCCACATCTGAAGGAGTCGCAGGTCACGCACTTATTGTGAAGCTGCCAACCAGTGGTGGCAGAAGTCCTGACCGTCCGCCGTGCCGCGCGCTATAACAGGAGGGAGAGAACCCGCCGGAACCTGCGATCCAGGTCCGGAGGGCTCATGTCGCACCGAACCGAAGGGGACACATCCATGGAGTTCTTCCGCACGCTCAACCGCGCGCTCGCCGGCCTCGCCGATCGTCTGCAGGGCCAGGATGTCGAGCGCAGCGCGGCGCCGGAGGTCCGTCGCGGCGCCGACCATGCCGCGATCATGCGCTCGCACCACAGCCAGGGCATCGGCCCGGTCGGTCTCGGGCGCTGAGACCTCGCCGGGCCCGGGCATCGGGTCCCGGCCCGCGCACTCAGCTGACGTCCCTGCGGTGAGGAACCGCGGGGACGCCGTCATGTCCGGGTGCGTCCTGCCGCCTCAGCGCCCGGCGGCCTCGAGGATCCGGGCGACCTGCGCGGGGTCGAAGCGGTAGACGGGTCGTTCCGGATCCTTCAGCACGTCCCCCGCGTTCGGGAGCACGGTGCTGATCACGCGGGGCGCTCCCCCGCCCAGCTCGATCAGGCTCGCACCCGACAGCGCGAGCGCCCGCTCGTCCGCGCCGCCGCCGAGCGGGTCGACCACGTTGGTGATGCCGGGGGCCACGTGCACCGGGATCCCGGCGACCTCCCCGCTCATCTCGTGGTGGTAGTGCCCCGAGAGCACGATGGACACGTCCGAGTCCGCGAGCACGGCGGCGAGCTCGTCGAGGCCGTCCAGGTCCAGGCCCCGCAGCAGGGACGTCGCGGCGACCAGCGGCGGGTGGTGGATCGCCAGCACGCTGCCGCCGGCGGCCGGGACGGCCAGCTGCCCGCGCAGCCAGTCCAGCTGCTCCGGCGCGAGGTGCCCGTAGCCGGCGCCCGGGACGCTCGAGTCCAGCGCGATCAGGCGACCGCCGCGCGGCAGCGGGACCACCCTGTCCTGCACGGCGGGGAGGCGCTCGCCCGGGGTGACGGTCCCGCCGTAGACGGCGGAGACGTCATGGTTGCCCATCACCACGACCAGCGGGGCGTCCAGGGAGGCCGCGAAGGGGTCGAGGATCTCGTGCAGCAGGCGGTAGCTCTGCGCGGTGCCGTCCTCGGAGGCGTCTCCGGTGTGGACCACGGCGTCGATGCCCTGCAGGTGGCCGAGGCCGTCGAGCAGGCCGCGCAGGGCTGCGGCGGTGTCGATCCGGTCGTAGTGGCGGGCGGCCGGGGCGCCGTACAGATGGGTGTCGGTCAGGTGCAGGATGCGCATGACAGCACCGTAGCGACCCGAGGTGTCCGGCAGATGACGCTCAGCCCAGCGCCCCCACCCATTCCGACTCCCCGCCCTCGAAGATCTGGTGCTTCCAGATCGGGACCTGCTGCTTGACGGCGTCCACCAGGTCGTCGCACGCGACGAAGGCCTGCTTGCGGTGCGGAGCGGCCACCGCGCACACCAGTGCGGAGTCCCCGATCTCGAGCGGTCCGTGGTGGTGCGCGACGGCGACGAGCACATCCGGGTAGCGGCCGGCGATCTCGTGGGCCACGGCGGTGATCGCTGCGGCGGCCGTGGGGTGGGCCGCGTATTCGAGGCGTTCGACGCCGCGGCCGTCGTCGTGGTCGCGCACCACCCCGTCGAAGGTCACCACCGCGCCGCAGCGCGGGTCGGTGACGGCCTCGGCCATGTCGGTGGCCGTCAGGGGCTGCTCGCTGAGGGCCGCGCGGCGCACGCGCTGGGAGGGTGGCCCCATCGCGGGGTCCCCGGCGACGCGCAGCGTCTCGGGGTCGGCGGCGAAGGGGGTGGGGCCGGGCCCGGGGTCCTCCCCGGGGCCGCGTGGGGAGGTCGGCGTCCGAGCCGGCGGTGTCCGGGCCGGCGGCGTCTGCTCGGGGGCCGGGTTCGTCGGCCCGTCCGTCGTGCGGTTCATGGGTGGTCCCCTCTGTCGTGGTCCCCGCCGTCGCGCTGGTCCAGCAGGTGGTCGAGTAGCGGGTCGAGCACCGCGATGCCGTCGTTCACCCCTCCGCGGGAACCGGGCAGGTTGACCACGAAGCTGCGGCCGGCCATGCCCGCGAGGCCGCGGCTGAGCAGGGCGGTGGGGATCTTCGCGGCGCCGCGCCGCCGCACCTCCTCGAGGATGCCGGGCATCTCCCGTTCGAGGAGCGGGGCCGTCTGCTCGGGGGTGGCGTCGGTGGGGCTGATGCCGGTGCCGCCGGAGGTGATCACGATGTCCGCGCCGGCCGCGATCGCAGCGGCGAGCGCCTGGCCGACCGCGGGCCCGTCGCCGACCACGCGCCGGTGCACGGGCTCGAGTCCGCGCCCCTCGAGCCAGGTGACCAGGAGCGGCCCGGTGCGGTCCTCGTAGGTGCCGTCCGCCGCGCGGGTGGAGGCGATGATGACCTCGGCGGTCCCGGTGAGCAGCGGCGCGTGCGACGGGTCCTCGCGCACGGTGCAGTCCGCGTCGGTGCGGCGGGCCGGCATCTGCCTGACCATCAGTCCTCCCCCATCGCGTCCGGCGTCTCCGGCGCGTCCGTCGGCCGGCGGTGCCAGTCCCCGCTCTTCCCGCCGGACTTCGCGAGCACCTCGATGCCGTCGATCCGCGCCAGGTGGTCCACGGCCTTGATCATGTCGTAGACCGTCAGCGCGGCGACGCTCGCGGCGGTGAGGGCCTCCATCTCGACGCCGGTGACGCCCCGGGTGCGCACCCGGGCGGTGATCTCCACCCGGTCCCCGCGCGGCGCGAGGTCCAGCTCCACCCCGGACAGCGGCAGCGGATGGCACAGGGGGATGAGGTCCGCGGTGCGCTTGGCGCCCATGATCCCGGCGATCCGCGCGGTCGCGAGGGCCTCCCCCTTGGGCAGGTCCCCGCCGGCGAGGCGGTCGATGACGTCGGGCCGGGTGCGCAGCACCGCCCGGGCGGTCGCCTCGCGGGAGGTGACGGCCTTGTCGGTGACGTCGACCATGTGGGCGCTGCCGTCCGTGCGCACGTGGGAGAGGTCGCCGGCGACGCTGCGCGCCCCGGTCCCTTCGGTCCCGGTCCCGTCGGTCGCGGTCCCGTCGGTCGCGGTCTCGTCCGGCGCGGTCCGGTTCATGAGTCTCCTCCGGGGATCAGCAGGGTCTCGAGCACGTCGCCGTCACTCACCGTACCGGTGCCGACGGGCACGACCACGAGGGCGTCGGCGGCGGCGTACCCACCGATCAGGTGCGAGGACGGGCCGCCCACCAGGCGCACCCGTCCCGAGGGCAGCACCCGGGCGCGCCGGTACTGCTCGAGGGCCGGCGGGGAGGTCTCCTCCGCCTCCAGCTGCAGGGGCAGGCGCAGGCGGCGACGGGCCGGGGCGCCGAGGGCGGGACGTGCGATGAGCTCGCAGCTGAGCAGTGCGGAGACCGGATTGCCGGGGAACGCGAGCCAGGGGACGCGGCGGTCCTCGACGGTGAGCGTACCGATGCCCTGCGGCCCGCCGGGCTGCACCGCGACCTTCGGGAAGGCGAGCATCGCCCCCTCGCGCGAAGCGGCGTGCCGCACCACCTCGAACGCGCCCATGCTCACCCCGCCGCTGGTGATGACGAGATCGGCGTCGTGGGCGAGGACCTGGGCGCGCACGTGCTCCAGCAGGACGTCGGCGTCGTCCGGGACGGCGCCGACGTGCACCACCTCGGCCCCCGCCTCGGTGAGGGCCGCGGCGAGCCCGGGCCCGTCGGCGTCGAACAGGCTGCCGGGCTCGAGGGCGCCCTCCCCGGCGTTGCGGACTTCGGTGCCGGTCGACAGGACGAGGGTGCGCACGGGCGCTGCGACCTCGACATCGCGGACGCCGCAGGCGGCGAGGTGCGCGATCCGCGCCGGGGTGAGCCGTCGGCCTTCGCGCAGCACGGTGTCCCCGCGCCGGGTGTCCGAGCCGCGGCGGCGCACGAACCGTCCGCTCGCGACGGAGGTGGGGGCGAGGGTGACCTCCGCGGCCGCGTCCTCGCCGCCGGCAGGGTCGAAGCGCCCGGCGGCGCTCTCCTCGACGGGCACCACGAGGTCGGCGCCGGCCGGGATCGGGGCGCCGGTCATGATCGGGCGGGCCGTGCCGGGTGCGAGGGTGCCCGGCGCATCGCCGGCGGCGATCGTCGGCCCGAGCGGCAGGGTGACGGCCTCGCCGGTGCCGGCGAGGTCCGTGGCGGCGAGCGCGAAGCCGTCCATCTGCGAGTTGTCGAGCCCGGGTACGTCCACGCGGGAGCGCTGCCCGGTCACGGCCACGCGGCCGACGGCATGCCCGTCCAGCGGCACCACCTCGACCCCGCGTACGGGCGCCAGCAGGGCGACGGCGTCGGCGACGTGATCGGCCAGGGGGATCCGCTGGGCATCGGACATCTCGCGCTCACTCCTGTTCCCTGAGGCGGTGGTGCTGGGCCGGCGTACCCGGTGTCCCGCGGCTGCGCGCACGGGGCCCGCCCGCCGGGCGTCTCCCAGTATGGCGCGCCCGCACGGCGTGGCGCGCCCGGACGGAGGTCTGGTGCCGCGGGGCCGCTGGTGCGGCGAGGTGGCACGTCTGCCAGCTCACCTCACCATGGCGGGCCGAGCACACTTCCTCCGGCTTCGCCGTCCTGCCGTCGGTCCCGCCCCGCGGGTCAGCGCCGGGCCTATCCTGGAGGCAGCCCCGGCTCCGGCCGGGCCGCAGCGGAAGAAGGTGAGCAGATGGCATCGCGCCGCATCTCCCTGGGGATGCCGACGCCGCGCAGGACCGACGAGACGACGACCGAGCTGCCGGACACCTCGCAGCGGCCGGACACCCCCGCCCTCGCCGACCGTTTCGGCCGGGAGGCCACCGACCTGCGCCTGTCCCTCACCGACTTCTGCAACCTGCGCTGCACCTACTGCATGCCCGCCTCGGGGCTGACCTTCTTGGAGAAGGAGCAGCTGTTGAGCGTGGACGAGGTGGTGCGCCTGGTGCGCATCGGTGTGGAGCGCCTGGGCATCGCGCAGGTGCGTTTCACCGGAGGTGAGCCGTTGACCCGACCCGATCTGGAGGAGATCATCGCCGGGGTCGCCGCGCTCGAGCCCCGCCCGGACATCTCCCTGACCACCAATGCGATCGGCCTGGACCATCGCGCGGCGCGGTTGCGCGCGGCCGGGCTGGACCGGATCAACGTCTCCCTGGACTCGGTGGTCTCGGAGACCTTCGAGCGCCTCAGCCGGCGCCCGCTGCTGCACCGGGTGCTGGCCGGGATCGACGGTGCGCGGACCGCCGGCCTCGACCCGATCAAGATCAACGCCGTGCTGCTGCCCGGGGTCAACGACCAGGAGCTGCCGGACCTGCTCGACTGGTGTCTGGAGCGGGATCTCCAGCTGCGGGTGATCGAGCAGATGCCGCTGGATGCGGACCACATCTGGGACCGCAGCTCGATGATCACCGCCGGGGACATGCACGAGATGCTCGCGCCCCGCTACGCCCTCACCCCCGTGGCCGAGGCCCGTGAGGGCGCCCCGGCCGAGCTGTTCGAGGTGGCCGACCGCGCCACCGGACGCCATCGGGGCCGGGTCGGGGTCATCGCCTCGGTGACGCGCCCGTTCTGCGCCGACTGCCGCCGCACCCGGCTCACCGCCGAGGGGCGTGTGCGCACCTGCCTGTTCTCCCGCGAGGAGACGGATCTGCGCGGTGCGCTGCGCTCAGGGGCCGACGACGAGGCGATCGCGGGGATCTGGCGCGCCGCGCAGTGGGGGAAGAAGGCCGGCCACGGCATGGATCGCGAAGACTTCGTGCAGCCCGAACGGCCGATGAGCGCCATCGGCGGGTGAGAGAGGACGAGATGACCACCGACGATCTGACCACCGCGCAGACCGCGGCCGAGACGTCGCGCCCCGTTGCGCCGCGGATCGCCGTGCGCCTGTTCGCCGGGGCCGCCGCCGCGTTCGGGGCCGACGCCACGACCGTGCATGCCGCCACCCTCGAGGAGGTGATCGCCGTGCTGCGCCGCGACGGGTCTGCGGAGGCGGGGCGCGTGATCGATCGCTCCAGCTTCCTGGTCAACGCCGTGGCCTGCACCGATCGTGCACGGATGCTGGCCGACGGGGACCGCGTGGACGTGCTGCCGCCCTTCGCGGGCGGCTGAGCGGCCGGCCGAACCGGCTCCTGCTCAGCGCGGCGCGTCCGTCGCCGGCCCGGTCCGGGAGGATCCGGGGCGGGGCAGCCCGTCGAAGCCTCCCCGCAGCGAGGACACGCGGATCCCGAGTTCGTCCAGCTGCCGCTGCGCGCTCGCCGAGCGGGTGCCGGCGGCGCAGTACAGCACCGCCCCGTCGAGGTCGCCGAGCTCCGCTGCCGCCTGCTCCGCCCCGGGCCGCGCCGTCCCCGCCTGTGCCTCAGCCCCTGCGAGCAGCTGCCGCATCGGCAGGTGCTCGGCGCCGCGGATCATGCCGCCGGTGAGCTCGTGCTCCTCGCGGATGTCGATCACCCGCACCCCGGCCTCCAGCAGGCCGGGCAGCTCGGCGACGGTCACCTCGTCGAGAGCCGGCCCGGTCGGGCCCGGCAGGCCGCAGGTGAGCGCGACGTCCTCGATGGAGTCGACGGGTCGGCGGGCGGGATCGCGGGCCACGGGGATCTCGTCCCACCGGGCTCGCAGCGCGTCGTAGAGGGCGAGTCGGCCGAACAGCACCTCCCCCATCCCGGCGAGCACCTTGACCGCCTCCATCGCCATGGTCGAGCCGATCACCCCGCACAGCATTCCGAGCACCCCGGCCTCGGAGCAGCTGGGCACCTCACCGGGCTGGGGCGGCACCGGGTGCACGTCGCGGTAGGTCACTCCGCGCCCGCCCGCCCCCCAGAACACGCTGACCTGGCCGGAGAAGGCGAGGATCGAGCCCCAGACCAGCGGGATGTCGAGGATCTCGCAGGCGTCGGAGGCGAGATAGCGGGTGGGGAAGTTGTCGGTGCCGTCGAGCACGAGGTCGTGCCCCGCGAGCTCCTCGAGGGCGGTGGCGGGGGTGAGGGTGCCGACCACGGCCCGCACGAGGACGCCCGGGTTCTGGAGACGCAGGTGCGCGGCGGCGGCGACCGCCTTCGCGCGGCCCACGTCCGCGGTGGTGAACAGCACCTGGCGGTGCAGGTTCGTCCCGTCCACGGTGTCGGGGTCGAAGAGCGTGATCTCGCCGACGCCCGCAGCGGCGAGATAGGACAGGACGGGCGCTCCGAGCCCGCCGGCACCGATCACGGCGACCCGCGCGCCGGCGAGCCGGCGCTGCCCGGTCTCCCCGAGCTGCGGGAGGCGCTGCTGGCGCAGGTAGCGCTGCGCGTCCTCGCCGAGCGGCTCGACCCGGTCCGCGGGCACTGCGCGCTCGCGCAGCGAGACGGGAGCGCCCCCGGCCGGCGCCGGGCCGGTCACAGCGGCACCACCAGTGCCGTGTCCGCCTGCGCGGTCTGCGCGCCGGCCCCGCCGAGCACGAGCAGGTCCGCCCGTCCGTAAGGGGCCAGACGCCGGCCGTCCTGCAGGACCGCTCGGGGGCTGCCGTCGGGGCCGTGCACGGTGCGGGCGGGTTCGACGACGAGTCCGCTGCGGGCGCGGCTGCGGGCGATCCGGCCGTGCGGGTCCTCGAGCAGCATCGCCCGCGGGGCGGCGTCGGTGCCCGGCAGCAGCGGGCGGACGAAGAGGTGGAGGCCGACGAGCGCCCCGACGGGCGTGCCGGGCAGGTGGACCACGGGCACGCCGCCGCGCAGCACGCCCAGGCCCTGCGGGCCGCCGGGGCGCAGGGCGAGGTGGCTGAATCGGGAGCTGTCCCGCCCGTGCGGGCCCAGCAGCTCCTTGACGACGTCGTAGGCGCCGTGGCCGATGCCGCCGGTGGTGAGCACGAGATCCGCACTGTCGGCGGCCTCGTCGAGCACCCCCTCCAGCTGTGCGGGATCGTCCCCGCTGCGCAGGATCCGCACCGCGCAGCCGTCCGCCTCGAGCGCCGCGGCGAGCATCGCCCCGTTCGACTCGCGCACTGCGCCCGGTGCCTCGTCGGCAGTCTCCGCCGCCTCGTCCGCGCCGGCTCCTGCGGGGGCGTCGACCAGCTCGTCGCCGGTGATGACGGTCCCCACCCGCACCGCGCCGTGCACCGGCAGGCTCGGGATCCCGAGCGTGCAGGCGAGCCCGACGAGCCCGGCCCCCACCCGGTCCCCCGCCTGCGCGAGCACCGCCCCGCGGGCGATCTCCTCCCCCGGGCCGCGCACATGCCTCATCGGATCGGGCAGGCTCCGCGGGGTGAGCACCACCTCGGCGGGGGCGGCGCCGCGGGGGTCCGCGTCGGTGGCCTCCACCTCGACCACCAGATCGGCACCGGCCGGAACGGGTGCACCGGTCATGATCCGCGCGGCGGTCCCCGGGTCGAGCGTCCCCACCGCGCCGAGGCGGGCGGGCAGGTCCATCGCGACCGGCAGACGGGTCGGCGCATGGGCGCGGAGGTCCGCGCGCCGCACTGCGAAGCCGTCCATCGCGGAGACCGCGACGGCGGGGACGTCCTCCGGGCTGCGCACGGCCGAGGCGAGCACCCGACCGGCCGCCTCCCGCACCGGCACCTCGTGCACGGCGGGGGCGAGGCGGAGCTCGCGGGCCACCAGCTCCCGCCACCGCCACGGTTCCGAGTGGTGCGTGCTCATGGCCCTCCTCACCGGGTTCGCCGTCCCGGGGCGCGGGACGGGCATCGTCCCGATGATCCCACGTCCGCTGCACGCCTCGCGGGACGATACCCGCCCCTGTCGGGGACCGCGTCCGGGGTGCATCATGGAGGTATGCGCGAGATCCTCTTCGACCGCTTCGGCGGTCCCGACGTCCTGACCCTCCACACCGACTCGCCGCGCCCCGAGCCGGCGGAGGGCGAGGTGCTCGTCGAGGTGTCCTATGCGGGTCTGAACCCTCTGGACTTCAAGATCCGGGACGGCTCCTCCGGCATGGCCGAGGGCCTCCCCCTCCCTGCCGGGACCGGCCGGGAGATGACCGGCGTCGTGCTCGGGGCCGGCGCGGACCTCGACCTCGCCGAGCTCGGCTCGCGCGGGCTCGCACCGGGCACACGTGTGTTCGGCATGCGCCGCCCGGAGGATCGTCGCGGTGTCGCCGCCGAGGTCATCGCCATCGCCGCAGATGATCTCGCCCCGGTCCCCGACGAGGTCTCGGCGCAGGATCTCCCCCGCTGGGCCGGTCTCGCCCTGGCCGGGCTCACCGCGATCGCGACCGTGCAGGACGCGGCGGAGCTCGGCGAGGGACGCAGCGTGCTGATCCACGGCGGCAGCGGCGGGGTGGGTCAGCTGCTGATCCCGATGGCGCTCGAGGCCGGTGCCTCCCGCGTCTGGGCCACGGGCCGCGCCGCCAACGCCGAACGGATCCGCGAGCTCGGGGCCGAGCCGATCCCGTACGACGAGGTGGACTGGCGCGAGGCGCTCCGGGAGGCGACCGGCGGCGAAGGTGTGGACGTCGTCCTGGACACCCATTACTTCTCCACCTTCGTGCCCAGCCTGGACGTGCTGCGCCCGGGCGGCGACAGCCTGGTCGTGGTCCTGCCCTCGCTCGCGGATCTCACCCCGGCCCGGGAGCGCGGGATCACCGCCCGCATCCCCCGCATCGTCACCGGCCGCGACCGGCTGGACCGCCTCGTGCACGGGATGCGCTCGGGCGCCTATCCGCTCGAGGCCTCCCAGGTGCTGCCGCTCGCCCAGATCGCCGAGGCGCACCGTCTGCTCGAGGACGGCCACACCCGCGGCAAGCTCGTGGTGGACGTACGGTCCTGACCCCTCGGGCCCCGAGCGAGGTGCAGCGGGTAGTCTCGCTGGCATGTCCGCACCGCTGAGAGACGACACCGCCGCGGCCCGCGCGGTCGAACCGGTGCTGCACCCCGGCGGCCTCGCGCTGCTGGACTCCCTGCCTCCCTACGAGGAGGCCGACGCGCTGCGCCGCGGCGCCGCGCTGCGGGAGGCAGGCCACTCCGCCGACCTGGTCTCGGCGGTGCTCACGCAGTCCCGGCTGCGATCCCGGGCCCGCGCGAAGTTCGGCGAGTTCGCGGACTCGATGCTCTTCACCCCGGCCGGCCTCGAGCAGGCCACGCGCCTCCCGGTGGCGGCCCTGCACGCCCAGCGCTTCCGCCGCGCCGGCATCTCCTCGGTGGCGGATCTGGGCTGCGGCATCGGCGGTGACGCCATGGCCCTGGCCGGCCTCGGCCTCGACGTGCACGCCGTGGACCGAGACCCGGTGACGGTGGCCGTCGCGATCGTGAACCTCCGTCCCTTCCCCGGTTCCCAGGTCCAGCTGGGCAGCGTCGAGGACCACGACCCACGCTCGACCGAGGGCATCTGGATGGACCCGGCTCGCCGGGCCGCCTCCCGCTCCGGGTCCCGGCGCGTGCGCGCCCCGGAGGAGTACGCGCCCCCGCTCGCGACCGTCCTCGACCTCGCCCGCCGGCTCGGCTCCGACGGAGCCGCGGGCCCGCTGGGCGCCAAGCTCGGCCCCGACGTGGACCGCGCCCTGCTCCCCGCCGAGGCGGAGGTGCAGTGGCTCTCCTGGCACGGGAAGGTGCTCGAGGCGGTCCTGTGGTGCGGCCCGCTCGCTGCCGAGGGCGTCTCCTCCTCCGCGCTCGTGGTCGACCGCGACGGTGACCATCGGCTCAGCCGCGGGGAGGAGGGCCACCCGGACCCGACGCCGGGCCCGCTGGGCGAACACCTCTACGAGCCCGACGGCGCCGTGATCCGGGCCGGGCTGATCGGGCGCCTCGCCGCGGATCTCGACGCCCGCACGCTCGACCCCACGATCGCGTACCTGACCTCAGACCACCGCGTCGACACCCCCTTCGCACGCGGCTACACCGTGCGGGACGTGATGCCCTTCGGCCTCAAGCGCCTGACCGCCTATCTCCGCGAGCACCGTCTGGGCGTGCTCGAGATCAAGAAGCGGGGCACCGCGGTCGAACCCGAGGAGCTGCGGCGCAAGCTGCGACCACGCCGTTTCGGCGAGGAGTCCGCGACGCTGATCCTCACCCGGATCGACGGCGAGCAGTCGGTGATCGTCGCCACGCCGCATCAGGATGCGCGCTCGCAGGACCCGGCATGACGGGGAACCGTCCCCTCACGGTCGTCGTGCTGCTCTTCGCCGTGCTGGGAGCTCTCGCACTGGTGACCTTGGGGGCTGGTGCCGACCGTGGCGAGATCGCCGTGTTCACGGGTGATGGCGGGGGCTTCACCGGGTGGGAGAGCACACCGTCGCCGGAGGACGAGCCCGAGCTCCCCACACAGCCCTCGACCATGGAGCCCTCCGAGCCCGCCCGGGCCGACGGCGACGGATGGGTCCCGTACCTCCTCGTGGCACTGGTCGCTGCAGTGCTCATCGCAGCGGTGGTCTGGGTAGCTCTTCGCATGCGGGCGCTGAGCACGCGCCCGCCGGGCACGGCCGCAGACACCGAGGACCTCGACGACACGGAGGAGCTGACCACGGATCAGGCTCGCGCCGCGCTGGACGACGCCCGCACGCGGCTGTCCACGGTGGTCGATGCTCATGACGCGGTGATCGCCGCCTGGCTCGCCCTCGAGAGGGCGATCGCCGCCGCGGGGGTGCGGCGCCGGCCCGCGCAGACCACCTTGGAGTTCGTCCAGGGCGTGCTGAGCGACCTCCGCCTCGACGAGGAGGCGCTGGATCGGCTCGCTCATCTCTACCGACGGGCCCTGTTCGACGCCCGGCCCTTGGATGAGGACGCCCGTGACAGTGCGTTGGCCTGTCTGGATCTGCTCACGGCCGATCTCGATTCCTCTCGAACCCGACAGGCGCGCTCATGAAGAGGTGGTGGCCGCTGCTGTTGCGGATGGCTCTGTGCGTCGCAGCCGCTCTCGCTCTCGTGGGCCTGTGCGCTCTTCTCGGCCTGCGCCTGGCCCTGCCCCTGCCGATCGCGCTGGGCCTCATGAGCGGGGCTCTGCTGTGGATCGCACAGGTCGATGTCCCTCACGCTGAGAGCCTCTCCGCTCCCGATCTCGACCGGGATCCCGGCTACTCCCTCCCGCATGCACAGCACCAGCGGGTGCGAAGGCTCGAGGACCTGATCTACAGCGCACAGCCCCACCGCCGGATGACGGCTCGCGGCCTGATGCGCGTGCTGGGGGAGGTCGCTGAGGATCGGCCGTCCGATCCGGATCGCCCTGAGCTCAGCCATGACCTGCGCTCCCGGATCGCTGAGGCCGCCCAGACCGAGACGCAGGACCTTCCCGTCGCACCGGTCGATCGGCGCACGCTGCACCGATACCTGCGAGAACTCTCCCGGACATCCAGGTGAAGCTCCCTCCCGCCGAGCGCCGATAACGATTCGGTCATGGCGACAGGGTCTGATCGGCCCCTCATGCGGAAGTGCTCTACGATACGAAGAGCTGCTCTACGGAGCTGACGACCGTGGACGGCGCTCAGTGATGAGTGCACGTCGACAGACCACGTGAGGTATGCCTGTGCTCTTCTCGACCTTTCCGCGAGCTTCCGGTTCCACGGATCGCTCCCCCGCCCCACAGGAAGCGAACCGCCTCGGCCCGCTCGCAGGAGACCGTGCATGACGAAGTACCTCCTGCGCCGGTTCGTCAGCTACGCGATCCTCACGGCGCTCGCCACGGTGTTCGCATACATCGCGGCCAGCTCCTTCTTCCGTCCGAGGAACCGCTACGAGGGCATCCAGCCGCCGATCTCCGAGTCATCGATCGACGCGATCCTCAGCGACTACGGAGTCAATGACAAAGACCCGGTGCTCCTTCGCACCTGGGAATGGCTCGAACGGATCGTCACCGCCCCGATTCCCGAGAAGCTGGGGCAGGACCTCACGAACAAGTGGGTCCTTCCCGAGATGCTGGGCGACCCCACCCGGTGGCTCTTCTTCTGGGAGCAGGGGTGGATGGGCCGAGCCGGCGTGAGCCTGCGCCTGCTCATCATCGGCGCCGTGCTCGCCGCAGTTCTCGGCGTCGCCGCCGGCGTGTGGGGCGCGGTCCGCCAGTACAAGGCCTCGGACCAGGTCATCTCCTACGCGTCCTACATCCTCATCTCGACGCCCACCTTCGTCGGCGGCGTCCTGCTGATGATCCTGGCGACCAAGCTCAACAGCGCCCTCGGATTCCAGCTGATCCGCTTCACCGGCGCGTACACCCCTGGCATCTCCGGGTTCTGGGCCGGGATATGGGACTGGGTCTCACACCTGCTCCTGCCCACGTTAGCGCTGGTGATGTTCGGCGCCGCCGGCTACTCCCGCTACCAGCGCTCCGTGATGCTCGACGTCCTGGGATCGGATTTCATCCGCACCGCTCGCGCGAAGGGCACCACCCGCACCCGGGCGCTCGTCAAGCACGGTCTGCGCGTCGCGCTGATCCCGATGTCGACCTACTTCGCCTACAGCTTCGGCACGCTCGTGGCGGGCTCGGCCTTCCTCGAGATCGTGTTCTCCTGGTCGGGGATGGGCCAGTACGGAATCCAGGCCGTGCAGACCTCGGACATCAACGCAGTGACCGGGAACGTCCTGTTCTCCGCAGTGATCATCCTTTTCGCTTCCACTCTCTCGGAAGTGCTGTACGCCGCGCTCGACCCGAGAGTGAGGGTGTGACCCATGTCGATGCTTTCCTCCCCTCCGTCCGACGTTTCCGACGAGCTGGATCCCCTCACCGAGGACGACACCGGCGTCCGTCGGAAGAGGTCCATCACACGCACCCAGCTGGTCTGGCGGCGGCTGAGGCGCAAGCCGAACTTCTGGATCGGCGGCGCCGTCCTCCTGGCCATCGTCGCCTTCGCCCTGGTGGGGAACCTCCCGAACATCTATGCGCTGAATGAGAGAGATCCCTACGGGTTCAACGCGCCGCCTGGGGCCCAGCACTGGTTCGGAGCCGATGCGATCGGCATCGACCTCTACGCCTCGCTCACCGCCGCGCTGCGCAAGTCGCTGCTCATCGGCTTCATCGCGGCACCTGCTGCGACTGTCATCGCCGCCCTCTTCGGCGCCCTCGCCGGCTACGTGGGCGGTGTGACGGAGCTGTTCCACGGCTGGCTCGTGAACCTGCTGCTGGTGCTGCCCGTGTTCTACGTGCTGATGATCGTCTCCCCTCTGCTGTCGAGCATGTCGTGGATCGTCCTCGTGGTCGCGATCGCGGGATTCAGCTGGATGATCATGTCGCAGATCGTGAAGAACCAGACCAAATCCCTGCGCGAGCGGGAATTCGTGCTGGCCGCACGATTCAGCGGGGTGAGCACCTTCACCATCCTCACCCGGCACATCGTCCCCAATGTGTCATCGCTCCTCATCGTCGATGCGACGATCGGGGTGTGCGGCGCGATCATCGCCGAGACCTCGCTGTCCTACTTCGGCCTGGGCATCCAGCCGCCGGATGTCTCCTTGGGGACCCTGCTGCAGGACGGCACCCCCGCTGTCGTCTCACGGCCGTGGCTGTTCCTCTTCCCTGCAGCGTTCCTCATCATGCTGCTCACCTCCGTCTCGCTCATCGGGGATGCGCTGCGCGATGCCCTCGACCCGACCAGCGGCACCTCGAAGGTCTGAGCGCCTCACCGTACGGCCCCACGGCCGGCCGCCCGAACACCACCACATCGCTTCGCCGGTCCACCACCGGCGTCAGGCACGATCGCTTCTCCTCGGAGCGACGTCATATTCAAAGGAGATACACATGACACTCAGCACCAACCGCCGCCGCTTCCTCCAGGGGACAGCCCTCCTCGGCGGGGCGGGAGCGCTCGCCGCCTGCGGGCAGAAGTCCTCCGAGGAGCAGGCCGACGAAGCCGCCGAGGAGAACAAGAAGAAGGCGGACGAAGCGTCTGAGCTGCCATCGACCGCATGGACCCGCGCCGAGTACGACGACGTCGAGGACGGCGGAACCCTCCGCCTTGCCGTCTCCCAGCTGCCGAACAACTGGAACGGCAGCCACGCCGATGGAGCTCTCGTGGATCGCAGCACGATCGTCGACCCGATGAGCGCATCCGGCATCCGCTTCACCGAGGAGGGCGAGTGGGAGCTCGACCCGGACTACATCGTCTCGGCCGAGGTCACCAGCGAGGACCCGCAGATCGTGACGGTGCAGTACAACCCGGATGCGGTGTGGGAGACGGGGGACCCGATCACCATCGAGGATCTGATCGCCTACTCGAAGGCGCTCAAGGGGGATGACGACGCCTTCCAGGTCGCGAGCACCGTGGGCTGGGAACAGGTGAAGGAGGTCCGCCAGACCGACGACGAGTTCACCGGCGAGATCGAGTTCGATTCCCCGTACGCCGACTGGATCACCCTCGTCTACCCCGAGTTCCCGCACGGGATCTCCGACGATCCGGAGGAGTTCAACAAGGGGTACGTCGACCAGAACACGCCGAGCAACGGTCCTTTCAAGGTGGACAGCATCGACAACTCCGGCGGTGTCGTCACCCTCACGCGGAACGACAAGTGGTGGGGCCGCAGCCCGAAGCTCGAGAAGATCATCTTCTCGGTGGTCAGCCAGCAGCAGCTGCCCTCCGCGTTCGCGAACGGAGAGCTCGATGCGCTCGACGGCATCGCGGACGGCGACACCTACTCCCAGGCGACGGCGCGTGACGACGTCGACATCCAGAAGTCCAACGGTGTGACCTGGAACTGGCTGGGGATCAACCTCGAGGGCGGCAACGGCATCCTCGCGGATGACAAGGTGCGTGAGGCGATCGCCCGCGCCACCAACCGTGACGCCGTGGGCGCGGCCGTGGTGGGCCCGCTGGATTCCCCGGTGGTCCTCAAGGACCACTTCGTGTTCATGCCCGGTCAGGAGGGATACGAGGACTCCTACGAGGCAGCGTTCGGGGAGCCGCTCACCTACGACCCCGAACAGGCCGCGAAGATCCTCGACGAGGCGGGCTGGGAGCTCGGCGACGGGGACGTCCGCATGAAGGACGGCGACAAGCTCGCGCTGTCCTTCCTCATCCCGGCGGATGTGAAGTCCAACTCCGACCGTGCCCGTCAGATCCAGTCGGACCTCAACGACGTCGGCTTCGAGGTCGAGCTGCAGACCGTCCCCGCCGATGCCTACTTCGACGAGTACGTCCACGTGGGCAACTTCGACCTCATCACCCCGGGCTGGCAGGGCACCAACTTCCCGGAGACGTCGTCGTCGAACATCTACTACCCGCATTCCTCGGCCCAGAACTACACCGGGATCGACCTGGATGATGAGGTCGCCGACGATGTGAACACGATGAAGAGCGAGACGGACGAGGCCGTGCGCCTCGAGGCCACGAACCGTTTCTCGAAGGCCGTCGCCGAGACGTTCTCGACGATCCCGCTCTACGCGACTCCGAACATCTTCGCGGTCAAGGAGGGGATCGTGAACTACGGCGCATCCCTCTTCGAGACCTTCGACTGGACCCAGGTCGGTTACGCCAAGGAGTGACCTCCGCCTGAGCTGACGGAGCTCAGCGGAGAGGACGGGGCCCCGCCGCGCTGCAGCGCGGCGGGGCCCCGTCGCGCCTCGGCCGGCCGGCACGGCTGCGGCACCGTGACCATCTACCTCGAAAGGACCACCTCGACCAGCAGGAGCAGCATCGAGGCGCCGACCGCACCGAGCACCTCGATGTTCAGACGGCGCCTCACCGCGGCCCCGTCAGCGCTCTGCGCGTTGCCGGACCGGTTCTGCCATGCCTCGACCACGGCTGCGCTCGGGCTCGAACGCTGGTCGCGCACGAGGCGCTCGGACCAGGAGGGGGCGGAGCGCGCCGTCGCGCCCGGGGAACGACTCGCACCTCGTGCAGCGAATCGCTCGACGGGTCTGTCCTTGCCCACGCCCGGTGCGTTCCATGCGGTGATCACCTCCGGCTCCCCGCCATCGACCCGCGGCGGGAGGACTATCCGCAGCATCGCCCCCAGGCGCACGTCCTCGATGAGCGTCAGCGGCACGACATGGGTGACGAGCACATTGCGGATCTCGAGATGATCCGAGTGCACCACCACCCGGGGCCTCCACAGCAGCGCCCACACGACGGTGCTCGCCACGAGCGGCAGGACGTCGAATCTCCAGCCGTGCACGCCGAGCGCCCAGAAGGATTCGACGATCGTCGCGGCGCAGAACGCCCAGACGAGCAGGCACAGCACGAGACCGCCGACGGGCCGGATGTGCGTGGATCCCTCTCCGCGGCGCGCTCTGCCCAGCCGCCTCACCGCGTTCAGGCGCTCTCCGCGGAGTGGTCGGCCGTCCCTGCCGCGATCTTCGCGTCGAGTTCGTCGCGGTCCAGGAGGATCCGCTCGCGGGTGCGCTCGATCTGCGGGTCAGGGATCGGCACCGCGGAGAGGAGCACACGTGTGTAGTCGTGCTGGGGGTCGTCGAAGACGTCCTTGGTCCGTCCCGACTCCACGATGCGGCCCTTGTACATCACCGCGATGCGGTCCGAGATGTTGCGCACCACCGACAGATCGTGGGAGACGAAGAGGTAGCTGATGTCTAGCTCGCGCTTGAGCTTCTCGAGCAGGTTCAGCACCCCGGCCTGGATCGTGACGTCGAGCGCGGAGGTGGGCTCGTCGAGCACGATCAGCTTCGGTTCGCAGGCGAGTGCCCGGGCCACACCGATGCGCTGGCGTTGGCCGCCGGAGAACTCATGGGGGTACCTGTCGGCGTGCTCGGGCAGCAGTCCCACCGTGTCCAGGAGCCAGGCGATCCGCTCGTCCATCTGGGAGCGGGAATAGCCCTGGACGCGCATCGGCTCACGCAACGTGTCGGAGATCGGCAGTCGCGGGTCGAGCGAAGCCATCGGGTCCTGGAACACGATCGAGATCTCGGCGCGGAGCTTCTTGCGGTCCTCCTTCGTCAGCTGGGAGGTGTCCGTGCCGTTGAAGCGGATCCGGCCACCCTGGAGCTTCTCGAGCTTCATGATCTCCATGAGCGTGGTCGTCTTCCCGCAGCCCGACTCGCCGACCAGCGCGAAGCACTCGCCCTTATGGATGTCGAAGGAGATGCCGTCTACCGCGCGCTGCTCCCCGATCTTCCGGCGCAGCACCATGCCCTTGGTGATCGGGAAGATCCGCTCGAGCTCCTCGACCTCGAGGATCTTCGGCGCCTCGGTGGTGTCCGTGATGTCGCCCGCGATCGCATCGGGCCTGACGCCTCCGACGGCGCCAGCTTCCTCCGCCTCCATCTCGCCGCGCTCGATCGCGAGACGTTCGGCGGCGGTGGCCTGGCCGTCCACGCGAGGCACAGCAGAGAGCAGCTTCTGCGTGTACGCCTCCTGCGGATGGTAGAAGATGTCGTCGATGCCGCCCTGCTCCACGAGCCGCGACTTCTCCATCACGAGCACGCGGTCGGCGAAGCCGGCAACCACGCCGAGATCGTGGGTGATGAGGATCGTGGCGGCGTCCACCATCTCCTGAGCCGTCTTGAGCAGCTCCATCACCTGCGCCTGGATCGTCACGTCCAGGGCGGTCGTCGGCTCGTCGGCGATGATCAGCTCGGGCTCGTTGGCGATCGCCATCGCGATCATCACGCGCTGGCGCATGCCGCCCGAGAATTCGTGCGGGAACTGACTCGCCCTCCGCCGCGGCTCCGGGATGCCGACCGCGTCGAGCAGTTCGACAGCGCGCCCCGCCGCTGCCGTCTTCGAGATGCTCGGATTGTGGAGCCGGACGGCCTCGGCCACCTGGTCGCCGATCGTGTACACGGGGGTCAGGGCCGAGAGGGGATCCTGGAACACCATCGAGATCTTGTCACCGCGCAGCGTGGAGAGCTGACGGTCGCTCATGGCGAACATGTCATTGCCCATGAAGTCGATCTGGCCGGTGATCGTCGCCGTCTGGGAGAGGAGGCCCATCACCGCGAGCGAGCTGACCGACTTCCCGGACCCGGACTCGCCGACGATGGCGAGCGCCTCGCCCTTCCTGACCTCGTAGCTCAGATCGGTCACTGCGTGGACCGGGCCGGCCTCCGACGGGAAGGTGACGTTCAGGTCTGCGACGGTCAGAATGGGTTCGGACATATTCATACCTCTGTGTCTGTCGACGAGGTGGCGTCGACCGCTGCTTCGGGACGGTCAGTGCTTCCTTGCATGACGAACTGACGCGAATGACGAGAGTCGGGCGTCAGCCTATCCTCTCCCCGGTGACTGCGCGGGGCGATCGGGCCGGCGAGCGCTGCTCCGACCGAGCTCGTACGCGATCTGGGTCACGTAGAGTCGACGGGTGGCCCAGCCACGCATCGACCGGCTCCTCATCGATGAGGACGCATGCTCAGACACGACCAGGAGAAGGGGCCCGATGACCCATCCCACCCCCGTGGACCCCACCGACGCCACTCGCGCCGCGACCGCTGTTCTCGACACCGTCGAGACTGCGGTGGTCGGCAAGCGCGATTCACTCGAGCTGGTCCTCGCCGGGATCCTGGCCGGCGGCCACGTGCTGATCGAGGACCTCCCGGGACTGGGCAAGACCCTGGCCGCCCGCTCTTTCGCTCAGGCGCTCGGGCTCCCCTTCACCCGCGCTCAGTTCACCCCGGACCTGCTCCCGAGCGACCTCACCGGCGCCGAGGTGTTCGATCAGCGCACCGGCGAATTCGTCTTCCGGCCCGGCCCGGTGTTCACGGGGCTCCTGCTGGCCGACGAGGTCAACCGCACACCTCCGAAGACGCAATCCGCGCTCCTCGAAGCGATGCAGGAGAGACAAGTCACCGTGGAGGGGACGACCCGTGCCCTGCCCCGACCCTTCCACGTGCTGGCCACCGCCAATCCGATCGAGCACGAAGGCACCTATCCCCTGCCGGAGGCGCAGCTGGATCGTTTCCTGCTGCGGCTCTCCTTCGGTTATCCCACCGCCGCAGAGGAGTGGGATGTGGTCTCTCGACGTCTGGACCGCCGACACGAGGAGCAGTCCGTCGCAGAGGTGCTCGACGGCGAGGGCCTCCTCGCCGTGCAGGAGGCAGTCGAGGACGTCCACGTCGAGGACTCCATAGGGCATTACGCCGTCGAGCTCGTCGCCGCGACCAGGGGCCATCAGCACTCCTTGGTCGGAGCCTCACCCCGGGGGACCCTCGCCCTCATCACGTGTGCACGCGCCCTCGCTGTGATCCGCGGCCGGGCATACGTGGTGCCTGAGGACGTCAAGGCCCTCGCGCATCCGGCCCTCGACCACCGCGTGACCGTCAAGCCCGAGCTGTGGCTGCAGAACGCCACGGGTGCAGGTGTGGTCGAGGCGGTGCTCTCGCAGGTCCCCGTGCCGGCTGCGGTGCAGGCCCCGGTCGACGTCGGTGCTCGGGCGTGACCTCCGCTCCGCCGCCGAGCGCCGTCGGACGCCGGGATCTGACGCTGCGCCTGAGGCCCACCCCGGCGTTCTTCCGCGCGGCCGCGATCGCCGGGGCGGCGCTGGCCCTGGCCGTGCTGCGTGGTTCGCCCGCCTTGATCGCGGCCGGTCTTCCGCTGCTGGCCTGGTGCGTCGTCTCCCTCGCATGGAGGACGGCGCGCGCTGAGGAGGACGGCATACCCGGGGCACGCATGCACGTGACCAGCCCGACCATCGAAGAGGGTGGGACCTCTGCGGCCCTCGTGACCACGGCTCCGGGGGTTCTGACCTCTGTGACCCTGCCGCGTCCTGCGCACGTCGACCTCGCGCCGCGCTGCGGCTCGCTGGCGGGAGACGGCTCGGCACGGATCCGGCTCACCGCCCACCGCTGGGGGCTGCTCCCTGTCGGTCCAGCGCATGTGCTGGTCAGTGACCCCTTCGGCGCGGTCCGCGCTCAACAGACCCTGCCGAGGCTCGGGGTGAAGGTGGTGCCCTCCGCCTCTGTGCTCGACGCACCGGTGACGGCGCCGAGCCCGATCGGCATCAGCGGTGCGCACCTCTCTGCACGTCACGGGGACGGCACGGCGCTGTCCGAGGTGCGCGAGTTCCGTCCCGGCGACCGGCTGCACCGGATCAACTGGCGTGTCACCAACCGCACGGGCAAGCTCCACACGAATGCGACCTTCACCGAACAGGACACCGACGTCCTGATCGTCACCGACACGATCTCGGATGTACAGCCCGCGCCCTGGACCGCCGCGACGGAGCCGACCAGCCTCGACATGACCATCCGGGCCACCACGGCGGTCGCCCGCCACTACCTGGCCGCCGGTGATCGGGTCTCCCTGTTCGACATCGGCCACCTGATCGGCCCGGTGCGCGCGGGGGCCGGCCCCCGGCAGCTGCGCGTGCTCACCGATGCCCTGTCCCGCGCCGGCCGCCGGGACGGCACCCTGCGAGCCGCCCGCCGGCTGCAGCAGGTGCGGCCCGGGACCTTGACCGTCGTGTGCTCGCCCCTGCTGGAGAAGGCCGCGATCACCCAGATCGGTGAGCTGGTCTCCCGGGGAGCCGAGGTGATCGTGGTCGACACCCTCCCCGCGAGCATCGGCGACGTCTCGGTGCTCACCGGCAGGGCGCCGAGGGCCGCAGGGCTCTCCCCGGACAGGTTCTGGCCGGAGGCCTGGGCGCTGCGTCGGCTGCTGCGCGAGCGCACGGTGCGTGACCTGGAGGAGGCCGGCGTGCCGGTGACCCCGTGGGAGGGGCCCTCCTCCCTCGCACCGGTCCTGCTGTCGCTCACGAGGGCACGCACGGCGCCGCGGATGAGGAGGTCCTGATGGGTCGAGCCCTGCCCGCCCTGGTCGATCTGGTCGCCGAGCGCCTGCTGGACCTGCGGCTCGTCAGCGGCACCCAGTGGCTGCTGCGGGGGATCGCCGCGGCGGCGATGACCGCTGCCCTGGTCCTCACCTTGCCCGACGGCGTCTTCGCACACGTCGGTGCCGGGGCGCTCACGATCGTGGTCGGGGGCGGCGTCCTGATCCAGAGCCTGCGCCCGGATCTCGACATCGGGACGCTGCCCCCTGTGGCGGTGATCCTCGCGCTGGCTGGGCAGCCCGATCTCTCAGTGCTGCGTGCCCTCGCCGTCGGGCTCGTCCTCCTCACCGCCCATATCGCCTGGGCACTCGCGGCGACGATCCCGGCGCACGGCTCCTTCTCCGCCCCGGCCTTGGCGCTCACCGGCCGCGCGGCGCTGCTGGTGCTCGTGGCGAGCCTCATCGGCTCAACGGTGGTGGTCGCCCTCTCCCCGATCAGTCTGGGGCCGTGGATGATCGTGGCAGGCAGCCTCGGCGTCATCGTCCTGTGCGCGCTGATCCTGCCGAGGGAAAGATGAGGGATGCGCTGAGCGTGAACTGGTGATGGGCGACGCAGCGCACGCAGTGCACCGGGACTACCGTGAACCCCATGTGGCAGATGATGGATCTCCTGTACGGGCACAAGAAGGAGATGGTCGCGCCCGAGGACGCGCTCCCCGGCCGGGACCGGTACCCCTATCCGCTCGCCCGTGAGCACCTCGTGCTGGGCACCGACATGCTCGGTCCCGACGCGCCCGTGGATCCGCGCCCGTGGCCGGAGGGCAGCGAGGAGATCATCCTCGCCGGCGGGTGCTTCTGGGGCATCGAGCGCATCGCCTGGCAGATCCCCGGCGTGCACACCACCTCCTCGGGCTATGCGGGCGGGTACACGCCGCACCCCACCTACGAGGAGGTGTTCTCCGCCCGCACCGGCCATGCCGAGGCCGTGCGCGTGATCTACACCGGCGGCGAGAGGACTCTGCGCGCCCTGCTCACCCAGTTCTGGGAGCAGCACGACCCCACCACCGCGATGCGGCAGGGCAACGACGTGGGCACCGAGTACCGCAGCGCGGTGTACTGGACCTCCGGCGCGCAGGGCGAGGTGGTGCGCGCCTCGGCGCAGCGCTACCAGCAGGCGCTGGACGAGGCCGGCCGCGGCACCATCAGCACCGAGCTGCTCCCGCTCGCCGAGGCCGGCGACGGCGTGTACTACACGGCCGAGGCCGAGCACCAGCAGTTCCTCGAACGGAACCCGTCGGGCTACTGCAACCACGGCTTCAACGGGGTGGCCTGCTCCCTCTGACGCTGTCGTCGCCGCGTCGAGGCGTCGGACGCTGCGCCGACGGGGCCCCTCAGCGCGAGGCGGGCCCGTCCCCGGGCAGCCCGTCGCCGTGGTCGCCGCCCATCAGATTGCGCCGCCCGCCGATGTCGGGCCCGCCCGTCGGGCGCGCCGGTGCCGGGCTCGCTCCCATCAGCTGCGCCGCGAAGCCGCCCGCCTCGCGCGGCATCGGGGCTCCGCCGGTCGGCGTGCCGCCG
This sequence comes from Brachybacterium sp., assembly GCA_035301145.1. Lineage (GTDB taxonomy): Bacteria > Actinomycetota > Actinomycetes > Actinomycetales > Dermabacteraceae > Brachybacterium. The sequence continues at coordinate 12,969 of DATGUQ010000112.1, read as the reverse complement.
GGTCCGCAGGCCGCCGCGGCGGCCGACGTCGGCGTCCGGGAGGCGCCGCCCTCACGGGCGAAGCGGGTCATCTGCTCCGTGGTCGGGTAGACCGCGGTGACCACGATGTCCAGGCCCAGCAGCGTGATGGGCAGCGCGCCCTCCCCCGCGGACTCCAGCAGCGCCCGCACGGGCTCGCACTGCTCGAAGGCCCAGGCGTCCTCGTCCTGCAGGTAGACGGTGATCGGCTGGCCGGCCACGGCGAGCGCCGCCGCCTCGTCGAGGAAGGCCTCCTGCTGCTCGTGGTCGGGCGGCGGGGAGGGCAGGAAGATGTCCAGGGCCGCCGGCTCGTGCTCGTCGTTCATGCACCCCACGGTAGCGCTGTGCGCGCCTGGCAGACTGTACCGATGGACAGCAGCGCCCCCGGCCCCCGTCTCCTCGACCAGGACGTGCTCGTGATGCAGCAGATCACCGGGTTCATGTCCAACGACTTCGACATCCTCGACTCCGCCGGCGAACGGGCCGTCGGCCACGTCGCCACCGGCGGGAGCGGGCTGTCGCGCTTCGTCGCCGGCAGCCGTTCGCTCGACGTCTCCGACGCCGACGGCACACCGCTGCTGCACGTCGAGGATCCGCCGGACATCGGGCTGGACCGCTTCGAGCTCTCCCACCCCGACGGCGCTCCGCTCGCGCAGATGCAGAGCCGCTTCACCCTGTTCTCCACGCGCGTGGGCCTGACGCTGGCCGACGGCGGGCAGCTCGAGCTGTCCGGCGACATGCTGGGCCTGGACTTCCGCATCGAGATGCAGGGGGCGGTCGCGGCGACGGTGTCCCGGCAGTGGGCCGGTCTGAGCCGGGGCTTCCTCGGCCACAGCCGGTACGTGCTGGCGATCGAGCCCACCGTGCCGCCACAGCTGCGGCTGGCGATCATCGGCGGGTGCATCGTGCTGGACCTGATCCGGCGGAAGAGGTCGCGCGGCGGCTGAGCCCGGGGCCGCGGCCGTCAGTCGACCCGGACCCCACGGAGAACAGCCGCCGACGGGGACGCCGCGCGGCTGGGCGTCGCCGCAGGCGCGCTCGATGACCTTTCCATCTGAACCGGCCGCTCCCCCGTCACTCCTCGTCGAAAGGCTCCTCGTGCATCCTCTGGTATCGGCTCCCGAGGGTTCCCTGAACGAGCAGGTGCTCGCCGCACCGGGCGACTGGGGCGTGGCGAACTTCCGCATCCCGGCCCTCGCGGTCGCCCCCGACGGCGACCTGCTGGCCGCCTTCGACAAGCGGCCCGTGCACGGCGACTCCCCCGCGCCGAACTCGATCTGGCAGCGCCGCTCCCGCGACGGCGGGAGGACCTGGGAGGAGCCGACGGTGGTGCGGGCGGGCCTGGAGTCCGACGTCCCGGGTGAGAAGCTAGGCTACTCCGATCCCTCCTACGTGGTCGACGTCGAGACCGGCACGATCTTCCTGTTCTGCGTGTTCTCGAAGGACGTGGGCGTGTGGGACGGCGAGTACGGCGATGACGACGAGGACCGCCGGATCATGAGCGCGAACCTCTCCGTCAGCCATGACTCCGGCGAGTCCTGGGAGCACCGCTCGCTGACCGAGGTCGTCAAGCCCGCGGACTGCCGGGCGATGTTCGCCTCCTCCGGCGCCGGCATCCAGCTGCGCCACGGGAAGCACAAGGGGCGCCTGATCCAGCAGTACGCCGGCTGGTTCCGCAATGACACCGGCGGGGAGGACGTCTCGGCCTACTCGGTGTACTCGGACGATCACGGCGAGACCTGGACCATGGGCACGCCCGTGGGCACCGAGATGGACGAGAACAAGGTCACCGAGCTCTCCGACGGCACGGTGATGCTGAACTCCCGCGAGCACGTGCGCACCGGGCACCGCTGGGTCGCGCTCAGCCGCGACGGCGGCGAGACCTACGAGGACCTGCACCGGGATCCGAGCCTCGTCGATCCCGGCAACAACGCCCAGCTCAGCCGGGCCTACCCGGACGCCCCGGAGGGCTCGGCCAAGGCGGAGGTGCTGCTGTTCTCCCACGCCGACCACGTGCCGGCCGACAGGGTCAACGGCACCGTCGAGATCTCCACCGACGACGGCGCGAGCTGGTCCCGGGGGCGGGTGTTCGCGCCGGGCGCCTGCTCCTACTCGGTGATCATCCCCGTCGGCCGGGACGAGTTCCTCCTCGCCTACGAGGGCGAGCAGGAGACGATCATGATCGCTCGGCTGGACATGGAGTGGATCCTGTCCCGATGATCGGCCGACGGCGGGCAGAGCTGGGAGGTTCGCGGCATCGGCGCGCAGGACCTACCTGCGGGGCCGCCCCGTCGACCTCGAGACCCCGACCGGCACGCTGCTGCGCCGCAGGCAGGTCTGAGGGAGCGCGCCGTATCCGGCCGTATACGCTCGCAGGGTGCATCGCCCGATCGACCCCTCAGCCTCCGCGGCCGTCGAGCCGGCCGGCGGCGCCGCACCGGGTGCCGGGGCCGGCGCGACGGGCCCCTCGGAGCGCGCCGTGCGGCGCGCCCGTCGCCTCGTCCCCGTAGCGCTCGCGCTCGCGGCGACGCTCGCCTACGGTCTGCTCGGCTCCCAGCAGTTCCACCAGCTCGTGGCCCGGTCCTGGGATCTGGGGATCTTCACGCAGCTGGCCCGGGCCTACGGGGAGCTGCGCGCCCCGATCGTGCCGATCAAGGGCGACGAGGTGAACCTGCTGGGCGATCACTTCCACCCGCTGCTGGCGCTGCTGGCCCCCGTGTGGTGGGTCTGGCCCTCGGCGGAGGCCCTGCTGTGGACGCAGGCGCTGCTGTTCGGCGTCTCCGCGATCCCGCTGACCCGTCTGGCGATCGACCGGCTCGGGCCCGGGCTCGGCACTCTGGCCGGCGGCGCGTACGTGTTCTCCTTCGGCCTGCAGTCCGCCGCTGCGGTGCAGTTCCACGAGGTCGCCTTCGCGGTGCCGCTGCTGGCGCTGTCGCTGACGGCGCTGCTGCGCGGCAGGGTGAGGGCGGCCGTGCTGTGGGCGGCTCCCCTGGTGTTCGTCAAGGAGGATCTGGGGCCGACCGTCGCGCTGCTCGGGATCCTCATCGCCCTGCGGCACCGCTCGCACCGCCGGGAGGGTGCCGCTCTGGCCTTCTGGGGCGCGGGCTGGTTCGTGCTGTCCGCCGGCGTGATCCTGCCGCTGCTGAACACCGCCGGGCAGTACGACTACACCGACAACCTGGGCTCGCCGCTCGAGGTGCTCTGGCCGCCCGTGAAGTGGCTGACGGTGCTGATGCTGCTGCTGGCGGCGGGGCTGATCGGGGGCCGGTCGCCGCTGATCTGGCTGATGCTGCCCACCCTGGCCTGGCGCTTCACCGGGACGGTCGAGTTCTACTGGGACTGGTACTGGCACTACAACGCCGTGCTGATGCCGATCGCCCTGGCCGCGCTGCTCGACGCCCTCGGCGACCGACGGACGGGACGGGCCACGGCCTGGTGGCGCCGCGACGCGCCGCGGCCGGGTCGGCGCGTCCGGATCGTCGCAGTCGCGGCGACTGCGGCCGTGACCCTGACCCTCGGCTCGGCGATGCCGGCGCTGGACGTGCTGCGGCCTTCGATGTGGGAACCGACCTGGCGCGCCCCGAGCGCCGCGGGGGCGCTGGAGGCGGTGCCGGACGGCTCGGTGCTCGCCGTGGACATCACCCTGATGGCCCACGCCGTGCCGGACCACGACGTGCAGTGGCTGCACGGCCCGAACCAGCGGGTGCCCGACTGCGTGCTCAGCGACCACTACGCCTTCTCCTGGGAAGGGAGCCCGCCGGCGGACACCGCGGACTGGGCGCAGCAGCAATGGGGCACGGACTACCGGGAGGTCTACGCGGACGGCGGCTTCACCGTCGTGTGCCGGGCGTAGCGGGATCGGGGTCCGGCGCCGGCGGGCTGGACGTCGCGGGCGTCTCCGGTCCGTCGCTCGGCTCGGCTTCCTCGCCCGGCACGGGTTCCTCGCTCGGCTCGGGTTCATCGGTCTGCTCGGGAGGAGATGTCTCCTCGGTGCTCGGCTCCTCCGACGGACCCGTGGGGCCCTCGGTGGGCGGCTCGGTGGGGTCCTCGCCGGTGTCCTCGGTCTGCGGCGGCTCCGACGTCTCGGGAGTCTGCGGGGCGGTCGGGGTGCTCTGCCCGCCGCTCCCGGACGGCGTCCGTCCGCCGCTGCCGTGCCCGGAGGACGTCCCGGCCGTGCTTCCCGTCCGGCGGGGCGCCTCGGAGGAGCCGCGGTCGCGCCCGGTCGTGGATCCGACCGGCTCGGCGGGGGCCGACGGCTCCGCCGTGGTGGTGGGGTCGCTCGGGGACGGCGTCGCGCTCGGCTCGGGCTCCGTCGGCTCGGGCTCCGTCGGCTCCGGCTCCGTCGTCGCGGGCGTCGGTGCGGGCGTCGGTGCGGGCTCCTCGGCCTCCGCCTCGTGCGCGCCGCCGCCGTCCGACGGAGCCGGCGGCGGCGTCTGCATCTCGGTGGAGGCGGTGTCGGGGTCCCCGGCGAGGGCGGCGAGGGGGCCGAGCCCGGCGGTGCCGAGACCGGTGAGCGTGCCCACCCCGACGATGCTGCCGATCGCCAGCGCCCGCAGCAGGGCCTGCCGGGAGGTGAGCGGTCTCGTACTGCGGATGCCCGTGGCCCTGCGCCGCACCGTGCTCCCCCGCATCATGCTCCCCCGCATCGTGTCCCTTCCGCCCCGCCCCATGTGCTCAGAGAGCAGAGTACTGCCCCCGGGCCCGTCTGCCCGACCGCTCCGGCGGTCCTCACACCGGATCGGCGCGGTCGATGCCGCCGCGACGCCCCAGGTGCGGGCGGGGATCGATCTGCGCCTTCGCGCGCTGGCTCCACTCGCGCTCGGCCCGCGCCGAGGCCAGGCGCAGCCGCCAGGGCGACAGCCGCTCCGCGGCCAGGGCGATCTGCAGGCCGCGTGTGAGCGCGAGGTCCGTGGCCGAGGCGGGCAGCGCGGCCAGCTCCTCGGCCCGCTCGGGCAGCCGGTGCGCGGTGCCGCAGGCGCTCCAGCGGGCGGCGACCTGGAGGATCCGGCTGCGGGTGTCGAGGATCGAGTGGCGGGCCCCGGGGACCTCGAGCAGCCGTGCCCCGGGGATCCTCGCGGCGAGGTCGTGGGCTATCCGCGGCGGGGAGATCAGGTCCTGTGTGCCGGTGAGCACGAGGGTCGGGGCGGTGATCGCGGGCGCCAGCTCGTGCAGGTCCAGCTGCTCGCCCCGGAACGGCGGCACGGCCCGGGCCTGCTCCGCCTCGTGCAGCAGCGGGTCCAGGGGGCCGCCGTCGGCATGGTGCCCGCCGCCGAGCTCGGTGTGGGCGATGCGGGCGGTCAGGTCGTGCTCGACCAGGTAGGGCGTGGACTGCAGCCAGGCCTGGTTCAGCACCTGGCGCACGCTGGTCCAGGTCAGCGCACCCCGCCCCACGGCCAGCAGATCCACCAGCTCCCGCACGGCCGGGGGGCCGCCGTGCTCGTGGACGGCCAGCACCACGGGCCCGGCCCGTCGGGCGTCGATCGCGCCTTCCCGGGAGAGCCGGCGCAACGTGCGGGCGGTGCCGGCGGTGGCCGGCTCGGCGCCGTCCCAGTAGAGGTCCCGCAGGGCCCGTTGCGCGATGGCCTCGTCGTCGGCGCTGGTCAGCGGGGAGTCGAGCACCAGGGAGTGCACGCGCTCCGGGTGGAGGATCGCGAGCACCTGGGCGAGGTAGGCGCCGTACCCGCTGCCCACCACCGCGACCTGCTCCACCCGGGCGTGGTCGAGCACCGCGACCAGGTCCCCGATCACCTCGCGCAGCGACATCGCGTGCGCGGGCAGGTCCCGGCCGGTCGAGTCCAGCCGGGACAGGCCCACCCCGCGGTGCTCCATCATCAGCACATCGAGCCCGCGCCCGGCGAGGCTGCGGCGCAGCACGTCGTAGGGCAGCACCGACGCCCGGGCGGGCCCGTCGGGCAGGACCAGCACCGGCACCTGCGGCGGGGCGATCCCCGACGGCGGTCGCACCTGCGCCGGTCGGCCGGCCCGCCGGGGTGGGGAGGCGGGCCGCGGCCGGCGCGGGACGGTGCGCGCGTAGCGCAGCGGGAACAGCCGCGGGTCCTCGGCCGAGAACTCCCGATAGACGGTCATCAGGTCGTTGCGCAGCTGCAGCAGATCGTCCTGCGCGGACCGGTCGAACAGCTCGGAGGTCAGCGAGCGCGCGCCGGTGTCGGGGACGGGAGCGGTCCTCACGCGCCGGCCCGGCCGTCCCGCAGCGGCAGCCCGCAGCGCCCCGCTGGCATGGTCACGACCCCGCCCCGATCGTGTTCCACAGGAAGGTGTACAGCAGGGCGTTCATCCTGGCCGCCTGCTCGTTGGTGGCCGCACCGCCGTGCCCGCCCTCGATGTTCTCCCAGTAGCGCACGTCGGCCGGGAGGGACTCCATGGCCGCGGTGAACTTGCGCGCATGCCCGGGATGGACGCGGTCGTCCCGGGTGGAGGTCAGCACGAAGGTGGGCGGGTACTGCCCCGCCCGGTCCTCGGTGAGCAGGTGGTACGGGCTGAAGGTGCGCAGGTGCTCCCAGTCCTCGGTGTCGGGGTCGCCGTACTCGGCCATCCAGGACGCTCCGGCCAGCAGGTGGCTGTAGCGCTTCATGTCCAGCAGCGGCACCTGGATGATCACCGCCCCGAACAGCTCCGGGTACCGGGTGACCATGTTGCCGGTGAGCAGGCCGCCGTTGGAGCCGCCGCGCACGGCGAGGTGGTCGCGATCGGTGACGCCGCGCTCGAGCAGGTCCTCCGCCACCGAGGAGAAGTCCTCGTAGGCGCGGTGGCGGTTCTCCTTGAGCGCCGCCTGGTGCCAGCGCGGCCCGTACTCGCCGCCGCCGCGGATGTTGGCGAGCACGTAGGTGCCGCCCCGCTCCAGCCACGCCTTGCCGATCCCGCCGAGGTAGGACGGCGTCAGGGAGATCTCGAAGCCGCCGTAGCCGTACAGCAGGGTCGGCCGCGGTGCGGCGTCCGCCGCAGCGCCGTCGTCGAGGCGGGAGATCTCGAAGTACGGGATGCGGGTGCCGTCGTCGCTGACCGCGAAGTGCTGGCTGACGTCGAGGCCCTCCGCGTCGAAGCGGGCGGGGGCGGACTTGACCAGCACGAGCTCCCCGGCCTCCCCGTCGGTCGCGATCTCGCCGAGGTCGCCGAGCCACAGCCGGGTCGGTTCGATGAAGTCGGTGACCGTCACCCACACCTCGTCGTTCTCGTCCGCATCGACCGCGGAGACCCCGATCGCGCCGCGCAGCTCGGGGTACAGGTCGCGCTGCACCCAGTTGCCGTGCTCGTCGCGGGTGTGGACCTCGAGGCGGTGGACGACGTCCTCGAGGATCGACAGCACCACGGTGGTGCGGGTGATGGTCATGTCGGCGAGCGAGGTGGTCTCGGTCGGCTCGAACAGCATGTGCAGCTCGGGCTCGCCGTCCAGGAAGCGGGCGAAGTCCCCGACCACCAGGGAGCCGGCCGGGTAGACCGACTCCCCCACCTCCCAGTCGCTGCGCGGGGAGAAGATGCCCAGGTCGCGGTGCGCGTTCGCCTCGAGGTCCGCGGGGACGTCGACCGTGGTCAGGGCGGGCGGCTGCTGCGAGCGGTCCACGACGTGGATGGTGTTGTCGTAGAAGGCATGGGCCTCGATCACCCAGTCCCGCTCCCAGCCGGGGGTGGAGTCGTGGGCGGCGAAGACGGCCATGTCCGACTCGGCCACCTCGTGGACCAGCTCGGCGTCCTCGAGCGGGGTGCCGCGGTGCCAGAGGCGGGCCTGGCGGGCGTAGCCGGAGCTGGTGGTGGTGCCCTCGCCGAAGTCGGTCGCGACCCAGACGGTGTCCGCATCGATCCAGCTCAGGGAGCCCTTGGCCTCGGGACGCTCGAAACCGCCCTCGTCGGCGCCGACGAACCGGCGGGTCTCGAGGTCGAACTCGCGGGTGACGTCGGCGTCGGACCCGCCGTGGGAGAGATCGATCAGGGCGTGGCGGTAGGGCTCCCCCTCGGCGGGGCGCAGCAGCCGGGCGCCGTGCCACACCCAGTCCTCGCCCTCGGCCTCGTTGAGCGCGTCCACGTCCAGCAGCACGTCCCAGTCGGGATCGTCCGTGCGGTAGGAGTCCAGGGTGGTGCGGCGCCACAGCCCTCGCTCGTGCTCCGCATCGGTCCAGAAGTTGTACAGGAAGTCGCCGCGCTTGGTCACGCCCGGGATGCGGTCCTTCGCGTCGAGGATCTCGAGGATCTCGGCCTGCAGGGTCGCGGCCAGCGGCGCGCCGGAGGGGTCCTGCGGATCGGCGACCGCGTCGAGCTCGGACTCGGCCGCGGCGTTGTGCTCTCGCACCCAGGCCAGGGCCTCCTCGCCGGTGACCTCCTCGAGCCACAGATGGGGGTCGGTGCTGCCGTCGGCGGCGGGGAGCTGCGGGGCGGGATCTGTCATGGCCCCACCCTACGGTGATGCGAGCGACTCCGACGCCCCGACGTCTCCGTCGGCCCGCCGCGCCCCGCATGGAACACTCTCCCCATGAGACGTCGTCATCTGCTGGCCCTCGCCCCGGCCGCGGCGCTCGCCGCCTGCACGGACCAGGACCCCCACACACCGGACACCGGTGCGAGCGACGGCGGGGGCTCGGAGCCCGAGACGCGTACCTCGGGCCCGGCCGCCGATCCGACGAGCGAGGCCACGACCGAGCCGCCGAGCGCGGCGGAGCTCCTGCTCGAGGAGCTCTCCCCCCGCGAGCTGGCCGGTCAGCTGGTGCTGGTGGGGATCCCCGCCGGCACGGAGATCCCGGAGCCCGTGCTCACCGAGCACCACGCCGGAGGGATCTTCCTGCTGCAGGTGTGGGAGAGCGCCGACGCGGTCGAGAGCACGATCGCGACGGCCCGCGAGCGCTCCCGCGCCGACCTCCCGCCGCTGGTCGCCGTCGACCAGGAGGGCGGTCAGGTGAGGATGCTGCGCGGGGACGCCGCCCGCCGCACCCCCTCGCCCGAGGAGCTGGGCGCCCAGGGCCCCCAGGCGGTGGCCGAGGCGTACGCGAGCATCGGCGAGGACCTCGCCGCCCGCGGCATCCAGGTGGCCCTCGCCCCGGTCGCCGACGTGGTCGACCCGGACCTCGGCGACGCCAACGCGCCGGTCGGAGGGCTGGGGCGCGGGTTCGGCACCGAGCCGGAGGCGGTCGGGGCCTGCGTGGTCGCGGCGACGGAGGCGCTCGCGGACCAGGGCGTGGCCGCGACGCTCAAGCACTTCCCGGGCCTGGGCCGTGTCGAGGAGAACACCGACTTCTCGGCCGAGGGCATCGAGGACCCGGTCACCGACGTCGGGGACCCGTTCCTGGACTCCTTCCGGACCGGGATCGAGGCCGGGGCGGGCTTGGTGATGATGTCCTCGGCGATCTACCCGCGGCTCGAGCTGGACGTGCCTGCGATGTTCTCGCCCGCGGCGATCGACGACCTCCTGCGCGGGGAGCTCGGCTTCACGGGCCTGGTGCTCTCCGACGACGTCGGCGCTGCGGAGGCGGTCGCCTCGGTGCCGGTGCCCGAGCGGGCCACGCGGCTGCTCGCGGCCGGCGGCGACGTGGTGCTGACCGCGGACGCCTCGCTCACCGGCGAGCTCGTCGACGCGATCGAGGCCTGGGCCGCGCAGGACGAGGAGCAGGCGCGGCGGGTGCGGGAATCGGCCGGTCGGGTGCTCGCGCTCAAGGAGGAGCTGGGGCTGCTCGAAGGGTGAGGGCGGCGGCGCGCCGACTCGTTCCCCCGATCCCGTTCACGGGTGGGCGGTATCGGAGGAATTAATCGGCGAGTCGCCACCGGCGGCGCTGAGATCCGGCGGCGCTGAGATGACGGCTCGTCGGCGCAGGCACCGCCGACGGCTCAGGTGTCGAGCGTGATCAGGTGGTTGAGCGGGCCGTGGCCGCCGGAGCGCCGGGAGAGCGTCCAGTCCTGGGCGTTCTCGGTGGCGCTGGCGACGAACTCGCGGGCCGAGGCGACGATCGTGGCCAGGTCGTCGTCGGTCCCGGCAGCGCCGATCTCCCCCAGCTGCCCGGCCCGGTCGAAGCCGGCGATGCGGGCGAGCTGCGCCGCGATCGCGGCCGAGAGGGTCGAGCCGGCTCCCCGCACCCGACGGTCGGGAACGCGCTGTGCGCGCAGCAGGTCCGTGCCGCCGTCGTGGACCAGCACGTCCACCACGTCCTCCCCCTCCAGGCGCCCTCCGGTGATCAGCACGGCACCGGGGCCCTTCGCCTGCAGCGCGAGCGCCTGCTCCCGCATCTCCTCGATCGACGTCGCCAGCGGCCGTCCCAGCAGCTGCGCGGCCTCGGCCATGTTCGGGGTCAGCAGGTCCGCCAGCGGCAGCAGCTGCGCACCGAGCGCCGCCGCGCCCTCGGCGCTGATCAGCGGGGTGCCGTGGGCGCTGACCATGACGGGGTCCAGGACGATCCGCCCCAGGCGGTCCCGGTGCGTCCGCACGGCATCGGCGACGGCCTCCACCACGGCCGCGCTGCCCAGCGCCCCGATCTTCGTGGCGTCCAGCCGGAGGTCCTCGGCCACGGCGTCGATCTGCTCGCGCACGACGTCCGCCGGCAGCGGGTGGGTGCCGTGGACGCGGTGGGCGGTGACGGTGGTGACCATGCTGACCGCGCTGGCCCCGTAGGCGCCGAGCGCGGTGAACGTCTTGAGGTCCGCCTGCAGGCCGGCGGCCCCGTCGGACTCCGAGGCGGCGATCGTCAGGACGAGGGGCGGGCGCATGCAGTCTCCATCTCTCGGGGTCCCGGGTTCCATCGGCGGCGCGGAGCCGGGCAGGGCACGGCGCGGGGCCTGCTCCGTGAGCGGAGAGTACCAACCGCGCCTGGCCTCTCCCTGCGGGTCCTGGAACTATCCTGGTCCCCGGACGGCGCTCCGGGCGTGCGAGAATCGCTCGGGGTGCGATGACGGGGTGCGGTCCGGGAGACGGCATCCCGGGGCCGGGGAGGTGAGGATGAGCCAGGGACCAGGTGGCGATCAGCAGGCGACGGAGTCCGGCCTGCCCGACTTCTCCGCGTCCTCCTCGACGGGGCTGCCCCGCTTCGACGACGGCCGCGGACCGGCCACGCTGGGTGCGCCGAGCGAGCGCGCGCTGCACCGCTCCCGCCGCACCATGCTCGCCGTCATCGGCGGTTCGGTGGTGGTGCTGGCCGTGATCGCGCTGATCCTGTCGCAGACCGTCTTCCGCTCCGTGCTGGAGGACCCGGGCCCCACGGCGTACCCGACCGCGGACCGCTCGGCGGAGGGCCAGTCCGAGTACGTGCCCGATCCCGAGGAGCCGGAGATCGCTCCTCCCCCGCCGATCTTCACCCAGGCGCCGACCACCGAGTGCACCGTGCCGGGGTACACGGACCCCGCACCCGCCTCCGGCCCCCGGACGGTGCGCGGCGGCGACCTCGAGTACACCCTGCCCGAGGACTGGGGCACGGGCTGGTACACGACCTCGCTCCCCTACCTCACCGAGATCGGTGCCGATGCGCGCAACATCGAGGGCGACTGGTACAGCGTGGTCAACCTGGGCCGTGTCACCTTCCCCGAGGACGAGGGCGGCTACCCCGGCCTCGAGAACGCCGCGGTCGCGATCTTCCAGTGCTACGCCACCACCTCGGGCGTGGTCTCCCACTTCGGCGAGCACCCGGAGGTGACCGACTACCGCTCCGAGGCGCTCACCGTGGACGGCGAGCCCGCCTGGATCGTCCAGGCCACCTACCACTTCGAGGATCCGGAGATGCTGGAGACCTCGAGCGCCTCGATCGTCACCTCGATCGTCGTCGAGACGCCGGACGGGCCCAGCGCCCTGGCCAGCGATGTCGCCGCCGATCAGCCCGACCACGTCCAGGACCTCGAGGACATCATCGCGAGCCTCGACGTCGTCGAGTGACCGCAGGCCGGGCCTCCGGCCCGGACCGAGACACCCGCCGAAGGAGCCCCCGTGCACACCGGACCGCAGTTCTCCACGGCCCAGCAGCCATCGCCCGGCCCCGGCGGTCGCGGCACCGCGCTGCTCATCGGCGGGATCGCCTTCGCCATCGTGTTCCTGCTGGTCGTGGGAACGACCGTCGCCTATCTGGTGTTCCGGCCCGGCGGCGGAGGTGCCCCGGAGGCCGGCACGTCCCCGGCCACGGAGTCGGCGAGCGTGACGGACGCGGGAACGGACGGCACGGAGACCTCCGCGACCCCGACCGAGGTCGAGGCGGAGCGCTGCTGGACCCCGGAGCAGGAGCGGACCTCCGACAACCCCTCCGGGAAGCTGCGCGGCGGCGGCCTGCAGTACATCCCGCCGGCCATCTACGACCAGCGGGGCACACCCCGCGGCATCGCGTACACGAACGATCTGCAGGGGGCGCAGGCCCTGGTCGAGGATTCCTGGTACTCGACCACCTTCGTCGGGAAGGTCGAATGGCAGCCCGGCATCGAGTACCCGGGCGCGGAGGTCGCCTCGCAGACCATCGTGGACTGCATGTTCTACGCCAACATCTGGGGCGATACCCAGGGCCGCTCGCTGGACGACGAGATCACCGAGCCGGTCACGATCGCCGGGATCCCCGGGTACCGCACGACGGCCGTGGTGAACTTCGCCTCCGACCCCCTGGAGAGGACCGACGCGACCGAGCTGGTCGTGGTGGTGCTGGAGACGGACCAGGGCCCGAGCGTCTTCGGGGCGGACACGGCGATCGGCGTGAGCGAGCACGAGGAGGCCGTGGACGAGGCCTACGAGTCGCTCACCGGGATCTCCTGAGCCGCCTCAGACCACGGCCGAGGCCAGGCGGCAGATGTTGTCCAGCACCTGCATCGCGCGCGGACGCTCGCGCCACTGCTCGAGGGTGAGCTCCCTGCTGCGGGAGCGGTAGGTCGCCTCCACCTCGCGGATCTTCTCCATCGCGTCGGTCCCGCCGATCATCAGCGAGCACTCCATCTGCAGCAGGAACGAGCGGATGTCCATGTTCGAGGAGCCGATGACCGTCACGGAGTCGT
>DATGUQ010000111.1:0-11277 GCA_035301145.1 Brachybacterium sp. | reverse complement strand
GAGCCGTCGTAGGCGCAGATCGCGTCGACCTTGGCGGCGGAGGACGAGTTCGGGTCGAACTCGAGGTCCAGCCACACCTTGACCAGCTCCTTCGCGAGCTCCAGGCCGACGACCCGCTCCCCCATCGTCAGCACCTGTGCGTTGTTCGAGAGCACGGAGCGCTGCACGGAGTAGAGGTCGTGCGCGGTGACGGCGCGGACGCCGGGCACCTTGTTCGCCGAGATCGCGACGCCCAGGCCGGTGCCGCAGACCAGCAGGGCACGATCGACCTCGCCGGCGGCGACCTTCTCCGCCGCCTCGACCGCGACGTTCGGGTAGTAGGTGCCGTCCTCGCGCCCGGTGACGCCGACGTCGGTGACCTCGTCGACGCGGGGGTCGTCCTGCAGCAGCTCCTTCAGCGCGCTCTTGTGGCCGTATCCGGCGTTGTCCGATCCGGTGGCGATCTTCCAGCCCATGTGTGCCTCCTTGGTGGTGGTGCCTCTCCCCTCCCCAACGCCCTGCGGGGGAGGGTGTGTTCCTGGGACGGCGCCCGCCGACCGCTCGGTGCGGAACGGCCCGGCCGGCACGGGCTCAGCCGGCCAGCTGCTCGCCCAGCCGGGTGACGATCCGCGCGAACGAGATCGCCCCCGGATCCGGGGTGCCGACGGACTTGTCGCCGTGGGTGCGGGCGCGGCCCTTGCTCGCGGAGATGTCGGCGGTGGCCTCCGCGGCCTCGGCCGCCCGGGCCGCGGCCGCGGCGATCGACCGGGAGGCCGCCTCCGCCGGGGCGTCCGCGGGCCCGCCGCGACCGGCCCGTGCGAGGGCGAGCGCCTCACGGAAGGGCACCGCGGCGTCGACCATGGTCTTGTCCCCGGGGACCGCGCCGCCGAGCCGCTCGACGGCCTCGACCGCCTGCATCAGCCCGGCGATCAGCTGCTCGCCGGTGACTGCGGCGTCATCGCCCAGGGCGCTGCCGAGGCTGGTCAGCGCCGCTCCCCAGAGGGCGCCGGAGGTGCCGCCGGCCTCGGCGGACCAGGCTGCGCCCGCCTGCACCAGCGCGGTGCGTGCGCCGCAGCCTCCCTCGACGGCCCGCTCCGCGGCCGCACGGGCGGCCCGGATCCCGAGCACCATGCCCTGGCCGTGGTCGCCGTCCCCGGCGACCTGGTCCATGCGCCCCAGCTCCGGCTCGAGCTCGACCAGCAGCTCCTCGATGCTGACGAGGACCTCGAGGATGCGGGCGGCGGAGGCGCGGGAGCCCTCGCTCGCGGCGGGGATCGGGTCCTCACCGGGGGTGTAGATCTCGCCGCGCTCCTCACCGAGCTCGCCGGGCACGGTGCCGCCGCGGCGGAAGGCGGGGGCATCGGCCGGGGCCAGCCAGAGCCGCTCGAGCTCGTCGTCCAGCCGCGTCACGGTCAGGGACAGGCCCGCCATGTCGAGGCTGGTGACGTGCTCGCCCACCTCGGGCCGCACGACCGTCAGCCCCGCCTCGGCGAGGAGCCGGGAGGCGTGCTTCCACACCACGAACATCTCCTCGTGCTTCACGGTGCCCAGGCCGTTGAGCACCACCGCAACCCGGTCGGAGGCGAGCTCGGGCGTCTCCTCCAGCACGCCGTCCACGAGGATCCGCGCGAGCTCCTGCGCGCTCGGCATCGGCTGCTCGTCGATGCCGGGCTCGCCGTGGATGCCCAGGCCGATCGCCATCGCCCCGTCGGGCACGTGGAACAGGGCGTCCTCGGCGCCGGGCAGGGTGCAGCCGTCGAAGGCGACGCCGAGCGAGCGGGTGGCGTCGTTGGCCTTCCAGGCGATGCGCTCGGCGGTATCGAGGTCGGCGCCCGCCTGGATCGCGGCCCCGGCGATCTTGAACACGGTGAGGTCACCGGCGATGCCGCGGCGGTCGCGGTGGTTCCCCGCCTCCCCCGAGGCGACGTCGTCGCTGACCGCGACGATGCGCACGTCGATGCCCTCGGCGCGCAGCTTCTCGGCGGCGGCCCCGAAGTGGAGCACGTCCCCGGCGTAGTGGCCGAAGCCGAGGATCACCCCGCCGCCGCCGTCAGCGTTGCGGGCCACCGAGTGGACCTGGTCGGCCGACGGCGAGGAGAAGATGTTCCCGCACGGCGCGCCGTGGGCGAAGCCCCGGCCCACCCAGCCGGCGAAGGCCGGATAGTGGCCGGAGCCCCCGCCGACGACCAGCGCCGGCTGCCCGGCCGGGGTCGCCCTCGCCCTCACCACGCCGCCGTGCACGCGCAGCAGCTCCTCGGGATGGGCCGCCACCAGGCCTTCGACGGCATCGGCGGTAAAGGTGGTCGGGTCGTCGAACAGGTAGGTCACAGCGCTCTCATCTCTCAGGCGGCGGGTCGAGGCGGGTCGTCGGCGGGTGCGGCGGCTCAGGCGGCGGTGTACCCGCCGTCGATCGAGAGGATCGAACCGGTGACGAAGCTGCTGGCGTCGGACGCGAGGTACACCGCGGCGCCGGCGAGCTCCTCCGGCTCCCCCGGGCGGCCCATCGGGGTCATCAGGTTCCACTGGTCGATCTGCGGGCCGCCGGCCTCGTAGAAGCCGCGGGTCAGCTCGGTGCGCATGTACCCGGGCGCGATCGCGTTGACGCGCACGCCCCGCTCGGCCCACTCGAGCGCGGCGCTGCGGGTGAGGTTGTGCACCGCCGCCTTGGAGGCGTTGTAGGAGGCCTGGGTCTGGGGGATGTTGGCGATGATCCCGCTCATGGAGCCGGTGTTGATGATGCTGCCCCGGCCGCGCTCGAGCATGCGCCGACCCACGGCCGAGAGCACGTGGTAGACGCCGTCGAGGTTCAGCCGCATCACGGCATGCCACTTCTCGCCGTCGCCGTCCTCGAGCGGGTGGTGGATGGTGCGGCCGGCGTTGTTCAGCAGGATCTCGATGCCGCCGACCTCGTCGTCGATCTCGGCGACCACCTTCTCGACCAGCGCCTGGTCGGTGACGTCCAGATGACGGTAGGAGACGGCCACACCGGTGGAGGCGGCGAGCTCCTCGGCCGCGGCGCGGCCGGTCTCGTCGTCGATGTCGGCCAGCACGATCGGTGCGCCGTGCTCGGCGAGGCCGCGGGCCATCGCCAGGCCGAGGCCCTTGGCGCCGCCGGTGACCAGCGCGGTGCGGCCGGTGAGATCGAAGAGGGGGGAGATGCTGGGAGCCATGGCTGTCGTCCTTCGGGAATCGGTGAGGCGGTGATGGGAGGGAGAGAGGCGCCCCCCGGGCCGGTCCGGCCGGGCCCGGAGGCGCCCGCTCAGGCGTCGTCGGCCGCGAGGGCCTTCCTGCCGACACGGGGCTGCTCGACCTTCAGCGCGAAGGTCATGAGGAAGGCGAGGCCGTAGAGGAGCACGAAGGCCCAGACCACGCCCACGTTCCCGCCCCAGGGGCGGACCACGGCGACCACGGCGGAGCCGAGGAAGGTCGCTCCGCCCGCGGCGGTGGTGTACATCGCCATCGCGGCGCCGGTGTGCTTCGGGGCGAGGGCGGGCATGATCGCGCCCAGCGGCACGAAGCCGGCCAGCAGGATGCCGAAGACGGTGCCCGCGATGACGGAGACGACGAAGCCCCAGTCCGAACCGGCCGGGACGATGTGGGGCACGTACCACCACAGCAGCAGGCCGATCGCGGAGCCGACGATGCCGAACCAGCGCACGGTCCGCACCCAGCCGACCTTGTCGCCCAGCGCGCCGAAGGCGGCGTTGAACAGGATGTTCCCGGCGTAGACGACGGTGGTCATGACCAGCCACCGGGACATTCCCCATTCCAGCTGCACCGCGATCACGCTGGGCAGGATGATGAACATGCCGAACTCGGGCGCGGTATTGATCAGCCGGGTCAGGAAGCCCATGGCGATGCGCTTGTTGGTGAAGGTCAGGCGCAGGCCGGAGGAGATGACCGCGCCGGCGCTCTCGCCCTCGGGGGCCAGACGGATGGAGCCGTGGCGCTCCTTCACCCCGAACCAGGCGATGCAGAAGCCGATCGCGACGATGACGGTGGAGGCGATCATGGTCCATTTCTGGCCGGAGAAGCCGCCGCCGAAGCTCGGGATCATGAACACGGCCACGAGCGAGCCCAGAGTGGGCAGGCCGCCGGTGAACATGACGTAGAACCAGCCGACGGCGGCGCCGTTGCGGCGCTTGTCCACGACGGCGTTGATCCACACCAGGAAGGCGAAGGCGAACAGCGGGAAGCCGAATCCGCGGAAGAAGTAGGCCGCCCCGACCAGGAAGGCGGAATCCGTCTCCAGCGCCAGGAGGAAGGCGATCTCGAAGACGACCCAGACGGCGAAGCCCAGCGCCATCACGCGACGCGGTCCCCACAGGTCCGACAGGGCGCCGGCGAGATAGGAGCCCACCAGCACCGCGAGGCTGTACATCGAGATGATGGTGGCGGCGAGGTTGATCATGTCGTCCCCGCCGCCGAAGGCGTCGGCGATGTGCGGGGAGACGAAGTTGGACTCGACGCCGTTGCCGGTCATGAAGACCAGCACGCCCAGGAAGCCCCAGCGCAGCACGTGGGGGAATCCGAGCCGGTCCAGGAAGGTCTCCTGCGCCGAGCCGGCGGCGGGGACGGCCGAGCCGTCGGAGGACGTGGAGGATGCGGTGCTCATGGCACTCCTATGTGCGGGTGAGGAGGTGGCGGACGGCCCCGCCGGGGTCGACACACGGGCCGACGGCCCGGCGGCCGCCGTCCGGGCAGGTCAGAGGCCGGGGACGATCGAGACCTTGACCGAGGAGCCGGCGGAGTCCGCGACGGCGTCGAGCGCCTTCTGGAAGTCCGCGAGGCCGAACTGGTGGGTGCAGATGTCCTCGAGGGGGAGGGTCCCCTTCTCGATGATCTTGATCGCGCCGGGCCAGGTGTGCGGCCCGAGGTGGGCGCCGCGCACGTCGAGCTCCTTGTCGTCGGAGATGATCGACCAGTCGACCGAGACGTTCTCCTTGAACACGGAGTACTCGACGAAGCGGCCGAGCTTGCGCAGCAGGTTCAGGCCCTGCGGGACGGCGCTGGGGTGGCCGGTGCACTCGATGTACACGTCGGCGCCGTAGCCGCCGGTGAGGTCACGGATCTCCTGCTGGACGTCGACCTGCGAGAGGTTGAGGGTGAGGTCCGCGCCGCACTTCTCCGCGAGCGCGAGCTTGTCGTCGTCGAAGTCGAGCACGACGAGCAGCTTCGGGCTCTTGTGCGCCGCACCGATCGTGGCGCCGAGGCCGATCGGGCCGGCACCCGCGATCACGACCACGTCGTCGAAGAGGATCTCGGCACGCTCGACGGCGTGCAGCGCACAGGACAGCGGCTCCGCGTACGCGGCGTGCTGAGGGGCGATCTCCTTGGAGATGCGATGGGCGCGGGCCAGGGACGGCACGATCATGTACTCGGCCATCCCACCGTGGAACTTCTTGAACCCGAACATGTCGTGCGGGGCGCACATCCAGTACCAGCCGCGGTCGCAGTACATGCACTCGCCGCAGGGGACGATCTGCTCGACGACGATGCGGTCGCCGACCGACACGCCGTGGTGGGCCAGCGCCTCCGCGGAGCCCGTGACGACCTCGCCGGTGATCTCGTGACCGGGGATGATCCCGGGCTCGACCCAGCGGTCGCGGTTCTCGTCGCCCCAGAACTTGGCGGCGCCCGCATAGGCCTTCAGGTCGCTCGCGCACACCCCGGTGGCCTCGACCCGGATGAGCAGCTCGTCAGCCGCGGGGGTCGGCACGGGGCGCTCCTCGAGCCGGTAGTCCTCGGGGGCATGCATCACGACGGCCTGCATGGTGGTCGGGATCTCGGTCATCTCCGCACATCTCCTTCGATACGTTCCGGGGGCCTCCCGGCGGCGAGCCGGCGCCTCGACAGCACTGCGGGGCGCCCGTCCCGACCGACCTTAGGCACGGGAGGGAACATACGTCAAGCACAAATGTTCGCAGTCGGCGTCGCCGATGCCGGCGCGAGGCCGGCACCCCATCGGCGCAGGTGAGGTGCAGGCGAGGAGGGCGCGCCGAGCAGGCGTGATCTGCGCCATACGCCCTGACGGCTCGCAGGTCTGTCGCCATCGGCCCACGGCGGGGGCCCAGCCGGCGAGGGCCGCCTCAGGCCTCGGCGAGGACGGCCTCGGCGGTGGGCACGTCCGTGATCAGAGAGGTGAACAGGCCGGCCCTGGCGGCGGCGCGGATCGAGGGCGCCTTCTCCCGGCCCGCGGCCAGGGCGATCGTCGAGGGGATCGCGCGCAGCGTCTCCCACGGCAGGCGCACCAGGAACTCCGAGCCGGGGAAGCTCAGGGGCCGCCCGTCGGCATCGAAGAAATGCAGGCAGATGTCACCTGCCGCCTCCTCGAGGGCCGGCTCCCGCCGAGGCACCACCGAGGTGAGGCTGGTGCGCTCGCGGTAGGGGCCGCCGATGCCGACGACGGCCGCGCGGGCGCCGTCCCACAGGTCCACCACGGAGCGGAAGCCGGGATCGGCCTGCAGCGAGGCCCACAGGGCCGGGCTGGTCAGCGCCGGCGCGAACAGGAAGCGCGGCTGGGCACCGGTGCGGTCGGCGAGGCGCCGCACGGTCTCGTTGGTCTGGAAGGAGGGATCCGGCTCCTGCTGCCCGCCGACGGTGGGGACGATCAGCGCACCGGGCAGCTGCGGCATCCCTCCCATGCCCGTGACCGCATGGATCGTCGCCCCGGAGGCGACGAGGACGGCCTCCCCCGAGCGGATGCCGAGCGCGGCCAGCTCCTGCGCGAGGAGGTCCCCGATCCCCCGGTACCCGCGCTGGACCTGGTCGCCCGGCGCGATGCGCACGGACTCCACCCCCAGCAGGTCACGCAGCCGCGAGGCGAGCTCATCGAGATCGACCGAGGGGACGTCGAGCACCTCGAAGCGGACCATCCCGATCCGCCGCGCCTCGGCCAGCAGTTTGCTCACCGTGGGGCGGGAGACGCCCACCCTGTCGGCCACCTCGGCCTGTCGGAGGCCGTCGAGGTAGTACGCGGCGGCGGCGCGGTGCAGCAGGTGCATGTCCATCGAGGTCTCGAGCACGGCGCGCCTCCTCGTCGTCGGGGTCGAGCCGCAGTGCCTCTGCGACACACCGTCGCGGCTGGCACGATCGTTCCGCACTTCTGTGCATGATGCAAGGTCGGGCACGGCGAGCGGGCCCACCTCCCGACGGTGGCAGGATGGGTCGGCACACTCCGTCCGGGAGAGGACGGGACGACCACCACCGAAGAGGGGGAGGCCATGACGGCGGCCGCGAGCGCGGTGCTCGGTGTCGACGTGGGCACCGCGAGCAGCAAGGGCGTGCTGGTCGCCCTCGACGGCACGATCCTGCGCTCCACCGTGCGCGAGCACACCGTCCAGCGCCCTGCACCGGGCCACGTGGAGATGGACGCCGAGATCTGGTGGTCCGAGTTCCTCTCGATCGCCCAGGAGCTCACCGCTCCCGGCGACGTGGTGGTGACCGCCGTGGGCGTCTCGGGCATGGGCCCGTGCGCACTGCTGACCGACGAGCGCGGCACGCCCGTGCGACCGGCGATCCTCTACGGCGTCGACACCCGCGCCGAGGCGCAGATCCGCCGGCTCACGAACGAGCTCGGGAAGGAGGAGGTCCTCGCCCACTGCGGGGCGCTGCTGACCTCGCAGTCCGCCGGTCCCAAGATCACCTGGGTCGCGGAGAACGAGCCCGAGGTCTATGCCCGTGCCCGGCGCGTGTTCATGCCCGCCTCCTACCTGGCCTTCCGCCTCACCGGCGAGTACGTCATGGACCATGTCAGCGCCGGCAAGTCCCCGCCGCTGTACTCGCTGCGGCGGCAGGACTGGCACCGGGAATGGGCCGACCGCGCCGCCCCGCAGCTCGAGCTGCCCCGTCTGCGCCGGCCCGGCGAGGCCGCGGGCACCGTCAGCGCGGAGATCACGGCCCAGGTGCCGGGCCTTCCCACAGGCATACCGGTGATCAGCGGGACGATCGACGCCTGGACGGAGGCCGCCAGCGTCGGCGCCACCCGGCCCGGCGACCTGATGCTGATGTACGGCACCACCACGTTCCTGGTCGCCACGACCGACGAGCCGCTCGCCAGCCGCACCATGTGGCCCACCTCGGGCCTGGCCGAGGGGACCTACACCCTCTCGGGCGGGATGGCCACCTCCGGGGCGATCACCGACTGGCTGCGCGAGCTGACCGGCGAGGACGGCTTCACCGATCTCGTCGCCGAGGCGCAGCGGAGCGAGCCCGGGGCGAACGGCCTGGTGATGCTCCCCTACTTCTCCGGCGAGCGCTCCCCCATGGCCGACCCGTCGGCCCGCGGCGTGGTGGCGGGCCTGACCCTCTCCCACACCCGCGGCGACCTGTACCGCGCCGCGCTCGAGGCCGCCGCCTACGGGGTGCGCCACCATCTCGAGACGCTCGAGGCGGCGGGCCTGTCCCTCCAGCGAGTGACGGCCGTCGGCGGCGGGGCGCGGCACGACCTGTGGCCGCAGATCGTCTCCGACGTCACCGGTCTGTCCCAGCAGATCCCCCGCAGCACGGTGGGTGCCTCCTACGGCGGTGCCCGGCTCGCCGCCGAGCTCGCCCACGGCACCGACACCTCCGGCTGGAACCCGGTGGATCATCGCTGCGTCCCCGACCCCGCCCACCGCGAGCGCTACGACGAGCTGTACCGGCTCTACCGGGAGCTCTATCCCGCCACCCGCGAGATCACCCACTCCCTGGCGGCGCTGCAGCGGGGCTGAGCCCCGCGACCGGAGCCCGCGGGCGACGCCGCCACCGTCAGCCAGGATCGGAGACCTCGATGCCCTCCAGCCCCTCCCCCGCCGCGCCGCGTCCCCCGCTGAGCGCGGACCGCCCGCAGGAGCGGCACCAGCCCTTCGTGCACGATCTCGCCGGGGTGTTCCACGCCCCCGTGCAGGCGTGGTCCCTCCCCTGCGGCACCGTCACCGGCGCCGGCGCCCAGGGCGTCTACATCGGCGACACGCGGGTCGTCTCCGCGCTGCGCTGCACGGCAGAGCAGGCGGATCTCTCCCCGCTGGGCGTGCAGGTCCGCTCGGCCCGCGAGGTCGAGTTCCGCGACGTCGTCTCGCTCGACGACGGCGTGGTCGATCCGCTGCTCGTCCTGCACCGCACGCGCACGGCGACGGCTGAGGGGATCCGCGAGGAGCTGCGCCTGGTCTCCGACGACGACCGCCCGCGCCGGCTCCGGCTGCGTCTGGGGCTGGTCACCGACGGTGCCTCGATGTCGGCCGTGAAGGATCCGCAGCTGCTGCCCGCACACGATGCGCGTCCCACGCCCGCAGGGGACGGGACGAGCCTGTCCTGGGCCGTCGGGACGGAGGGCGGCGCCGCTCGCCTGCAGCTGGGCGCCCGTGCCGAGGGCCTCGCCGCCGACGGGCCCGCCGTGACCTGGGGCGTGGACCTCGAGGCGCCCCCGCACGGCGAGGCCGCCTCCTCGTGGCAGCTCGAGCTGACGGACCCCGCGGTCCCCTTCGAGGCCGCCGAGGGCACCTGGGACGCCGCCCAGGCGCCGGCCACCGCGCCGACCGCCGATCCCGAGCTCCGCGCGGCCCGGCATCTGCTGCGGCGCTCCCTCTCGGACCTCGACGCGCTGCGTCTGCAGGTCCCCGGCGATCCCGCACAGTCCTTCTTGGCCGCGGGCGCGCCCTGGTTCTTCACCCTGTTCGGCCGTGACTGCCTGCTCACGGCGCTGCTCACGCTGCCCGTGGACCGCTCCGTCGCCGAGACCACGCTGCGCACCCTCGCGCGCCGCCAGGGCACGGAGGTGGACGTGGCCACGGCGCAGCAACCGGGCAAGATCCTCCACGAGGTCCGGGCGGCCGGCATGGAGATGGCCGATGCGCACCTGCCGCCGGTGTACTACGGCACGATCGACGCGACCCCGCTGTGGATCGAGCTGCTGCACGCGGCTCGTGCCGCCGGTCTCGAGGACCCCGTGCTCGTGGAGCTGCGCCCGGCGCTCGAGGGGGCCGCGACCTGGCTGCTCGAGCACGCCGACGCCGACGGGGACGGCCTCCTGGAGTACCTCGACGAGTCCGGGCACGGTCTGGCGAACCAGGGCTGGAAGGACTCCGGCGACTCGATCCGCTTCGCCGACGGTTCTCTCGCGAGCGGCGCCATCGCCCTCGCCGAGGTGCAGGGATACGCCTATGCCGCGGCGCTCCATGCCGCCGAGCTGCTCGAGGACCCGGCCCTGCGCTGCACCGCCCCATCGGTTCCCCGCTCTGCCGTGTCGCTGCCGCAGCAGCTGCGGGACTGGGCCGCCGCACTGAAGGAGAGGTTCCACCGCGCGTTCTGGTGCGAGGACGAGCTGGGCCCGTTCGTGGCCCTCGCGCTCGACGGCACCAAGCGCCCGGTCGACGGCGTCGCCTCGAACATGGGCCATCTGCTGGGCACCGGGCTCCTCGCGCCCGACCAGGAGCGGATCGTCGTGGACCGGCTGATGCATCCCAGCATGTTCTCCGGCTACGGCGTGCGGACCCTGTCGACCACCAACGGCGGGTTCGGCCCGCTGCGGTATCACGCCGGCAGCGTCTGGACCCATGACACCGGCTACATCCTGCACGGCATGCTGGCCGTCGGGTTCGTCGAGGAGGCGCAGGTCCTCGCGCGGGGGCTGCTGCGCGCGGCCGACGGATTCGACCAGCGCCTGCCGGAGCTCTTCAGCGGGGAGAGCGCCGATTCCCTGTCACGGCCCGTGCCGTACCCGGCCTCGTGCCGGCCTCAGGCGTGGGCGGCCGCCAGCGCGGTCCCGGTGGCTCAGGCGCTCGGCGCACTCTGAGAGCGGCGGGCCCTCCGGCGGCCCCGCCGCCTCCCGCAGCGCGTACGGTGGCCCCACCGACACGATCGCGTCGGCCGTCCGCATCCCGCGCCAGGAGCCGGAGGTTCCCATGCTCGCCGATCGCCTCACCGATTCGCTCTGCGTCCACGCCGAGGGCCCGTACTGGTCCGACACCTGGGGCGGGTTGCGCTGGGTGGACATGCTCGCCGGCGACCTGATGCACCTGGATCCCTCCGGTGTCGTCGGCCCCGGGACCACGGCCGGGCGCCCCCTGGCCGCCGAGGCTCCGGAGGGCCCCGTGGTCCGGATCCCCACGCCCAGCTCGGTGGCCGCCTGCGTGCGGCCCGCCGCCGGCGGCGGGGCCGTGCTCGCCCTCGAGAAGGGCTTCGCGCTCGAGGACGCCGACGGCTCGATCACCCCGCTCCCGCCGCTGTGGGAGGAGGACGTGCGCATGAACGAGGGCGCGGTCGCGCCGGACGGCTCGTTCCTGTGCGGCACCATGGCCTACGACGCGCGCCCCGGCGGCG
>DATGUQ010000110.1:0-2414 GCA_035301145.1 Brachybacterium sp. | reverse complement strand
GAGCCGGAGGTGTACGTCAAGCCGATCGCGTTCAACGTGGTGGCCGTGGCCGGCAACCTGATGGACGACGGCACCGGGGAGACCGACGAGGAGCAGAAGCTCCGCAACGAGTCGCGCAAGATCCTGGGCCTGCCGGACCTGCCGGTCGCGGGCACCTGCGTGCGCGTGCCGGTGATGAGCGGGCACGCCCTGGTGGTCCACGCCGAGTTCGACGAGGCGATCACCCCCGAGCGCGCCCGTGAGCTGCTCGAGGCCGCGCCCGGCATCGAGGTCGTGGACGTCCCGAACCCGCTCGAGGCGGCCGGCCGCGACGGGACGTTCGTCGGCCGGATTCGCAAGGACCAGTCGGTTCCGGGCGAGCGGGGACTGGTGTTCTTCGTCGTGGCGGATAATCTGCGCAAGGGCGCCGCCCTGAACGCGATCCAGATCGCGGAGCTGATCGCGCAGAACTGACTCGTGAAGGAGAACAGTCGATGACTCTCGCTGCTGCCAGTGGTCCTCCCGGCCCCGGGACCGGCCCGACCCCCTTGTCATCGCTGTTCTCCGATCGCGTCGGCGAGGAGCTCGCGGACGGCGGATCCGTCGCCCCCGGTGCGGATCCGCTGTCCCAGGTCCTGCGCACGCTCGATGCGATCACGGCCTCGGAGCTCGAGGTCGGCGGGCAGGCGCGCACCGTCGCCCCGACCGCGGCCACGGGCGTCACCGATTCGGTCCTGGACGAGGGCACGGTCGAGAAGCCGGCGGCCTCGAGCCGTCGGGAGCTGATCCTCGATGCGGCCGCGGCCCTGTTCGCCGAGCGCGGCTACCACGGCGCGAGCCTGCGCGACATCTCCCGTCGCGTGGGCATCTCCCATCCGGGGATGCTGCACCACTTCGCCTCCAAGGAGACGCTGCTGGGAGCGGTGATCGATCGGCTCGAGGCGCATGCGCAGGGGCTGCTGGACTCCATCGAGGTGCTGCAGTCCTCGCCGCAGTCGCTGGTCGCCGCGCTGGCCGGGCCGTGGGATCCGCGCGAGCACTCGATGGCGCTGCTGGCCACGCTCAGCGCCGAGGTGGTGAACCCGGACCATCCGGGGCGCTTCCGCATCGCGCGGCTGCGCCTGGTGCACGAGCACGTGCTCGAGCAGGTGCTCCGCGGTCTGGACGCCAACGGCCGGCTCGTGCCCGGCTCGGACCCGAAGTTCCTGGCCCGCACGCTGTTCTCGCTGCTGCTGAGCCTGACGGTGCGCGAGCACACGGTGCGGGAGCTGCAGACGACGGCCGACGGCGACCCGATCAGAGACGTTCAGGCATTCGTGCGACAGGTCGTCGCCGACTGATGTCCCGT
Organism: Brachybacterium sp.; assembly: GCA_035301145.1. Lineage (GTDB taxonomy): Bacteria > Actinomycetota > Actinomycetes > Actinomycetales > Dermabacteraceae > Brachybacterium. The sequence goes on along the minus strand of DATGUQ010000110.1, from coordinate 1,087 downwards.
CGCCCCGGTGCGCGCCCTGTCGGTAGACTCTCAGGTTGTGATCGCCTGCGGAAGTGACCGATGAACCCGCCCCCCGACCGGGCGGGGCGTCGCCGTCTGCAGGCGCTGGCCGGGGCGACGGTGCGCGGCAACGACGGGAAGACGGTGGGCCGCGTGCGGGACGTCTACCTGCACGACGCCACCGGCGACCTCGCCGCGATCACCGTCATGCCCCGGCAGCTCAGCGCCCACAGCGTGCTGATCCCCGCCGCCGCGATCGCCGCCCTGCCCGAGCTGCCCGAGCATCCCGAGGCCGACGCCGCAGCGGGTGCGGACCAGGTCGTGCGCCTGCTCGTCGACACCCCGACCGCGACGTCGGGCGTCCGCCCCCCGCACACCCTGCACGCGACGCCGCAGGTCCTGCGGGAGGCCGCCGCGGCGCTGCGCCTCGGGGAGGGATCCGCCCGCGTATGAGGCTGCTGCTGCTCACCCACTACTACGCGCCGGAGTTCGGCGCTCCTCAGCGTCGCTGGTCGGCGCTGATCGGCCGATTCATCGCCGCCGGGCACCGGGTCACGGTGGCCGCACCGGTGCCGCACTACCCGGCCGGCCGACCCACCCGCACCCAGCGTCGCAGCCACCGGGTGGGCGCGGTCGAACGGGGCAGGCACGGCGAGACCGTGCTGCGCACCGCCTACCTCCCCCATCGGGCGGACATCACCTCCCGCACCGCCGACCACCTCATCGCGGCCGCCGATGCAATGCGCCGGCTGCGTCGCCGCTTCTCCCGGCCCGGCACCCGACCCGACGTCATCGTCGCCACCGCCCCGGCGATCCCCACCCTGATGGTCGGCCGGGCCCTCTCGCTGCTGTGGGACGTGCCGCTGGTGGTGGAGATGCGCGATGCGTGGCCGGATCTGGTCACCCACGTCGGCCCGGTGGGTGCGCTGGGGCCCGAAGCGCTCCTCGCCGCCCGGCGCAGCGCGGGCCGACGGCTGCTGACATGGACGGTGGCGCTGGTCAAGGGCCGCGTGCACCGGGAGGTGACCAACTGGCAGAGCGGGGCGCGCGCCGTGGTCACCACCACCGCGCGGTTCGCCGAGGTGCT
>DATGUQ010000109.1:0-22053 GCA_035301145.1 Brachybacterium sp. | reverse complement strand
TGTGGGACCAGCACGTCCACTCCGGGCAGCTCGCCCAGGCCCATGCCCGGCTGGACACCTCGGGGGCGGGCAGCGTGGGCGTGATCCTCGAGCTGGTGCGGGCCGAGCTCGCCTCCCGCCGCGAGACCGCCGTCGATCCGGTGCAGGCGCTGATCGGCTTCGGCCACCGCCTGGTGGACTTCGCCGTGCAGCCCACGGTGCCGATGCTGGACGAGGCGACCGGCTCGGTCCCGACGGTGCTGATCGGCGGGGACGCGCACCATGCCTGGATGAACTCGGCGGCGCTGCGGGCGCTGGGCCTGCCGCCCCGTGACGGGATCGTCGCGGAGGAGGAGTGGTTCGTGCTGGCCCCGCGCCTGCCGGAGCTGCCGGGGGTCGCCGATGCGGTGGCGACGGGCTCGGCGATGATGCAGCGCCAGGCGCTGCAGCGCGGGGTGGTGGGCCTGGTGGACATGGAGTGGGGCCGGCCCTGGGAGGTCTGGCCGCAGCGGTCGCCGCGGATGCGGATCCGCACCGCCGTCTACCCCGAGGAGCTCGCCGCCGCGCCCGGCCCCACGGGCACGCCGCTCGAGGAGCAGGGCCTGGTGACGATGGGGCCGCTGAAGGTGATCGTCGACGGGGCGCTCGGCTCGCATTCCGCGTACACCCGCGAGACGTACACCGACGGTCACGGCTACGCGGGCCGGGGCGTGCTGAGCGTGGGCCCGGAGGCGCTGCGCGACGCGCTCGTGCGGGCGCGGGCGCAGGGCCTCACCGCGGCGGTGCACGCGATCGGGGACGCCGCCGCGCAGGTCGCTCTCGCGGCGATCCGTGCCGTCGGCCTCGGTGCGCGGATCGAGCACGCGCAGATGCTCACCGACGACGACATCGCCGCCATGGCCGCCCTCGGCGTGACCGCGTCCGTGCAGCCCGCACATCTGCTGGACGACCGCGACGCCACCGAGGCGGTCTGGCCCGGCCACGGAGGGCAGGCCTTCCGGCTGCGGGACCTGCTGACGGCGGGGGTGCCGCTCGCCCTGGGCTCCGACGCCCCGGTCGCGCCCCTGGATCCGTGGCTGGCGATGGCGGCGGCGGTGCACCGCAGCGCCGACGAGCGCCCGGGCTGGCATCCCGAGCAGCAGCTCCAGCCGCGCGAGGCGCTCGCCGCCTCGACCGACGGGATCACCTCCCTGCGGCCCGGCGGCGTCGGCGACGTGGTGCTGCTGGAAGGGGACCCCTTCGCCGACGTGCCCCTGGGGGCCGACGGGCTGATGGTCGAGTCCGCGGCCCGGGACGCCGCGGACCGGCTGCGGGAGACGCAGGTGCACGAGACGCTCGTGGCCGGCGTCCCGTCCGTCGGGCGCTGAGATCAGCCGCTCACTCCGAACGACTATGCAAGGTAGTAACGATGAGGCATAGTGGGACCATGTCGACGCTGCTGAGATGGTCCCGAAGCCTGGGCGGATCGCTCCGCCTCTCCGCCGCCGCGCTGCGCGCCTGGGGGCCCCGGCAGGTGCTCACCGCCGTGGTCGCCGGGACCGCCATCGCGGTCGTGATGGGCCTGGCCACCGTGCTGATCCCGAACTCGCTCTTCTCCCGCGACATCCCCACCGTCCCCTGGAACTACCCCGTCTGGATCGTCACCTCCGCACTGATGGGGCTGCTCATCGCCACCTACGTGGCCCCTCCGGGGGAGCGGGCCGCGCGCGAGGAGAGCACGGTCGAGGTCGGTGAGCGCCGGGACGCCCGCACCGGCACCGCCGCCGGGATGCTGGCCTGGTTCGCCGTCGGCTGCCCGGTGTGCAACAAGATCGCGCTGCTCGCCCTCGGATACAGCGGAGCGCTCACCTGGTTCGCACCGGCCCAGCCCTTCCTGGCCGCCCTCGCCCTCGCGCTCGCGCTGATCGCGGTGGTCTCCCGCCTGCGGGGTCAGGTCGCCTGCCCGATGCCCGCCGCGGCCCGGGCCCACCGGGTGGCCGCCCCATGAGCCGCGCCGAGGCCTCCCGCCCCTTCGAGCAGCTGCGTCTGGGGCCGTTGGAGCAGCAGGTGATGGAGCAGCTGTGGTCCCATGACGAGCAGACGATCCGTGAGCTGATCGAAGGCCTGGGCGACCATCACGCCTACACCACCATCGCCACGGTGCTCACGAACCTCGAGCGCAAGGACCTGGTGACCGCGACCCGGAAGGGTCGTTCCGTGCACTACCGGCCGCGCCATCCGCGCTCCGAGCACGCGGCACGGCTCATGGAGCAGGCGCTGTCGAGCAGCAATGACCGCGGCGCCTCGATCCTCCACTTCGTCAGGGGCATGGACGAGCGCGAGACGGCACTGCTGCGCCGGTACCTCGACGACATGGACGCCGGCGGCAGCCCAGGACCCGGGTCGGGAGCGGCGTGACCATCGGACTGTTCGCCCTGTTCGCACTCGCGCTCCTCGTCCTCGCGCTGGCCGGTCGGCGCCTGGTGCGCTGGAGCACGCCCGTGCTGGTGCGCGCCCCGCGCCTCGCCTCCACGCTGCTGCTCGGCACGCTGGCGGTGTGGTCCGTCGCGGCGGTGGTGCTCAGCGTGGCCCTGGCGGGCCTCGCGCAGGGGCCGCAGCTGCTCGTCGGCCCGGCCGGCGACGTCTGCCAGCGCTGCCTGTCCGCGGCGAGCCCCTTCTCCACCGGCGACCCGATCCAGCTGCCCGTGCCGATGGCCGTGCTGGTGCTGCTCCCGCTGGTCGGGACGGTGCTGATGGGCGCCCTCGCCGCACGGGGGATGCTCCGCCGGGCGGCCTCGAGCCGGTCGGTCCTCGCCCGGGTCAGGGCGACGGCGCAGCGCACCGTCGTCGCCGGCCACCCGGTGCTGCTCCTCCCGGACCGGGCACCGGTCGCGTTCGCGCTGCCGCGCCGTCACGGGGGCATCGTGATCTCCCGCGGGCTGCTGGACTCGCTGGCACCCCGGGAGCTCTCCGCGGTCCTCGCCCATGAGCAGGCGCACCTGTCCCAGCATCATCACTCGGTGCTCGCCGTGCTGGACGCGATCGCGGGCCCGCTGCGGATGATCCCCCTGTTCGACGCGGTCGTGACCGCGGTGCCGCATCTGCTGGAGATCGCGGCGGACGACGTCTCGCGCCACCGCAGCGGCACCCCGGCGCTGGCCAGTGCGCTGCTGCGGCTCGCCGAGGCCGGTGCCGCCGCGCCGTCGGCGTCCCCCTCGACCGCGCCGGGCGCCCTGCTGCACGCGACCGGTCCGGTCGGCAGCGGACCGGACCGGATCGGGCACCTGGTCTCCCCCGCCGCAGCGCGCTCGGCGCTGGTGCCGACGACGGCCCTCGCCGCCCTGCTCGCCGCGCTGGTCGGCTCCGCGATCACCCTCGTCGCGCCGTACGCGACGCTGCTGCTGAACGGGTGCGCCGTCCCGCTGTGAGCCCGCGGCGGCGAGCTGCTCAGCCGGTCATCCCCGCTGGCCGTACTCCTCGTCGAACTCGGTCGTGACCAGGAAGAGCTGCTCCTGGACCCGCACGGCGGCCGCGGAGTCCGCGGAGAACCGCTGGGGCACGGCCAGCGGTCCCTCCCGGTCCACGTCGTAGGGCTGGACCATCACGCCGCGGTTCGTGTCCAGCACCACGAGCGTGCCCTCCTCGGGGCGGACGGCGTAGGCCAGCCGTTCCCCGGCGCAGAGCAGCTCGAGCGGCTCGGGGTCCTCGTGGCTCCACTTCTCGGTGCCGTCGTCCTCGAGCCCGCGCACCGTGCTGCCGGAGACCACGACCGTGGTCTCGAGCACGTGATCGCGGGCGACGGCGGCCGCGTCGCGGTCGATCACCCGCCCGTCGGCGAGGTCGACCACCGCGCCGCGGGAGTCCTGATCGGAGACGACGGCGAAGGAGGTGGTGGGGTCGATGTCGCCGAGCAGCCGCGCCCGGGACGGTTCGATGCCGGCGGGCAGCGGGATGCTCCAGAGCTCCTCGCCGTCGGCGCCGCTCGCCCGCAGCTCGGAGCCCGCCAGATGCACCACCGTGCCCAGGTGCTCACCGAGGATGCGGCCGCCCGCGAGGTCCTCCTCCTGCAGCACCGGCTCCCCGGTCGCACCGGACAGCGCCGTGCGCGGGCCTCCCTCCCCCATCGGCTGATCGGTCGGCGCCGCATGGACCAGGCCCGGGGCGGCCTGCGGGCCGAGTGCCTCGACCGGCCCCCACAGGGGCTCGGCGGTGCGCAGGTCGTAGCCGGTGAGCGTCATCGCGGGGAAGTCGCCCTCGGCGGCCTCGGCGAGGTCGGCGAGGACGGCCACCGGAGCGCCCTCCGGCCCCCGGGTGAGCACGTATCCGGTGCAGCTGAGCGGACGGTCCGCCCTCCACAGCACGGTGCCGTCCTGGTCGACGGCGAGGAACCGCAGGTGGGCCTCCTCCTCGCGATAGCCGAGGAAGATGCCGTCCAGCTGGAGCGGGACGGCGGTCCACCCGGGGTCGACGACGACCATCGGGGTCATCTCGAGCGGGAGCCGCAGCTCGGTGTGCTCCACCACCTCGGCACGCTCCCCCACCGTCACCGGCTCGGTGTGCTCGACCGGGGGCGCGGCCGTCGGCGCGTCGGCTCCGTCCCCCTCCGGGCCGCATGCGGCGAGGCCGAACAGTCCCAGGGGCAGCGTCGCGAGGAGATCGCGGCGCCTCATGGACGCCGGCCCGGGGTGAGGGTGATGGTGGCGGGCGCGTCCTCCGTGCGCCGGCGGCGGCGGTCCCATCGCCACCACAGCAGGAGGGCCAGGAGGCCCAGGCCGACGATCACGGCGACCTGCACGAGGGGATCGTTGAGCCCGACGCTGCTCGACTGCCAGCGGGCGAGGGTGCTGGTGGGGACGAGCGACGGCAGGGTCACCAGGCCGTTGGTGGCCCAGAACAGGATGCCGAGCGCGATGATCACGAGCCCCGTGACGAAGGTCGTGGTGTGCAGGCGCCGCCCCAGCAGCGTGAACTCACGCCCGCGCAGCCTGCTGCGGCCCCGCTCCCCCAGCCGGTTCCAGACCGCCGCGAGGACGGTCAGCGGCACCACCATTCCCGCGCCGTAGACGGCGAGCAGGAGCCCGGCCAGGAACATGCTCCCCTGCCCCATGGCCAGGGTGAGGACGGCGCCGAGGATCGGCCCCGCGCAGAACCCGGCGATCCCGCCGACGGCTCCGAGCACGAAGGTGCGGGCCAGGCCGGAGCCGCGGGTGGAGCGCTGCTGGAGCCGCTCGAACCCCGGCAGCAGCTTGCCGAGGTCGAAGCCGAGCCCCAGGGCGTGCAGCGCGCCGAGCAGCACCAGCACCACCGAGGTGAGCCCGATCAGCAGGGTGCGGTGCCCGACCACGAGCGTGCCGAGCGCCCCCGCACCGATGCCGAGCGGGACCAGCGTCACCGCGAGGCCCAGGTAGAACACCAGCGCGTGCGGGAGCAGCGCGGCCCGCGAGGTCACGGTGGAGGCGAAGAATCCTGGGAGCAGGAGCGCCCCGCACGGGCTGAGCAGTGCGAGTGCGCCGCCGAGGAAGGCGGTGAGCAGTCCGACCTCCATCTCAGCCCTCGCTCTCGGCCAGCGCCTCGTCCACCATCTGGGTGAACACCTCGGTGGGCTGCGCGCCGACGGTCGGTGTGCCCCCGACGATGAAGGAGGGGGTGGACATGGCGCCGAGATCGATGCCCTGCTGCGCGTTCTCCGCGATCGTGGTCTCGACCTCCTCGGAGTTCATGTCGGCCTCGAACTGCTCGGTGTCCAGACCGAGCTCCTCGGCGAGCGCGACCAGGGACTCCTGGTCGAGTTCGCCGGAGGAGCGGATCTCACCGTCCTCGAAGAGCCGTGCGTGGTACTCGGCGTGCTTCCCCTGCATCGCCGCCGCGAGGCTCGCGCGGGCGGCGCGCTCGGAGTCCTCGCCGTAGATGTTCACGTCCCGGAACTCGACCCGCAGATCGCCGCGGTCGACGTACTCCCGCAGCTCGGGAAGGGTCTCGTCGGACCACTTCGCGCAGTACGGGCACTGGTAGTCCGAGAACATCACCAGCACGACCGGGGCGTCGGCCGGTCCCTCGGCGAGCAGGTCGTCGGGATCCCGGCCCTCCTCGGAGCTGAGGTCGGGGGCGGCCACGGACTCCGGGTTCTCGACGGCCGCCGGCTCCTCGGCGCCCGAGGTGTCGGTCGCGGCGCCCTGCGCGGGCGGCTCCGACGGGTCCTGCTGCGTCCAGAACACGCCGACGATCAGGGCGGCGACGGCGACCACGATCCCCAGCGGGATCGCCCATCGGCGCAGGACGCCGCCGCCTGCGGGCGGCGTGGTGTCGGGTCGGTCGGCGCGGGCCATGGTGCCTCCGGTCGGGTCGAGGTGAGCGGTCGTCCGCCACTATCGCACATAGTTACTATGGGTGATAGTAATCGGCGGGGTGATCCGTGCCGCCCCGCTCAGCGGGCCCCGCTCTGCCTGCGTGCGTACGCCCGGGAGGCGCGCACCCGGTCGCCGCAGCGCGTGGAGCACCAGTGGCGACGCGCGTGGGTGCGCAGCAGGAAGCGGTCACACGGCGACGCGGCGCAGCGCGCGACGGCGTCGGCGGCCTCGCCGGTCAGCAGTGCGGCGGCATCCGCCGCGATCTGGGCCATGGCGTGCTCGACGAGCTTCGTCAGCGGATGCGCGGGCACCCGATGGAGCCCTCGATCCCCGTCGTACCTCAGCAGTGGGGCGCTCGGCACCCGCGCGAGGGCGCGGTTGACGGCGTCGACCACCCCGGGGTCCGGCGGGAGCCCCTCGACCTGGGCGGAGAAGAGGGCGCGCAGAGTCGCGCGGAGCTCCGTGAGCCGGCCCTGGCAGTATTCCAGCAGCTCGGTGCCCTCGGGCGCCAGGTCGCGCTCGACCAGCCAGAGGGTCGCCGCCTCGGGACTGTCCAGCTCGTCCACGACCCGCCCTCCGGGCAGCGTGACGCGCGAACCGAGCAGGGCGAGGCTGACGTGCTCGTCGGCACCGGGCGCAGGAGGCAGAGGGATCATCGACACATTCTCACGGTAGCACCAACGGCTTCCCGTGACGCGACTGCTACGGTTGCTCACGTATACACGACGCCTTTCTCGTGAGAATCGAGTTGCCATGCACCCCGTCGACCCGTCCGGCACCGCCCCCTTCGCCCTCTCCGTCCTGGACAACGCCCACACCGGCGTGGGGCAGACCGCGCAGGAGACCTTCGCCGAGATCATCGCCCTCGCCCAGCTCGCGGAGCGGCGCGGCTATCACCGGTTCTGGATGTCCGAGCACCACGCGATGCCCGCCGCGGCGACCTCCTCGCCCCAGATGATGCTGGCCCGCCTCACCGGCGAGACGGAGCGGATCCGCCTCGGCGCCGGCGGCGTGATGCTCCCCAATCACGTGCCGCTGCTGATCGCCGAGCAGTTCGGGATGCTCGAGACCCTCGCCCCGGGCCGGATCGACCTGGGGTTGGGCCGTGCCCCCGGCACGGATCATGCGACGGCCGCCGCCCTGCGCCGCGGGCGCGAGGCGAACGACACCTTCCCGGAGCAGGTGCTCGAGCTCCTGGGCTTCCTGGAGGACGACTTCCCCGACGGCCATCCCTATCGCGGCGTGCACGCCGTCCCCGGTCCCTGGCAGGCCGAGGAGAACCAGGTGCCGCGCCCGGGGGCTCCGGAGGCATGGATCCTCGGCTCCTCCCCCTTCTCCGCCCAGCTCGCCGGTCAGCTCGGCCGCCCCTACGCCTTCGCGCTGCAGTTCGGGGACGCGGACATCGTCACCGCCATGAAGCTGTACCGCGACAGCTTCCGCCCCTCCGAGACGCTCTCGGAGCCGCACACCCTGGTCAGCATCGGTGTGGTGGCCCATGACGACGCCGCCGAAGCGCGCCGCCAGGCGCACACGGCCGCCATGGCGATGCTGCGCATGCTCAGGCGGAAGTCCTACAAGCTGCTCACCCCCGAGGAGGCCGAGGCGTACGTCCCCTCCGCGCAGGAGCAGCAGATCCTGGACATGTACGTCCGGCGCTTCGTCAACGGCACCGGCGAGCAGGTCGCCGAGCACCTGGACCATCTGCACGACATGACCGGCGTCGACGAGATGATGCTGGTGACGATGGGCCATTCCCGCGAGGTCCAGACCCGCACCCTGGAGCTGATCGCCGACCACTACGGGCTCCCGCATCTCTGAGCCCGTCGTGCCCGATCCCGCCACGGCGGACGAGCATCATCGGCTGCGCCCCAGCGCGGTGCTCGTGCTCGCCGCACCGTCGGGGGACGGGGACCTCGCCTTCCTGCTCGTCGAACGGTCACGTCGGATGCGCCACCACCCGGGCGAGTGCGCCTTCCCCGGCGGCGGCCTCGATCCCGACGAGGCCCCGGTGGACGCCGCGCTGCGGGAGTGCCGGGAGGAGACGGGCCTGGTCGTCCCGCAGCGGTGCGTGCTCGGGACGCTGCCGGCGCTGCACGTCCGGGTCAGCGGGAACGTGGTGACCCCGGTGCTGGCCTGGTCGCCGAGGGAAGTGCGCGAGCACCGACCCGCTGCGGCCCGGGACCTCGAGGCCGACGCCGTCGGCTGGATCTCTCTGCGCCGTCTCGTGGACCCCGAGCACCGGGTGACGGTCTGCGACGGAGCGGGGTTCACGGGACCCGGCTTCCTCACCGACGGCGGGGTGATCTGGGGATTCACCGGGAACGTGCTGCACTGGATCCTCCAGGAGACGGGGTGGGAGAGGCCATGGGACGTCTCCCGGTGCCATCGCCTGTCAGGATGACGCGGGTCCGAGCCCCCAGAGAGTCTTGAGCCCCCGCACGTGGGCGCGCACGGCGCCGGTCATCGCGACCGCGGTCGAATCGGAGACCCACTGCTGCTGGAGGCCGTCGAGCACGGCGATGGCGGTCGCGATGGTGGCGTCCTTGGGGAGCTCCTCCTTCATCGTGCCCTCGGCGATGCCGCGGTCGATCGCGTCGGAGAGCCAGGCACGCAGGCCGCCGTAGTGACGGGTCAGCCAGTCGTGGGCGGGGTGCGCCGGATCGGTCGCCTCTGCGGAGATGCGCACGAACAGCTGCACCATCTCGGGTCGGGTCGAGTTCCGCGCGCTGAGCGAGACCAGCGCGTCGAAGGCGTCCCAGCCCAGCGGCACGTCCCCGTCCCCGAAGAGGAAGAGGTTGTCCTCGCTCTCGCGCTGTTCGAGGACGGCCGAGAGCAGCGCCGCCTTCGACCGGAAGTGGTGCAGAAGCCCCGACTGGGAGACCCCGGCGTCCTTGGCGACGTTCGCGATGGACATCTTGTGGAAGCCGACGGAGGAGATGTGCGCGGCCGCGACCTCGAGCAGACGATCCCGCGTGCCCTCGCCGTCGCGCCGCCCGCGCGGGTGCTCGGGCGGGCGCTCGTAGTGCGCGGGGAACGACACGGTCGCACCTCTCTTCCGGGGCTGCTCGGACGGGGGAAGGCTACAGGACGGGGCGGAGGTCGCCGCTGTGCCGGCCGACGAGGACCCGGCCCTCCCGCAGCGGTTCCCATGCCTGCTCGGCACGGTTCCAGCTGCGCAGCATCCGCGGCTCGCACGTCACCTCGGCCCTGACCGCCTCACCGGGCGCGGCCTCGACCCGGATCCAGCCGACCAGGCGGGTGGGCAGCTGCGGATCGGCGGGTTCGACGTAGACCTGCACCGTCTCGATGCCGGGATGTGCCCCGGTGTTCTCGACCGTCACCTCGACCGACTGCGGGCGGCCCAGCTCGTCACGACCGGTCACGCGCGGATCGGACCAGGACCAGCGTGCGTAGCCGAGCCCCTCGCCGAACCAGTGCGCCGGCCGTTCCTCGCCGCGGAGCCAGCCGCGGTATCCCACGTGACGGCCCTCCGCGTAGGTGAGCACGCCGTCGCTCGGCGTGGTGGACCAGGCCGGGCCCTGCCCGTCGTGACGCGGATAGGTGGTCACCAGTCGCCCCTCGGGGAGGACCTCTCCCGTCAGTGCCGCGGCGACGGCGCGCCCCGCCTCCTGGCCGGGCATCCCCGCGACCAGGATCGCGTCCACCTGCTCCTCCCACGGCATCAGCACCGGGGTGGCGGCGTTGACGACCACCACGGTGCGCTGCGCGGTCGCGGCGACGGCGGCGACCAGGGCGTCCTGGTCGCCGGGCAGGCGCAGGGTGGTCTTGTCCCGACCCTCGGTCTCCTGATCGGGTGTCAGGCCCACGACCACGACGGCGAGCTCGGCGCTCTCGGCGGCCGCCGTCGCCTCGGTCAGGACGCTCGCCGAGGCACGGCGGGCCGGCGAGACGACCAGGCCCAGGATCCGCGCGAGCGAGGTGCGTGTGGTGCGTGCGGTGAGGATGTCGCCGGGGCTGACGCGCACGGTCCGGGCGTGGCTGCGGGGACGGAAGAAGCCGCCTCCCGGCCCTTCGTGGAAGGGGATCGTGACCGTCTCCGTGAGCGAGGGCGCGGAGATGCTCCACTCGCCCGGTCCCCGCACCCCGAGCTGCACGTCCCTGGGCTCGGGGACCTGGATCGCGGCGCTGAGCTCGATCGTGTGCGCGTGCTCGAGCCATCCCGTGCGGCTGTCCTCGAGCTCGGCGACCTCGAGGTGGCCGTCGTGGAGCACCTCGCCCTCGGCGTCGAGGGCGCGCACCCGGATCCCCTGCTCGCCGGTCAGCGGATGGGTGACCAGCTCGGGCGGGGCGACCGGCAGGGTCTCCCGCGTCTCGACTCCGTCGACCACCAGCAGCCGGTCCTCGCCGAGGGCCTCGGCGAGCCCGTCGGCGATCGAGACCGCGTACGGCTCGCGCACCCGGGCGGAGCCTCCGCCCTGGACGATCGTGTCGGTGGCGTGGCGTCCGATGAGTGCGATGGCGCCCTGACGGTCGGTGGGCAGCGGCAGGACCTGCCCCTCGTTGCGGAGCACCACCATGCCGCTCGCGGCGAGGCGGGTGAGCTGTTCGCGCCGCTGCGGCGAGGCCGGCGCGGGGAGCGCTGCCGGCCAGGTGCGCGGCTCCCCGAGGGCCCCGGTGCGCTCGGCGAGCAGCAGCAGCCGCGCCACATGGTCGTCGACGTCGGACTCCGGGACGTCGCCGTCGCGCACCTTCTCGACGAGGTCGCGCGCCCACGGGGTGTCCGGACCGGGCATGACCAGGTCGAGGCCGGCGGTCGCGCTCTCGACCGTGCGGGAGACGGCGAACCAGTCCGAGACGACGACGCCGTCGTAGCCCCATCCCTCCTTCGCGATCGTCCGCAGCAGCTCGTGGTGCTCGGTGGCGGGAGTGCCGTTGACCAGGTTGTACGAGGCCATCAGCGTCCAGGGGTTCGCGTCGGCGAGCACGATCTCGAAGGCGGCGAGGTACACCTCGCGCATGGTCTCCTCGTCCATGCGCACGTCGACGGTGGTGCGCTCGGTCTCCGACTCGTTGCCGAGGAAGTGCTTGAGGCTCGCCGCGATGCCGCGCTGCTGCAGCCCCGCGACGTAGGAGGTCGCGAGGCGGGCGGTGAGCAGCGGGTCCTCGCTGAACGCCTCGAAGAGCCGGCCGCCGAGCGGGGAGCGGTGGAGGTTGATCGTGGGACCGAGCACCACGTGGGTGCGCTGGGCGATCGCCTCCTCGGCGAGGATGTCGCCGACCTCGGCGAGGGCGTGCTGGTCCCAGGTCTGAGCGAGCAGGCTCGCGTTCGGCAGCAGGCAGCTCTCCCGGCCGCCGACGACCACATCGCCGCGCACCCCCGTCGGCCCATCGGACAGACGGATCGGCTCGAGGCCGATCGAGGGCTCGCCGGCGAGGGCGAACTGGGCGGCACCGGAGAGCAGGCGGGCCTTCTGCTCGAGGGTCAGGGAGCGCACGGCGGCCTCGCGGTCGAGGGTGCCTGCGGTGTCGACGGACGGGGACATGATCACTTCACCTTCTTGATCGGCAGGATGAGGAACGCCCCGACGAGGGCGACGACTGCGGCGAGGATGAGCATCGTGTCGTATCCTCCCGCGCCCCCGTTGCTGATGACGAGGGCGGCGACGCCCGGGGCGAGCACCTGGGGGCCGGCCATCGCGATGTTGAACACGCCCAGGTCCTTCGCGGCCTCGTCGGGGTCGGGCAGGATGTCCACGACCAGCGCCAGATCGACGGCCACGTAGGTGCCGAAGCCGATGCCCAGGACGACCTCGGCCGCGTAGAACCCGCTCGGGTCCGAGGTGTGGGTCAGCAGGTAGATGCCGAGGGCGAAGAGGATCGCCGAGCCGATGATGAAGGGCTTGCGCCGCTTCGCCACGTCGGAGAGCCAGCCGGCGACCTGTCCGGAGATGATCAGCGCGATCGTGTAGGCGAGGACGCCCGTGGCCATGATCTCGGTGGCCTTCGCGGGGGTGAGACCGAACTCGTGCTGGATCCACAGCAGGCGGTAGGTGACGAACATGAAGTTCGCCAGCACCAGCAGGAACCGCGACCACCAGGCGAGTCCGAAGTCCGGGTTCCTCAGCGGGTTCACCCAGAACGTGGTCAGCAGCATCATGAGCCCGAGTCGTCCCTCGGGCTTGCGGGGCAGCTGCTCGTCCGGGAGCACGGCGGCGTACAGGGCGATGAGCGCGAGCCCCAGGATTCCAGGCACCAGGAACAGCAGAAGCATGTGCGAGTTCAGCAGCTGGGCGGCGTAGGCGGCTGCCAGGAAGGCGGCCTGCTGCGCGACGCCGGTGGCGCCGCTGACCTTGCCGCGCTGGAGCGGGGTCAGCTGGTCCGCGAGGGTGGCGGTGTGCGCGCCGACGGCGGCGTTGCCGATCATCTGCGCCAGCACCCAGCCGATGCCGACGACCACGACGTTCGGGGCCGCCCCGATCAGGCCCAGAGCCAGCAGCAGCCCGACCGCACCGATGATCATCCAGGGGCGGCGGCGCCCGAACCGGCTGGTGGTGCGGTCGCTGAGACGTCCGAAGATGGGGTCGGAGAAGAGTGCGCTGAAGGCGCCGAGCGAGGTGATGATGCCGAGCGTCGCGACGACGTCCTCCGCAGCGACGAGCTCCTGCAGCTTCAGGGTGAGGCCCGCGCTCAGGGGCGTGGCCAGTGCGGCCATGACGCCGAAGCGGGCGAGGATCATCGTGACCACGACGCGGGCGGGAGCCTTCTCGCTGGGCGGCGGGATCAGGGGCCCGGCGTCCGCGGAGCCCCCATGGGCGGGGGCCGGTGGGCCGGGTGAGTACGGGGACATGAGCCACCTCCACACTGAGCGCTTCAAGGAACCGACCGACTGCTCGGTCGGTTGATCGAGAACACTAGGGAGGCAAGAGGCGACTGTCAAGCTTCTGCGATCATGCCGGGTCTCACCAGGGACGACGCAACGACGCATCGCCTCACCGTTGCCGACCGATCACTCGGTCTGCCATGATTCGGGAACTCCGTGCCGTCCCGTCGAAGGAGACCCCCATGCTCATCGGTGCCCTCGTGATCGGCGTCCTGGTGGGCTCGCTGACCGGCCTGCTCGGCGCCGGGGGCGCGATCATCGCGCTCCCCCTGCTGGTCTACGCGCTCGGCATCCCGATGGCGGACGCAGTGCCGATGATGCTGGCCGTCGGCGTCCTCTCCCCGATCTCGGCGCTGCTGCCCCGGCTCCGCACGGACGTGGACTGGCGCAGCGTCGCCGCCGTCGGTGCGGCCGGCATCCTCGGGGCCTACAGCGGGACGGCGGCAGGGGCGCACCTTCCCGATCGGCTCACCCTGGCGGTGTTCGCGCTGCTCATGATCGTCGCCGGGGTCCGGATGCTGCGCCGCGGCGGACCGACCGAAGAGCCCGCCCCGGAGCTGGGGCTCGCGGAGCGGGTGCTGCGCGGCCTCGGCGTGGGCCTCCTCGCCGGCTTCCTCACGGGACTGCTGGGACTCGGCGGCGGATTCATCGTCATCCCGCTGCTGATGCTCGCTCTGCATCTCCCCTTCAAGCGAGCCGTCGGCACCTCGCTCGCGGTGACGGTGGTCAACGCCGCCGCCGGCCTGGTCTCGCACTGGGGCACGGCGCAGCTGGACTGGGGCCTCACGGCGACCTTCGCCATCGCCACCGTGGGTGCGGCGTTCCTCGCCGCCCGCCTCGCCACGCGGGTTCCCGCGGAACCGCTGCAGCGGGCCTTCGCGATCCTGATCCTCGGGCTCGCCGCGTTCACCCTGGCCCAGAGCATCCTCGCCTGAGCCGTTCGCCCGCTCACCCCTTCATGCCCGAGTGGGCGAGCCCCTCGATCACGCGTCGCTGCAGCACGATGAACAGGATCATCAGCGGCAGCATCGCCATGAAGCTCGCCGCCATCATCACCGGGTAGTCGGTGGTGAACTGGCCCTGGAGGCTGGAAAGCCCCACGGCGAGGGTGGTGCGGTCGTCGTAGGTCGCGACGATCAGCGGCCACATCAGGTCGTTCCAGGAGGCCAGGGCGGTGAGGATCGCGACCGCGCTGAGCGCCGGTCCGGACAGCGGGAACATGATCCGCCAGAAGGTCTGCCACGGGTTGGCGCCGTCCAGCCGTGCCGCCTCCTCGAGGGAGCGGGGCATCCCCATGAAGTGCTGGCGCATGAGGAAGGTGCCGAAGGCGCTGAAGATGCCCGGTGCCGCGATGCCCGCGACCGTGTTCAGCCAGCCCAGCTGCTGCACGATCTCGTACTGCGGGATCAGATAGATCTGGTACGGCACCATCAGGATCGACAGCACCAGCGCGAACAGCACGTTCTTGCCGCGGAAGGTCATGCGGGCGAAGGCGTACCCGGCCAGTGCGCACAGCAGCAGCTGCCCGAGCACCCGCGCGATGGTCACGGCGGCGGTGTTGAGGAACTGGTTCCAGAACGGGACCTGCTCGAACACCGCCGGGTAGTTGCCCCACTGCGGCTCGGCCGGGAACCAGGTGGGCGGCACCGAGGTGACCTCGGCCTGCGTGGACAGGGACATGTTCAGCTGCCACGCGAAGGGGAACACCATCAGCAGCCCGCCGATCAGCAGGACCAGATGGGTGCCCCAGCGGCGCCGGGAACGGTCCGTCGTGCGCGTCTCACTCATAGTGCACCCACCTGCGCTGCATGCGGAACTGGAGGAGCGTGAAGACGCCGATGATCGCCAGGATCAGCAGCGCGATCACGGAGGCGTAGCCCTGGTCGTTCTGGCGGAACGCCTCGGAGTAGAACAGGTAGACCAGCGACTGCGTGTCGGCCATCGCGGGGTTGGCCTGGCCCATCATCGCGAAGAGAAGGTCGAACAGCTGGAAGCCGTTGATCGCGGTGATGATGGTCAGGAAGAAGATGCTGGGCGTCAGCAGCGGGACGGTGACCGCGAAGAACTGCCGCAGCGTGCCGGCGCCGTCGAGCTGCGCGGCCTCGTACAGCTCCGCGGGGATGCCCTGCAGGCCGGCGGAGAGGATGATGATCGCCAGCGGCAGGCTCGCCCACAGACCGACGACGGACACCGCCAGCAGCGCCCACCACGGCGCGGTGACCCAGTACGGCCCTTCGATGCCGATCAGCGACAGCGCCCAGTTGGCGATGCCGAACTCCTTGTTGAAGATCATCCGCCACACCAGCGCCACCGCGACCGGCATGGAGACGGCCGGCAGGAAGAACAGCACCTGGTAGAAGCGGGAGAAGCGCAGGCCCTTCTGGCTCATCAGGGAGGCGATCCCGACGGCGATCGGGATGCCCAGCAGCACGATCGCGGTGTACACCGCGGTGTTGAGCACGGCGCGGGGGATGAACGAGTCGCCCAGCAGGGTGCGGTAGTTCTCGAGGCCCGCGAAGCTGCGCCCGCCGAAGGGGTCGAAGCTCGCGAAGGTGTTGAGGAAGGTCGCCAGGATGGGCCAGAAGTAGAAGACGGCCACCCCGATCATGAGCGGGGCGAGGAAGACGACCGGCCAGAGCCCGTCGCGGCTGCGTCGCCTGCGCGGGGCGGCACGCACGTGGTCATGTTTCATCGGCGAGCACTCCGTTCATACGGTCGGCGAGCTCCCGGGCCTCCTGCTCGAGCGGTGCGTCCCCGCCGAGGATCTTCGGGAACAGCAGCTCCTCGAGCTGGAGCCATGCGCTGGTGTTCTGCGAGGCCGGGTACGGCTGGGCGGTCTCCGCGGCGTCGACGAAGACGTCCAGGGAGAACTCGGGGATCGCGTCGACGTAGGCGTCGTTGGTGCCCACGAAGGCGGGGTTGGCGGCGCCGGCCTCCGCTTGGATCCGGTTGGCCTCCTCGGAGCCGAGGAAGGCCAGGAAGGCGGAGGCCGCCGGTTTGTGGCGGCTGCGCGAGGACATCGCACAGCCGATGCCGTGGATGACGTTGGCCTCCTGCGCGCCGTGGATGATCGGTGCCACGCCGAGGTGTTCGCGCACCGGGGACTCCTGCAGCAGCGCCGCCTCCCAGTTCCCCGAGAGGTACAGCGCGGCGCGTCCGTTGTTGAACAGGTCCTTGGGCGGGTTCTCCGTGGTGTAGCGGACGTCCGGTGCGATCCCGTCGCGGATCATCCCGTCGAGGAAGTGGAACGCCTCGAGCGCGCCGGGACTGTCGTAGCCGGAGGTGGTGCGGTCCTCGGAGATGACGAATCCGCCGGCCTGGAGGATCAGCGGGTAGATCAGGGCCTGGTTCGCGACCCCGCCGGGGTTCCCCCAGATCTGCTGATCGCCGAGTGCACGGGTGACGACCTCGGAGGCATCGCGGTACTCGTCCCAGGACCAGCTGCCGGCGGGCTCGTCGACCCCGGCGCGCTGGAGCAGGTCCCGGTTGTACCACAGCGCGATGGTGTCGAAGTCCTTCGGGATCGCGTAGGGGGTGCCCTGGTAGGAGTACAGCTCGATCAGGTTCGGCGGGTAGTTCGCGGGCTCGAAGCCCTCGAGCTCGGTGAGGTCCTGGAGCATCCCGTAGGAGGCATAGAGCTCGAAGTTCGGGCCGTTGATCCAGAAGACGTCCGGCAGGTCGTCGCCGGTGGCCTGGATGCGCAGCCGTTCGAAGTACGGGCCGAAGGCGGTGGTCGAGATGCTCACCGAGATGTCGGGATAGTGCTGGTTGAACGCCTCGACGATCTGGAGCATCGCGGGCTCCTGGGCCTTGTCCCAGATCCCGAAGGTGATCTCGTCCTTCAGCCCCGCCTCGGCGGGCGGCCCGAGCGCCGGATCGATCTCCGGGTCCGCCGAGCACCCGGCCAGGGCGGAGGCCCCGGCGAGTCCGGCGAGCCCCAGGAGGGCTCGTCTGGTGGTCATGTGATGTTCCTCCGTCAGACAGATCACAGACCGATTACGCTAACTCATTGACGAATCCCCACCAAGCCCCGGGGCTCCGTGAGCGCGCGGCGGTCGGTCTGCGTGAGGGCCCGACGGGACGAGCGTGAGGTCCGGGCACGCGCGAGCGAGGCGCTCGTCGAGGGTCAGCACCCGGACCCCCTGCCCGGGGAGGGACAGGGCCCGCGCGAGCGCGAGGTAGATCGCGTCGTAGGCCGACGCGCGGTCCCGCATCCCCCACGCCTCCCGCAGCAGTGCTCGCTCCGAGTACCAGATGATCCCGAGGTCCTCGAGGTCCACGAAGGCCTCCTGCGCCCGGGCAGGGGTCAGGCCTCGTCCCCTGACCCATCCACGCAGGACGCTCAGCAGCTCAACCCCCAGCAGCTCGGGGGCCGCGACCTCCTGCTCTGCGAGCAGCTCACCGATCGCCCGACTGCGGGGCTGATTCAGCAGCAGGGCGGCGGCGGCCGAGGCATCGAGCACGATCATGCGCCCGCGCTCTCCTCCCTCGCCCGGGAGAGCTCGCAGACCGGGTCACCGAGCTCCGGTGCCGAACGCGCAGCGATCCGCTCCAGCACCTCGGTGCGCGAGGGCACTGCCGCGATCCGGTCGAGCTGGCCGCGCAGATACTCACTGAGGGAGACCCCCTCGGCCTCGGCGCGGCGCCTGAGGATCTCGGCGGTCTCGGGCCGGACATCTCGAACCTGGAGGATGCTCATGCATCGACCCTATGCGTGCATGCACCGTGCATGCAAGGGGTCCCGGGTGGCCGGGCTCGCCGGTCAGGCGGCGGGCCCGGCGGCCGGCAGCACGCACAGCTCGTTGCCGGAGGGGTCCTGGAACACGCGCCACGGGAGCTCTCCCCAGTCCGGGTGCAGCTCCCGGCCTCCGCGCGCCTCGATCCCGGCGGCGACCTCGTCGGCATCGTCCCCGGGCTCGAGGCGCACGTCCAGATGGATCGGGTTCTTGGCGTCGGCCCGCTTGGGCGCCGGCTCCGGGACCAGCTCGAGCAGCGGGCCGCGCAGCGAGGGGTGACGCAGCGTGTGCGGGACGCTCCCGTCGGCGGGTACCCAGCCGCTCAGCCAGGACCAGAACTCCGCATCCCGCGCCGGATCGGCCACCTCCAGCGGCAGGGCGGCGAGCGGCCCGGTGGCCGCGTACGCCTCCCGCTCCTCCATCACGCAGAAGGCTCCTCCCTCCACGTCGGCGAGCACCGTCCAGGGCACCTCCCCCTGACCGATGTCGAGGTCGCTCGCGCCGAGACCGCGCAGGTGCTCGGCCACCTCGGCCTGCCGCGTCCCGCCCCGCAGGTCGAGATGCAGCCGCTGCGAGGACCGGTTCGGAGCGGGCACCTGGGCGAAGCACAGGTCGAGGTAGGCGGTCCCGTCGAGGTCCAGGCGGGTCTCGAAGATGCCGGGCGCCTCGGTGAGGGTGGTGGTGCCGAGCGCCTCCTCCCAGTAGCGGCCCAGCCGGATCGGGTCCATGGCGTCGATGCCGAGGTTCTCCAGGAACATGCCCTCCAGTGTGCGGCTCCGGCGTCGGCGCGGCCAGCGGAATATTCGCTCGCACCGGCGGCCGCCCCGGCCGTACGGTGGCCCCGGTTCCGCGTGGAGCCCTGAGGGAAGGAGGAGCTGATGGTCGTCGCCGTGCTGACCCCTGCCGTCCTCCCTTCCGTCCCGGCCTGCTGAGCATCTCGCAGGCCCTCCCTCAGGAGACCCCCATGACCACGCCCTTCGACAGGGACGCCTTCTTCGCGAAGTCCATGTACACCCTCTCCCTCGCCGAGCTCGACGACGACCAGCGCTGGTCCACGTGGCCCGAGACCGCCCACGTGCTCGATCGCGGCCCGCAGCCCTTCCCCGACTGGGTGGTCCAGCACGACGGGGCGATCGACACCGAGCTCGGGATCCTCAAGACCGGCAAGGAGGCCGACGCCTTCCTCATCGAGCGCGCCCTGCCTCTCGAGCAGCGCACCGGCGCGGCGGGCGAGGAGGTGCTGCTGGTCGCCAAGCGCTACCGCTCCCCCGAGCATTCGACGTTCCACCGCAGCAACGCCTACACCGAGGGCCGGCGGGGAAAGGACACCCGCGAGGCCCGGGCGATCGCCAAGGGCTCCGCCTTCGGCAGGCAGGTCGCGGCCGGGCAGTGGGCGCGCACCGAGTTCGACGTGCTGGGTCGGCTGCGGGAGGCCGGGCTGTCGGTCCCCTATCCGGTGCAGATCCTCGGCACCGAGCTGCTGATGGAGTTCATCGGCACCGATGACGAGCGCGGCGCGGTCGCCGCCCCGCGGCTGCAGGAGACGACCCCGGATGCCGGGACGGTCACGCGCTGGGCCGAGCTGCTGCGGGGCTGGGTCATCGATCTGGCCCGGCTGGGCCTGGTGCACGGCGACCTCTCGCCGTACAACGTCCTCGCCGATTCCCGGCAGGCCGATCCCGATCCGGTGATCATCGATGTCCCCCAGGTCATCGACCTGATCGCCAATCCGAACGGAGAGGAGTTCCTGCGCCGGGACTGCAAGACCATGTGCACCTGGCTGCGGGCGAACGGGGCACCGCCGGCGCTGACCGATCCCGAGCAGTGGTGCGCCGCGGCCCGGCGGAGCTGGCAGCTGCGCTGAGCCCGGCCCCGCTCAGCCCCGTCGACCGAAGAGCCACCAGCGGCGCCGACGGGGTTCCTGCTGCGGTGCGGGCTCGGGCGGCTGGGCCGGCGGCGGTGCGGCGGCCCGCAGCTCCCGCCACCGCTGGGCCGCGTCGTCCCCGTCCCAGGCGGGCGCGAGCATGGTCTGGAAGGGGTTCGCACGGCGGTCGCGGTGGACGCGCTCGGTGAAGTCCTCGGCGTACTCCCGCGCGGCGCGCTCCGTCGGCAGTTCGGCGAGGGTCTGATCGCGCCGCTCGTACTCCTTGCGCAGCAGCACCACCACCGGCAGCAGCGCCTCGCGATCGATGTCACCGCTGGCGATGCGCTGGTTGATCCACCAGTCCGGGTCGTGCTCGGCGGGGAGGTCGAGCGGCTGGCCCGCGCCGGGCAGGTCGTCGAAGTCGCCGCGGCGCACGGCCTGCTCGATGGCGGACTCGACCCGGGCGACGTCGGGGTCCATCGTCGGCCCGAGGGTCCTCGGGTCGACGGGATCGCGAGGCGCGTCGCTCAGGAGTCCCCGCCCTCCTCCGCGAGCGCCACCAGGCGGTCGATCGAGGCCATGAGCTTCTGCGAGGTCATCAGCCGCGCCTTGGCCAGGCGCTTCTCCTGCTCGGCAGGGAGGGCGGTGTAGTCGTAGGTGTGGGTGACGCGGGTACCCCCGCCGGCGAGCGGCTCGAGCTCCCAGCCCCACTGGTGGCCGGCCGGCTGCTCCCCCTGCGGCGCGGGACACCAGGCGATCTCCCGCCCCTCGCTGAAGGCGACGACATGGTTGTCGCGCACCCCGCCGTTGCGGTTCGTCATCACGAACACGTCGCCGACGGCGCGGACTCGCTGCCCGGGCGCGGCCTCGGCGAGATTGTCGTTGCCGTCCCAGCGTGGCTGCTCGGCGGGATCGGCGATGAGGGCGAAGAGCGCGTCCGCCGGGACGGAGGTCTCGCGGGAGGCGGTGACGATGCCGTCGCTGTGCGTGGTCATGCCCCCATCCTCGCTCATGGCTCGACCGGATCGCCAGGGGCGGTGTCGTCGAAGACGTCGATCGAGCCGGCGTAGTTCGCGACCCAGACCCGACTCTGCGTGGGCTCGTAGGTGACGCCGATCGGGTTCTCGCCCACCTCGACCGTCTGCACCTCCTCGAGGGTCGCGGTGTCGAACTTCGTGACGGAGTTCGCGTAGTAGTTCACGACGTACAGCGCGAGCCCGTCCGGGGAGATCGCCATGGTGCGCGGTTCCCGGCCGGTCTCCGCGGTGCGCAGCACCTCGCCGGTGGCGGCGTCGAGCTCGACCAGCCGGTCGCTGCCGGAGACGGTCATGTACAGCCGGGTCGCATCCGGCGAGAGCACCAGGTGGCGGGGCTTGTCGCCGGTCTCCATCACCAGTTCGCTCTCCCCGGTGACGAGGTCGACGCGGAACAGCTCGTCGGCGTACATCGCGGTGACGTAGGCGGTGCGGTTGTCCGGCAGGATCACGCTGCCGCGCGGGGCGGCGTCGACCGGGATCTCACGGACCTCCTCGCCCGCCTCGAGGTCGAGCACGGAGACGGTCTCGTCGCACCAGTTGGAGACCAGTGCGCGCGAGCCGTCGGCGGACAGCGAGATGAACTTCGGGACCCGGCCCACCTCGATCACCTGGTCCCACCGGCCGGAGGCCACGTCCAGGCGGAACACCGCGGACGGACCCACCTGGTCGCCGTTGCGGCAGTCGTCGTGCGCGGTCACGCCCGCGCCGGGGCCCTGCAGCCGGTACTGGGAGACGTAGGCGTACCTCCCGTCAGGAGAGAACACCGCCTCGACCGGGGCGCCCTGGGTGACCCCGGCCCGTTCGGGGACGCCGAACTCGGCGAGGTCCACCTCGTCGACCACGGTGTCGGTGAGCTCGAGGCTCTCGGCGTCGTACAGCGTCGAGGTGTGGCCGTACATCATGTTGTTGGCGATGACGGTGCCGGTCGGGCTGGCGACCACGGACTTCGGGGTGATCTCGCCGGTGATCCGGTCCAGGTGGACCAGGCGGGTGGTGTTCGAGGGGTCCGCCGGCGGCGGCTCGGGCGCGGAGCCTGCGGAGGGGCCGCTCCGCTCCGGGCCGACGGCGCTGGTGGCGAGGCCTGCGATCATGCCTCCGGCCATCACCAGCGAGAGGATCGCGATGGCGATCGTGAACTGCTCGTGCGGTCGCCCGCGTCGCGTCTTCCTGCGGTGCTTCGCCTGCACGGTCATCTGCTGCCCCCTCCCGTCGCATCGAACCTAGTCGTGACGGTCGTGGGGTGCGGGAGGCGCGGCGGCGTGTCGGGGAA
>DATGUQ010000108.1:0-6544 GCA_035301145.1 Brachybacterium sp. | reverse complement strand
CCGGAGCGGCCGATCTCCCAGGCGACCGCCTCGATGACCTTGTACAGGTCCGAGTCGGCGAAGACGAAGCCGCGATGCGGCGCGCCGGATTCACCGATCAGCCGGCGGAAGTTGTCGATCACCCCGGAGGTCTCCAGCTGGGCGATGCAGTGGGGGATCGTGGCGGAGGCGTTGAGCTCCTGCCAGGCGCCGAGGGCCCCGTGCGGGTGCAGGGTCACCGCGGTCAGGTCCAGCGGCCGCAGCCCCGGGCCGCGACGGGCGCGGGGGAGGGCGGGCACCGGACGGATCACGGACGAGGACGGGACGGGCACGCGGCGCTCCTGAGGGATGAGAGGTGGGTCACGGCGCCACAGCGTACACAACGTTGCAGATCACCTGGTCGGCGGCCGGAGTGTGAGCGAGCACCGAGGTGTGCGTTCACACTCCGCCTCATCCCCAACAGACACTTTTGGGCGCGCTAAGGTTCCCGTATGACTTCCGTGCTCGCCCCCGCAGACGCCCAGCAGATCCTCGCCGCGCTCGTCGCCGACGCCCCCGAGGGCCGCTCGGCGCTCGAGGTGCTGCGCCCGGAGGTCCTCACCCACACGCGCGCCGCCTATGACGCGCTGTATCGGCAGCCGCAGCGGCTCCCGGCCGATGTGCTGCACGCCCTCGCCGCCGTCACGGCGGACTGGCAGGGCAGCGGCCCCCTCGCCGAATGGCACCGCACCCAGGGTGCGCAGCAGGCCCTGGTCGCCGCCGATCTGGTCACGCACGATCCCGCCCTCCAGGCCCTCCGCGACCATGTGGACCTGCTGTCGACCTCCCCGGCGCTGGTCACCGCCTCCGATCAGGAGCGCCTCGCCGCGGCGGGCCACGATCCGTCCACGGTGGTGCTGATCAGCCAGCTCGTCTCCTTCGAGAGCCACCTCCAGCGCCTCTTCGCCGGTCTCGCCGCGCTCCGCGGCGCCGACGTCCCCTCGGCCGACGCGCCGGCGCGGACGCCCCGCACCCGCGGGCGCTCGGCACAGCACGGCGGCACCACGCCGAGCGGTCGTCTCCGCCCCGCGCGCTTCACCCGCGAGCAGCTGCAGTGGGAGCCCTGGATCGAGGTGCCCGCCGAGGAGGAGCTCACCGACGCGCAGCGCAGCTCCTTCGCCTCCAAGGCGAGCGCGAACAGCGTGTACTTCCGGATGCTCTCGCTCACCCCGGGGATCACCCGAGCACGCAGCGAGCTCGACAATGCGATCTTCCTGCCGCGTGACGGCCTGCCGAAGGCCGAGCGGGAACTCGCCGCAGCCGTGACCAGCAAGGTCAACGACTGCATCTACTGCGCCTCGGTCCACGCCCGCAAGGCCGCCGCCCTCGCGAAGCGCGAGGACGCGGTGGACGCCCTGCTGGCCGCCCCGCTCGCACGCGACGAGGACTGGATCAGTGCCGACCTCGCCCCGCTGGGCGCCGGCCAGGACGAGCGCTGGGCCGCGCTCATCGCGGCCGCGGCGGAGCTCTCCCGCCCCCGCCCGTCGGCCGTCGGGCTCCCGCCGCTGCGCGCACTGGACCTGACCGACGCCGAGATCGCCGATCTGGTCAGCGCCGCCGCGTTCTTCGCCTGGGCGAACCGTCTGATGCTCAGCCTCGGCGACCCCTCCCTGCCCGACGTCGGCTGACCGTCCCGCCCGCCCCTTCCGCCACGAGGTTCCCATGACCATCGCACCCCGCCGTCGCACCGTCCTCGGCGCCGCTCTCGCCACCCTGCCCGTCCTCGGACTCGCCGCCTGCGGCGAGGTCACCGTCGAGGGCGAGGCCGACGCCGCCGAGCAGCTCACGATCATCGACGACCAGGAGCGGGAGATCGTCCTGCCCCGAGCCGCGCGGACAGCCGTCGTCCTGAACAGCTACACCAACGAGTTCCTGCGCGCGATCGGCGCGGGGGACCGCGTGGTCGGCGTGGACCGACCCTCGCTGGACCGCCTGCCGTATCTCGCCCTCGGCGAGGACCGGATCATCGCCGAGGGTCTGGACCAGCTCAACTACGAGGCGATCGCCGAGCTCGCACCCGACGTCGTCGTGATGCCCCGCAACGCGGTCTGGCAGGAGGCCGCCGAGCAGCTCGAGGCCTTCGGGATCCCGCTGGTGGTCGCCACCGCCTGGGACACCGAGGTGGTCGACGAGACCCTCACCCTGCTCGGGCAGGTGTTCGGTCTCGAGGACGGGGCGCAGGCCGTGCTCGACTTCCGCGCCGAGATCTCCGACCTCCTCCAGCAGCGCCTGGAGGGCGTCGAACCGGTCCCGGTCTACCTCGAGACCGTCGAGCCGTACCTCACCGCCCTGCCCGGCTCCGGCTTCCACGCGATGATCCTGGCCGCCGGCGGCAGCAACGTCTTCGACGACGCCTCCGGCGGCGACGCCCAGGAGGAGCTGACCGTCGATCCCGCCGAGGTGGTCCTGCGCGACCCGCAGTTCGTGCTCCACGAGTTCGAGCCCTCCGCCGGGCCCGTCGACCGCTTCGACGCGCTGCGCGAGGACATCGCCGCCCGGCCCGGCTGGGACGGCATGACGGCGCTCGTCGAGGGGGATGTCGCCGTCGCCAACGGCTGGGCCACCAGCGCGCTGGGGAAGTCGATCGGTGCCCTCTACCTCGCCTCCTGGCTCCATCCCGAGCAGATGGACGGCGTGGACCCCGACGCGCACCTCACCCGCTGGGTCACCGGGTTCCAGGACACCGAGCTGACCGATCCGCGCGACTACGTGCAGGGGCCCGCCTCATGACTGCCACGATCGGACGCTCCGCCTCCGCGCCCGAGGCTCCCGCGCACGACGGCGCCCGGATCGCGCGCCGCCGCGAACGCCGCAAGCTCGCCGTCCTCGCCACCGGGCTGCTCGTCTCCGCTCTCGCGCTGGTGACGGCGGTGACGATCGGCACCTCCGGGGTCGGCATCGGCGACGTGCTGCGCGCGGTGCAGGTGGCTCTGTTCGGCGGCACCATCAGCGCCGAGTTCGCCTCCACCTACTCCGTCATCACCCAGCTGCGGCTGCCGCGCGTCCTGCTCGCCTTCGCTGCCGGTGCCGCCCTGTCGGTCTCCGGTGTGCTCATGCAGGGGCTGCTGCGCAACCCACTGGTCAGCCCCTTCACCCTCGGGGTCTCCCCGGCGGCGGCCTTCGGCGCGGCGCTCGTGATCACCCTGGCCGGTACCGACCAGCTGCCGCCCTGGGCCACGATCGCCGGAGCCATGGCGATGGCGCTGGCGGTCTCCGCCGTCGTGCTCGGCATCGCCACCGCGCGCCGCATGGCCGTGGCCACCCTGCTGCTGCTGGGCATCGCGATGACCCAGATCTTCGAGGCCCTCACCTCGGCGCTCCAGTTCACCGCGAACGAGAACACGCTGCAGGCGATCATCCGCTGGACCTTCGGCTCGGTGAACGACGCACTGTGGTCCGACGTGCTCATCGTCGGGGTCATCACCCTGATCGCGATCCCGCTGACGCTGTTCTTCTCCAAGGACCTCAACGCCATCGCCTTCGCCGGCGACGACGCCGCCCGCAGCTTCGGGGTGAACGTGGGGCCGGTGCGGATCGGACTGATCGCGCTCGCCGTCACCCTCGCCGCCGTGGTGGTCTCCTTCTGTGGGATCATCGGCTTCGTGGGCCTCGTCGGCCCGCACATCGCCCGTCTCGCGATCGGTGCGGATCACCGACATCTGCTGCCCTTCGCCGCGCTGTCGGGCGGTCTGCTGCTGCTGGTCGCCGACGCGGTGGGCCGCACCGTCCTCGCCCCGGCCGTGGTGCCCGTCGGCATCGTCGTCGCCTTCATCGGCGGGCCCGTGTTCATCTACCTCATCCTGACCAGAAGGAACACCCTCAAGTGAGCCTCGCAGTCGACAGCCTCTCCTTCTCCTACGGGACCCGTCGGATCCTCGACGAGGTCTCCTTCGAGGTCGCCTCCGGCGCGTTCTGCGCCCTGCTCGGTCCCAACGGCTCCGGGAAGTCCACCCTCGTCAAGGCGATCGCGGGGGTGCACCGGGCCGGGGCCGGCACGGTCACCGTCGGGGGCCGCGCGACCGCGCGGCTGGGCCGCCGCGAGCTCGCGACGGTCGTGGGCTACGTGCCGCAGGCCGGGGACGCCCCCTTCGACCTCACCGTGCGTGAGGCCGTGATGCTGGGCCGCACCCCGCACTTCGGGCTCACGCCCCGTGAGCAGGACCGCGCCGCCGTGGAGGATGCCATCGTGCGGATGGGCCTGGTCGACATCGCCGAGCAGTCGATGTCCGAGCTCTCCGGCGGCCAGCAGCAGCGTGCGCTCATCGCCCGCGCCCTCGCCCAGGACACCCGGGTGCTGCTCCTGGACGAGCCGACCTCCGCGCTCGACCTGCGCTATCAGATCGAGACCCTGCAGCTGGTCCGCCGGATCACCCGTGAGGAGGGCATCAGCGCCCTCATCGCGATCCACGACCTGAACCATGCCGCGCGCTACTGTGATCAGGTGATCGTGCTGCACGGCGGTCGGCTCGTCGCCGACGGCACCCCGCAGGAGGCCCTGCGGGCCGAGACGCTGCGCGGCGTCTACGAGGTCGACGTCGAGGTCGAGGCCCGGGAGGGGGCGGTGGAGGTGCGGCCCCGCGTGGACGAGGCCGGCTTCACCCGCACCGGAACCCGGCTCGACGAGCTCGTGGCCTCATGAGCGGCGCGGAGGTCCCCGTCCCGCAGCGCTTCGACGCCGTGATCGTCGGCGGCGGGCCGCGCGGGGTCGCCACCGTGCTGCGCACCGCCGCCCGCGCCATCGCGGCGGGCACCGCCCCGGTGCGTCTGGCGATCATCGATGCCCTCGCCGTCGGCCCCGGCGCGACCTGGCTCATCGACCAGCCCGCGCAGTACCTCAACAACACCCAGGCCGACGCCACGACCGTCCATCCCGACGACTCCACCCCCATGACCGGCCCCTCGGCGCCCGGGCCGGATCTGGTGGACTGGGCCCGTCGGGTCCGCGCCGAGGGCGGGCACCCGGCCGGCGCATGGGTGCTCGAGGAGGTCGAGGAGCTGACCGGCGCGACCTTCCCCACGCGCCGCCTGCAGGGCGTGTACTTCCGGGATCAGCTCGACGCCGCGATCGCGACCGGGGCCGTCGAGGTCACCGAGATCGTGGCCCGCGCCGTCGACCTCGCCCGCGACGGCGAGGACACCGCCGTCGTGCTCGAGGACGGGCGACGCCTGAGCGCACCCACCGTGGTCCTCGCCCAGGGGATGGTCCAGGCCGAGCCGGACGCGGAGGTCACGGCGCTGACCGGGTTCGCCGAGCGCTTCGCGCTGCGCTACGCCCCACCCGGCATGCCCGCCGAACGGGAGTACACCGATCTGCCGGCGGGGGAGACCGTGCTGGTGCGCGGGCTGGGAGCGAACTTCTTCGACGTGATCGGTCAGCTGGTCGCCGAGTGGGGCGGCGCGATCGAGCCCGTCCCAGGCGATCCGCACGGCCGCCTGCGCTACCTCCCCAGCGGGCGCGAACCGCACCTCGTCGTCGGCTCCCGCCGCGGCGTCCCGTACCGTGCCAAGCCGGGCGGCGGTCGCCCCGTGCGCCCCTTCGTCGCGGTCTGGGCGCACGACGCCTGGTTCGACGCGCTCGAGCGGCGCGGCGACGTCGACTTCGCCGCCGAGGTGTGGCCGGTGCTCGGCCGCGAGTTCGCGCGGGTCCATCTCGAAGCGCTGACCGAGCTCGAGCCGGAGGCCGTGCGCGGCGACTGGTGGACCGGGCTCGACACCGCCACCACCGCCGAGGAGATCGACGCCGTGCTCGAGCAGTCGGTCACCGATCCCCGCCGCCGCTGGACGCTCGACGAGCTGCGCCGCCCCACCCGCGGCCGGCGCGTCACCGACCGGGAATGGTCCCGCCTGGTGCGCCGCCTGATCGACGACGAGCTGGGATCGATGTCCGATCCGTGGCACCATCCGCGCGCGGCCGTCAACGCAGCCATGGGAGCGCTGCGCCGACGCGTCGGCCGGCTGACCGGCCGCGGGGCCTTCACCGGGGCCTCGCTGGCGCGCGACGTGCTCGGCTGGTTCGACGGGCACTCGCTGGCGCTGGCCTCCGGTCCTCCCGCCGACCGGGTACGGGTCGTCCTCGCCCTGCTCGAGGCCGGGATCATCGAGCTGATCGGCCCCGAGATGGTCGTCGAGGCCGACGAGTCGACCGGTCTCTTCCGGGCCGCCTCGCCGCTGACCGGTCGTGTGGCCACCTCCGCGGTGCTGCTGGAGACCCGTATGTCCAAGGGGAAGGTCCCCCGCACCGGCGATCCTCTGCTGCGCGCGCTGCTGGACAGCGGTCGGGCCCGCATCCACACCGTCGACGGCGTGCCCACCCACAGCATGGAGGCCACCCGGGCCGAGCTCCGTGAGGAGGTGCTCACCGGTCACAACCTCGTCGCGGCCGACGGCACGGCGGACGAGTCGGTGGTGGTGCTGGGCATCCCCGCGGCCTCCACCCAGCCCGGCTCGGCGATCGGTGCTACCCCGGGCGTGCCCTCGCCGCTGCTGGCGGGAGCGGACGTCGCCGCGAAACAGGTCCTGGCCCGGG
>DATGUQ010000107.1:0-3895 GCA_035301145.1 Brachybacterium sp. | reverse complement strand
GCGAACTCGGAGGCGCCGATGCCCACCCCGCCGAGGGCGAGGGCGAGCAGGGCGAAGCTGCGGCGGCGTGCGGGGATCTCGTGCGGGGCGGGGGTGCGCGTGTCGTCGGGCGGCACGGTCTGGTCGGGAGCGGCGGTGAGGGTCATGGCGGGTCCTCGGTGGTCGGGGGCGGTAGCGGGAGGGCGTCGTCGACCGAGGAGCCACAATAAGCCAACGCTGTTGCGTTACGTCAAGGGAGGTGGGGACCGGATCTGCGTCACACGGCTGCGGGCCTGTCCCGGCGGGCCCGTCGGGCCCCCGGGGCGACCGGCCCCGTGCGAGGATGAGCGCCGTGAGACCGACCGGACCGCTGGATCGCGTGGCGGGCGCCCATGATGCCGCCGTGCTCGCCGTCGCCCGGCGGGGCGAACCGGTCTCGCGCGCCGCTCTCGCGGATGCCCTGCAGGTCACGCCCCAGGCGATCTCGAAGATCCTCACCCGGCTGATGGAGCGCGGGCTGATGGCCGAGAGCGGCTCCTTCTCCTCCGGGCCGGGCAAGCCCACCACGCTGTACCGGATCGTCCCCGAGTCCCGCCGGGCGGTCGGGCTGCACCTGACCCGTTCCCGGCTGCACGGAGTGGTGGCGGACCTCACGGGGCAGGTGATCGAGCGGCGCAGCATCGAGATCGATCCGGGCCGGCCGGTGCCGGCGCTGATCGCGGAGCTCGCCGCGACGGCGCGTGAGCTCGCGCGCCACGGCCGAGGGGAGCTGCTGGGCGTGGGCGTCGGGATGCCCGGGCCGGTCGATCCCGAGGAGGGCGTCTACCGCGGCTCGGCCTCCTCCCCCGACGCCTGGGCCGGGGCGCCGATCCGTTCCCTGCTGCTCGAGGAGCTCGCGCTGCCGGTCCATCTCGACCACGATTCGCGCGCGGCGCTGGTCGGCGAGAGCTGGTCGCAGCCGGGGCTGCTGGACAACGCGGCCCTGGTGCTGGCCGACGAGGGCCTGGGCGCGAGCCTGCGCCTGGACGGTGCGATCGTGCGCGGCGCGCACTCCCAGGCCGGGGAGATCGGGCACACGGTGGTGCGGCTGGACGGCCTGCCGTGCGCCTGCGGGCGGCGGGGCTGCGCCCAGGCGGAGTACCTCGCCGCGGCCGCCGCCGGCGACCACGCCCTGGCGGCCCGGGTGCTGGCGAGCGTGGTGCTGGACCTGGTGCGGCTGGTGGACGTGGACCGGGTGGTGCTCGGCGGGCGCTCCGTCTACACGCACCACCGGGAGACGATGGAGGCGGTCCGACAGGCGCTCGGCGAGGGCCTGCGCGCCGAGGCTCGCGTGCACGTCGAGGTGCTCCTGTCCACCCGCGGGATCGACCTGATCGCCGCCGGCGCCGCCTGCCAGGTGCTCGAGCACGAGTACGGCCTGCCGACCGCGCTGGTGGGTCCCGAGACGGACTGAGCGCCGGCTCGGGGCGGGCGCTCAGGCGGGGCGGGCGCCGAAGATCGCCGAGCCGACGCGCACGATCGTCGCGCCCTCCTCGACCGCGATCTCGAGGTCTCCGCTCATGCCCATCGACAGCTCCGTCAGCTCCTCGGCACCGAGCTGCTCGCGGACGGCGTCCCGCAGCTGCCGCAGCTCGCGCAGGGAGGCGCGGACCGCGTCGGCATCGCTCGTGTTCGCCCCGATCGTCATCAGGCCGACGGGCCGCAGCACAGGGCTCGCCCGCAGCCGCTCGACCATCGGGGCGATCTCCCGGGCCGTCGGGGCGAAACCGCCCTTGGAGTCCTCGCCGGAGGTGTTGACCTGCACCAGCACGTCCCGCTGCACCCCGGCCATCTCGGCGCGGCGCTCGAGCGCATCGGCGATCCCCTCGCGGTCCACGCTGTGGATCGTCCCGGCGAAGGCGACCACGTCGCGGGCCTTGTTGGTCTGCAGGCGGCCGATGAAGTGGCGGGGCACGCCGTTGTCCGCCAGCAGCGCATCGGCGTGCTTGGCGATCTCCTGGGCGCGGTTCTCCCCCACCGCGATCCGGCGGTCCCGCTCGCGCAGCAGCTCGACCGCGACGGCGATCTCCGCGGGGGTGCGCATCTTGGTGGCCAGCAGCACGGTGATCCCGCGGCCGTCGCGGCCGACCCGTGCGGCGGCGGTGTCGATGCGCGCGAGGACGTCGTCGAGGCGCGCGGCGAGCTGCTCGCGGCGCTCGGGGGGCAGGGCGGTGTCGTCGGCGGAGGAGGTCATGGGGTCCATTGTGGCCGACGGCGGGCCTCGCGCGGGATCCCGTCGTGCGTGCCCCCACCGGGACTCGAACCCGGACTGTGCCGATTTTAAGTCGGCCGCCTCTGCCGATTGGGCCATGGGGGCGTGGAGGAGCGCCCGTGAGCGCGGAGCGCCTCCACGCGAGCACCCTATGCTGGAACGCATCATGACCGCTGTGATCCGGTCCCTCGCGGACTCCCTGCGACGGTTCGGCGACGATCGCCTCGAGGCCCTGCTCGTCGCCCGACCGGACCTCGCCTCGCCCCTGCCGCGCGGGATCGGCCCGCTCGCGGCCCGCGCCGCGGGCGCCACCTCCGCCCGCCGCGCCCTGGAGGCGCTGACCCTGCCCGAGCTGCACCTGGTGGAGGCCCTCGCCGTGCTCGAGGACGGCAGCTCCCCCTCGCAGCTGGCCGCCGCGGTCTCCTCCGACGCCGCGACCATCGCCCCCGCTCTCGAGCGCCTGATCACCCTCGCCCTGGTCTGGGGCGAGGACGAGCTGTCGCTGATCCGCCCGCTGCGCGAGGGCCTGCGCACCCCGGCCGGGCTCGCCGCCCCCTCGCCCGAGGACCCGTCGGCCGAGGAGGCCCGCCTCCGCGTGGACCGCGCACGCAGGGAGCATCCCGAGGCGCTCGAGGCCCTCGCCTGGGGGCCGGCGGCCGTCACCGGCCACGGGCGGCTCTCGCAGGAGCTGCAGGCCGCCGGCATCCTGGTCGCCGACGGGGAGACGCTCCACCTGCCCCGACCGGTCCATCTCGCGCTGCGGGAGGGCCGGGTGCGGCGCGGCCACGCCGCCCAGCGCCCCGCCCCCACCGGCCCCGAGCGCACGGAGCGCATCCCCGGCTCCCGCACCGCACAGGCCGTCGAGCACGCCTTCGAGGCGCTGCGCCTGCTGAGCACGGTCCGCAGCTTCGACGAGGACCCTCCCGGCGTGCTGCGCCGCGGCGGGCTCCCGCAGCGGGACCTGCGTCGGCTCGCGGCCAGGGCCGGCACCACCGTGCCGGCCCTCGCGACCGTGCTGCAGGCCGCCTGGCAGGCGGGCCTGATCGGGCACGACGGCCAGGAATGGCACCCCACGAGGGACTGGGACGCCCACCGGCAGCTGCCCGCCGAGCAGCGCTGGGCCGAGCTGGTGCTCGCCTGGGCCTGCGGCCATCACCTCGCCGCGGTGGTCGGGACCCCGGACTCCTCCGGCACCGGGCGCTCGCTGCTGTCCGACCTCACCCGTCGCGACGGGGTGCGCACCCGTCGCGGCAGCCTGCTGCGCGTGCTGCGCACCTCCCCGACCCTCGAGGCGACCGAGGAGTCGCTGGCCGCCGCGCTGGCCTGGGCGTTCCCTCTGGTCCCGACCGAGGTGATCCAGGAGGAGACCGCGGCTCTGCTGCTCGAGGGAGAGGTGCTCGGCGTGATCGCGGACGGCGCGCTCACCGTGCTCGGGCAGGAGCTCGTCCTCGCCCTGGACGAGGAGATCACCAGCGCCGACGAGCGGCTCGCCTCCGCACTGCACGAGGCGGCCCCGGCGCCGGTCGAGGAGGTGCTGCTGGACGCGGACCTCACCGTCGTGATCCCGGGGCGGCCCGCCGAGGCCCTGCTGCCGCTGCTGGACTGGACGGAGCCGGTCTCCCGCGGCGGTGCGCTCACCCTGCGCTTCACCACCGCGTCCGTCCG
>DATGUQ010000106.1:0-4449 GCA_035301145.1 Brachybacterium sp. | reverse complement strand
ATCGAGTCGTCGACCACGCGGCCGATCGAGATGGTCAGCGCCGCCAGGGTCAGCATGTTCAGCGTGTACCCGGTGACGTACATGCCGATGAAGGCGATCAGCAGCGAGGTGGGGATCGAGATCGCGGTGACCACGGTGGGCCGTACCCGCCGCAGGAACAGCAGGATCACGCCGACCGCGAAGAGCAGGCCCAGCAGGCCCTCCTCGGCGAGCGCGAGGATCGACTCCTGGATGAAGGGTGCCTGGTCGAAGACCACGTCGGTCTCGGCGTTCCCGCCCACACCGGGCAGGGTGTCGGCGAGCACGTCCTCGACGCCCTCGGAGACGTCCACGACGTTCCCGTCCGCAGTGGCGGTGACCATCACGACCAGCGATTCGCGGCCGTCGGTGCGGGAGATCGAGGTGGGCTCCTCGGTGGTGCGCTCGACGTCGGCGACCTCGGCGAGGGTCACCGGCTCGGGAGGGGCCTGCTGCTGCCCCGGCTGCTGCTGATCCTGCTGCGCGTCGTCGTCGGGGATCAGCACGATCTGCTCGAGGCTCTCGATCGAATCGAGGTCCTGGCCGAGCACCACATCCAGGGTGCGCTCGCCGTCGACCACGGAGCCGCCGGGCAGGGAGAGGCCGCTGGCGTCCAGAGCGGTGGAGATGTCGTCCTCGGTGAGGCCGTGCTCGGCCAGGGCGTCCTCGTCGGGCGTGATCCGCACGATCTCCTCGGGGGCGCCGATCACGGCGACGGAGGAGACGCCCGTGACGCGCTCGAGCTCGGGGGTGACCGAGGAGTCGAGCCGGCCGGCGAGGTCGGAGGGCTCCAGGTCCGAGGAGACGGACAGCACCACGGCCGGCAGATCGCTCGTGCCGCCCGCGATGACCTGCGGGTCCGCATCCTCGGGCAGCTGGTCCTCGATGCGGGTCAGCGCGGCGTCGACCTGGTTGGAGGCGCGGGCGGTGTCGGTGCCGTAGGTGAGCTCGACGGTGACCATCGACATGCCCGCCTCCGAGGACGAGGAGGTGCCCTCGACGTTCTCGAGCCCGCTGAGGGACTGCTCGATAGGTGCGCTGAGGCGGTCCTTGACCTGCTCGGAGGAGGATCCGGGCGCCGTGGTCATCACCTGGATCTGCGGCAGCGAGACCGAGGGGATGAGCTCCTGGCGCATCGTGGTCATGATGAACACGCCGATGATCGACACGGCGATGCACACCAGTGCGATGAAGGACCTGTTGTTCAGGCTCAGCGTGGCCAGGCGGTTCATCCTGCTCCTCGGGGTCGTGCGCGACGGGTTGCGGTGCGGCCCGTCGCCGCGCCGCACGGCGGGCGCCGAGTCCTCCGCGGGAACTCTCTCACGCCCGCCTGCGAACCCGGATCCGACGATCGTCGGTGACCAGGGCTCACAATGGAGGAGTGTTCGTCTCCTTCGTCCCCGCGCCCGCCGACGCGCCCCGTCTCGGCTCCTCCCCGCGATGACCTCCTCCGCACAGCCCGGGGCGCAGCGCGCCCGGAAGACCGTCGACCGCGACATCCTGCGCCTGGCGATCCCCAGCCTCGGCGCACTGGTGGCCGAGCCGCTGTTCCTCCTGACGGACTCGGCCTTCATCGCGCGGGTCTCGACCACCTCGCTGGCGGGCCTGGGCCTGGCCTCGACGGTGCTCACCACGATCGTGGGGCTGGCGCTCTTCCTGGCCTACTCGACGACCGCGGCGGTGGCCCGCTCCTTCGGGGCCGGTCGCACGCGGGAGGCGATCTCCCGCGGGATCGACGCCTGCTGGCTCGCGCTCGCCGTCGGCGCGGTGGGGACCGTGCTGCTGGTGGGGGCCGGGAAGCCGCTGCTGGCCGCCTTCGGCCCCTCGCCCGAGGTGCTCTCCGAAGCGCTGATCTACCTCCGGATCAGCGCCTTCGGGCTGCCGGCGATGCTCGCCGTGCAGGCCGCGACCGGGCTGGTGCGCGGGTTGCAGGATGCGCGGCTGCCGCTGGTGGTGGCGGTCGGCGGCGCGCTGGTGAACATCCCGCTCAACGCCGCACTGATCTTCGGGCTGGGCCTCGGGATCGCGGGCTCCGCGCTGGGCACGGTGATCAGCCAGTGGGGCATGGTGGCCGTGCTGCTGGGCGTGATCATCCGCCGAGCCCGACGTGAGGGCATCGCGCTGACCCCGCGTCCGGGCGACGTCGTGGCTGTGGGCAGGGATGCGGTGCCGATGTTCGTGCGCACGCTGGGGATCAGGGTGGTGGTGGTCGCCAGCACCGTGGTCGCCACCTGGCTGGGCGATGTGCAGCTCGCCGCCCACCAGCTCGCCACCACCGTGTTCACGGCGCTCGCGCTGGCGCTGGATTCTCTGGCGATCGCCGGTCAGGCTCTGACGGGCCGTTACCTCGGCGCCTCGGACCCGGCCACCGTGCACGCGGTGACCCGCCGGCTGATGAGCTGGGGCGTGGGCGGCGGGGCGGTGGTCTCGGTGCTGCTGCTCGCGGCCAGCTACGTGGTGCCCGGCTGGTTCACTCCCGACGTCGCCGTGCAGGAGAGCCTGCGCGCCGCCCTGTGGGTGCTGGTGATCACCCAGCCCGTGGCCGGGTACGTGTTCGTGCTGGACGGCGTGCTCATGGGCGCAGGCGACGCCCCGTACCTCGCGAAGGCCGGTGCCCTGATCGCGGTCGCGGTCATGCCTGCTGCGATCGCGGTGGCCTGGTGGTCTCCCGAGGGTCCGCTGGGACTGGCGATGCTGTGGCTGGCCTGCAACTTCCTGTTCATGGTGCTGCGGGCGATCAGCCTGGGGCTGCGGGTGCGCACCGACGCCTGGATGCGGCTGGGCGACTGAGCAGCGGCGGCGCGAGCGTCCCCGGGTGCGGCCCCGCACGGGGCCCTGCCGAGCTCTGCGATCACCTGTCGCGCCGTGCCCGGCCGCCCCGGGCCGCGCCGCTCAGCCGCCCTGGACCGCGGCGCGGGAGGCGACGAAGGCCCGGACCGCGGTCTCGATGTCCTCCTCGGTGTGGGCGGCGGAGAGCTGCACGCGGATCCGGGCCCTGTCCTGCGGGACCACCGGGTAGGAGAAGGCGGTGACGAGCACGCCGTGCTCCAGCATCGCGTCGGCGATCCGTGCGGCCAGCGCCGCGTCCCCGAACATCACCGGAACGATCGCGTGCTCGCCCGGCAGCAGCTCGAAGCCCTCCTCCCCCATCCGCCGACGGAACAGGTCAGCGTTGCGGAACAGGGCCTCCCGCAGCTCGCCGCTGCCCTCGATCAGCTCGAGAGCGGTGAGCGTGGCCGCCACGATCGACGGCGCGAGCGAGTTGGAGAAGAGGTAGGGGCGCCCCTTCTGCCGCAGCATCGCCACGATCTCGCCGCGGCCTGCGACGTAGCCGCCGCTGGCACCGCCCAGCGCCTTGCCGAAGGTGCCGGTGTGGATGTCCACGCGGTCGGAGACCCCGAAGTGCTCGGGGGTGCCGGCCCCGGTCGCGCCCATGAAACCCACGGCGTGGGAGTCGTCGACCATCACCAGCGCACCGAACTCCTCGGCAAGGTCACAGATGCCCTCGAGCGGCGCGAGGTAGCCGTCCATGGAGAACACGCCGTCGGTGACGATCACGGTGCGGCGCGCGCCCTGCCCGTCGCGCAGCGCCGCGACCGCCTCGAGCTGGGTGCGCAGGTCCTCGAGATCGGCGTTGCGGTAGCGGAAGCGGGCGGCCTTGGACAGGCGGATCCCGTCGATCAGGGAGGCGTGGTTCAGCGCGTCGGAGATGATCGCGTCCTCCGGGCCGAACAGCGGCTCGAACACGGCGCCGTTGGCGTCGAAGCAGGAGGAGAACAGGATCGTGTCCTCGGTGCCCAGGAACTCGGAGACGGCCCGCTCGAGCTGCAGGTGGAGGTCCTGGGTGCCGCAGATGAACCGCACCGAGGCCATCCCGAAGCCGCGTTCGTCCAGGGCGCGTTTCGCGGCTTCGAGCAGGCGCGGGTCGTCGGCGAGGCCGAGGTAGTCGTTGGCGCAGAAGTTCAGCACCTCGGAGCCGTCGCGGCCGACGGGCCCGGCGGTGACCCTGCTGCCCTGCGCGGTGGAGATGACGCGCTCGTGCTTGAAGGTCCCGGCCTGCTCGATCTCGGCGAGCTCGGCGGTCAGCTGGTCCTTGAGGTCGATGTACATCGTGGTCCTTCCGGGGGTGGGGTGGCTGCGATCCGTGCTCGGCGGAACGGCTGCGGGGCGAGGGGCGGGGACGGGCGTGGCGGCGCGGGCGAGGCTCAGTCGTCCAGGGTGCTCCAGTCCAGCACGACCTTCCCGGCGGTGCCGGCCGCGGCGATCTCGAAGCCGCGCTCCCATTCGGTCGCGGGGAGCACGTCGGTGATGGTGCGGGTGATCGCCGTGCGCAGCGTCTGCGAGGTGCTGAGCATCGCGGACATCGTGTTCCAGGTCTCGTACATCTCGCGGCCGTAGATGCCCTGCAGCGTGATCATGCGGGTGACGACC
>DATGUQ010000105.1:0-10461 GCA_035301145.1 Brachybacterium sp. | reverse complement strand
CTCCGCCTCCCGCGCCGCAGCCAGCTTCTCCAGCGCCGTGTTCGCGCCCTTGACATACGTCGCGTGGTGCTTGGAGTGATGCAGCTCCATGATCCGGCCGGAGATCGACGGGGCCAGCGCACCGTAGTCGTAGTCGAGATCAGGAAGCGTGTACTCCGCCATGTGGATCATCCCTTCGTCGTGGTGACGCAGGCCCAGCCGATGCGTGACCTGCCGTGCCATCCATCCTGCCACGAGGGAGCGTGCAGTGACAGGGACGTCCCGGGACCGATGCCCGGGGAGGGCGGCCCGCCGGCGTCGGCCGCCACTCGGGGCGCCGGGATGTCGGCGCCGCGGTCCACAATGGAGGGATGGACCAGTCGCGCCGGGAGCTCCCGTCGTCCTTCTCCCCTGCCACGCAGGAGTGGTTCGCGGAGTCCTTCGCCGCCCCGACCCCGGCGCAGATGGCGGCCTGGGAGGCGATCGAGCGGGGCGATGACACCCTGGTGGTCGCACCGACGGGCTCGGGCAAGACCCTCGCCGCCTTCCTCAGCGCGATCGACCGCCTGGCCCTGCCGCGCCCCGCCGACGGACCGACCGATCGGGCGGCCCAGGCTCCGCCGGGCTCGCCGCCCCGGCGGGCGGGCACACGCGTGCTGTACCTGTCACCGCTGAAGGCGCTCGGCGTGGACGTGGAGCGGAACCTGACCTCACCCCTGGTGGGCACGGCCCGGACGGCGCAGCGGCGCGGTGTGCCGACCTCCCCTCTCAGCGTCGGGGTGCGCACGGGTGACACCCCCGCTGCCGAGCGCCGCCGGCTGCTCTCCCACCCGCCGGACATCCTCATCACCACTCCCGAGTCGCTGTTCCTGATGCTCACCTCGCAGGCGCGGGAGACGCTGCGCGGCGTGGACACCGTGATCCTCGACGAGGTCCATGCGGTGGCGGGCACGAAACGGGGCGTGCACCTGGCGCTGTCGCTGGCCCGCCTCGATGCGATGCTGGAGGCGCCGGCGCAGCGGATCGGGCTCTCGGCGACCGTCGAACCCGTCGAGGAGGTCGCCGCCTTCCTCACCGGCACCGGGCGCTCCCGCGAGATGACGGTGGTGCGGCCCGGATCGACCAAGAGCTGGGACCTCACGGTGACCCTGCCGGTCGCGGACCTGCAGGCGATCGAACCTCCGGCCGACGCGGTCGACGACGAGGACGTCTCCGGCACCATCTGGCCGCACGTGGAGCGGGCCGTGCTGGAGCGGGTGCTCGCCCACCGCTCCACGATCGTCTTCACCAACTCCCGCAGCCAGGCCGAGCGCCTCACCGGCAAGCTGAACCGCCTGCACGCACGGCGGGCGGCCGCCGCGTCGCCGCCGGACACGGACCCCTCGGACATCGACGCGGCCGAGCCGGAGGTCGAGGACATCGCGCGTGCCCATCACGGCTCGATGTCCAAGGAGGTGCGCGCCGGGATCGAGGAGCAGCTGAAGTCCGGCACGCTGCGCTGCGTGGTGGCGACCTCCTCGCTCGAGCTGGGGATCGACATGGGCGCGGTGGACCTCGTGCTGCAGGTCGCCGCGCCGATGTCCGTCTCGAGCCTGCTGCAGCGGGTGGGGCGCGCCGGGCACGACGTCGGCGCCGTCTCCACCGGCTCCCTGCACCCGCTGCACGCCGCGGACGTGCTGCGCAGCGCCGTGGCCGTCCAGGAGGCGGTGGCGGGCCGGATCGAACCGCTCTCGGTGCCCCGCAACGCCCTGGACGTGCTCGCCCAGCACACCGTCTCCGCCGCCGCGATGGACGACCTGCAGATCGATGCGTGGTTCGACCTGGTGCGCACCGCGCACCCCTACCGCGCGCTGCCCCGCTCCGCCTTCGACCAGACCATCGATCTGCTCGCGGGCAGGTACCCCTCCACCGCCTTCTCCGAGCTGCGGCCGCGTCTGGTGCACGACCGCGACACCGGCATCCTCTCCGGACGCCCGGGCGCTCAGCGGCTCGCGGTCACAAGCGGCGGCACCATCCCCGACCGAGGCCTGTACCCGGTGCACCTGGTCGCTGGAGACGACGACTCGCAGCCGCGACGGGTGGGCGAGCTCGACGAGGAGATGGTCTACGAGTCCCGCCGCGGCGACGTGATCACGCTGGGCACCACCAGCTGGCGGATCGAGGAGATCACCGCGTCCCGGGTGACCGTCTCCCCCGCCTTCGGAATGAGCGGTCGCATCCCCTTCTGGCACGGCGACGGGGACGGCCGCCCGGCGAGCCTGGGCCGCGCCATCGCCACCGCGCAGGCGGATCTCGCCACCGCGGACCGCGCCGAGGCCGCCTCGCGCCTGGCCGCGCTCGGGCTCGACGACAACGCCCGCACCATGCTGCTGGACCACCTCGCCGAACAGCAGCAGGTCACCGGCACCGTCCCCGGGCCGCAGCAGCTGGTGGTCGAGCGGTTCCTCGACGAGCTCGGCGACTGGCGGGTGGTGCTCCACTGCGCGTACGGGCAGCGGATCACCGGGCCGTGGGCGCTCGCGGTGGGTGCGCGAGTCGAGGAGCGGTACGGGCTGGACGGCCAGGTGATGGCGGCCGACGACGGCATCGTGCTGCGCATCCCCCACGGCGAGGAGCATCCCGGCGCGGACCTGTTCGTTTTCACCCCGGAGGAGATCGAGGAGGAGGTGCGGCGCCTGGTGGGCAGCTCCGCCCTCTTCGCGGCGCGCTTCCGCGAATGCGCGGCCCGGGCCCTGCTGCTGCCCCGCCGCGACCCGAACCAGCGCGCACCGCTGTGGCAGCAGCGCCAGCGCTCCGCGCACCTGCTCGAGGTGGCGCGCCCCCATCCCGATTTCCCGATCATGCTCGAGGCCGCGCGGGAGTGCCTGCAGGACGTCTACGACCTGCCCGCTCTGACCGAGCTGATGGGGCAGATCGGCAGGCGCCGCATCGAGGTGCGGGAGGTGGAGACCCCCGCCCCCTCCCCCTTCGCCCGTTCGCTGCTGTTCGGGTACCTCGCCCAGTTCATCTACGACGCCGATGCTCCGCTGGCCGAGCGCCGCACCGCTGCGCTCGCCCTGGACCAGGCCCTGCTGGCCGAGCTGCTGGGCTCGGTGAGCCTGCGCGAGCTGCTGGACGCGCAGATCATCACCGAGGTCGAACAGCGGCTGCAGGGCCTGACCGCCGAAGGGGCCCTGCGCGGCGCCGAGCAGATCGCCGACGCCCTGCGCCGCCTCGGACCGCTGACCCGCGAGCAGCTCGCCGCGCGCAGCCGCGAGGGTCTCGACCTCGAGGCGGAGCTCGAGCAGCTCCACCGGGCCCGCCGGATCATCGCCGTGCGCCTGGCCGGGACGGAGCATCTCGCCGCGGTCGAGGACGCCGGACTGCTGCGCGACGCACTCGGGACGGCGCTGCCGCCCGGGATCCCGGATGCGCACCTCGGACCCGTGGACCGTGCCGTGCCGCAGCTGCTGGCCCGCTGGGCCCGGGGTCGCGGCCCCTTCCCGGCGGAGGCACCGGTGGAGGCCTTCGGCCTGGCCCCCGGGGTGGCGCGGGCCGCCCTCGAGCAGCTCACCGCCGAACGGGTGCTGGCCCAGGGAGAGTTCACCCCGGGCCGCGAGGGCGAGGAGTGGGTGGACGCCGAGGTGCTGCGGCGCATCCGTCGGGCGAGCCTCGCCGCGTCCCGCCGTGAGATCGCCCCGGTGCAGGGCCCGGTGTACGCACAGTTCCTCGGGCAGTGGCAGCACCTCGTCCCCCGCCGCCCCGACGGCCGACGCGAGAGCGCGCACTGGCGCGGCGCCGACGGGCTGCTCTCGGTGGTGGACCAGCTCACCGGCGTGTCCCTGCCGCTGTCGGCCTGGGAGTCGCAGGTGCTGCCGGCGCGGCTGCCGGAGGTGACCCCGGCTCTGCTGGACGCGGCGTTCGCCGCCGGGGAGCTGGTGTGGACCGGCCACGGCCGCCTCGGCGGCGACGACGCCTGGATCCGG
The DNA here is from genome assembly GCA_035301145.1 of Brachybacterium sp. Lineage (GTDB taxonomy): Bacteria > Actinomycetota > Actinomycetes > Actinomycetales > Dermabacteraceae > Brachybacterium. The sequence continues at coordinate 6,517 of DATGUQ010000105.1, read as the reverse complement.
CTCCACCTCGCCGATGCCCTGCCGCTCGGGTTGGATGCCGACGCCCTCGAGGACGCCGCCGCGGAGCTGCCGGAGGGCTCCCCCGCCGCGCGGGTGCTCTCCCTGCTGCGCGCCACGCCGGGGGCGCTGCGGCACGGGGAGATCCTCACCGCGCTGGCCGACGAGGGCGAGGCGGTCGACCCCGCCATGGTGCACGAGGCGCTGTGGGATCTCGCCTTCCGCGGACTGATCACCAACGACTCCTTCGAGGCGCTGCGCAGCTACGGTCGCGGGCCGGCGCCGTCCAGGTCCCCCAGGGCCGGTGCGCGCTCCCGGCCGCTGACCCGGCGCGGTGCCGCACGGCTGTCGGCGACGATGATGCGGCAGGGGGCGAGCTCGGTCTCCGAGCTCGTACCCGGCCCGGTCGGTGCCGGGCGCTGGTCCGCGCTGCGCGTGGAGGCCGTCGACCCGGGGGCGCGGGCGGCTGCGCTGGCGACGCTGCTGCTGGATCGCCACGGGGTGGTCACCCGCGGCGCGATGGATGTCGAGGACGTCCCCGGCGGTTTCGCCGCGGTGTACCGGGTGCTCGCGGCGCTCGAGGAGAACGGCTCCTGCCGTCGCGGCTACTTCGTGGACGAGCTCGGCGCCTCCCAGTTCGCGCCGGTCGAGGCGGTGGACCGGTTGCGGGACCGCGACCGGGAGGCGGAGTCCGCCCCCGAGGAGGGCATGCATGGCCCGTCGGCCGACGAGGCGACCATCGCCCTGGCCGCGACCGATCCCGCGAACCCGTACGGCGCGGCGCTCAGCTGGCCGCCGCTGACCATCCCACCTCCCGAGGGCGCCACCGCCCGGCCCGCGCGGCGCGCCGGCGCGCTCGTGCTGCTCACGGGCGGGAAGGTGACGGCGTTCGTCGACAAGGGAGCCAAGCACCTGCTGTGGTGGGCCGACGGGGCGGCGACCCCGGATCTCGCCGCGCAGCTGGTGCGGGCTGTCGCCGAGGACTCCCGCCTGCCGCAGCTGCGGATCGAACGGATCAACGCCCACCCGATCGGGGCCGCGGAGGTCACGGCGATCGGCGAGGCGCTCGTGGCGGCGGGCTGCTACCGCTCCCCGCGAGCGATCCGCCTGCGCGCGGGGGACCGCTGATGGCGGGACGGAGCTGCGATGCCTGAAGGGGACACCGTCGCCCGCCAGTGCCGGATCCTGCACGACGCCCTCGCCGGTGCCGTGCTGACCACCTGCGATCTGCGGGTGCCGCGTGCCGCGACCGCCGACCTCGTCGGCTGGACGGTGCGCGAGGTGCGGCCCCGCGGCAAGCATCTGCTGATGCGGCTCGCCCCGCCGAGCCCGGACGCGGCCCCTCTGACCCTCCACAGCCATCTGATGATGGACGGGATCTGGCACGTGGATGGCAGCCCGCTGCGGTCGAGCGACACCGACGCCGGGCCGCGCAGCGCCGCCACGATCCGGATCGCGCTGACCGCACGCCACGACGACGGCCGCGAGACCCGCGCCCTCGCCTACGACGTGAAGCAGGTGCGCCTGGTGCGCACCGCGGACGAGGACGCGCTGGTCGGCCATCTGGGACCGGACCTGCTGGCTCCCTCCTGGGACGAGGACCCGGGCCTGCGGGAGCGAGCGGTGGCGAACCTCGCCGCCGAGCCGGAGCGCCCGCTGGGCCTCGCGCTGCTCGATCAGCGGCTGCTCGCCGGGATCGGCAACATCTACCGCAGCGAGCTGTGCTTCCTACGACGTGTCCACCCCGCCGCGCCCGTCGGCGCCGCCGGCGATCTCGGGCAGATCGTGGACCTCGCCCGGCGCCTGCTGGTGCTGAACGCGGACCGCACCGTACGGGCCACCACCGGCGGGATGCTGGGCCGCGACGGCGACCTGTGGGTGTACGGGCGCGGCGGGAGACCCTGCCGGCGCTGCGGAACCCGGATCGCGCGCGGGGAGCTCGGCGAGCCACGGCTCGAGGGGACGGAGCCGCGGGCGCTGTGGTTCTGCCCCCGCTGCCAGGCCGACCCCGGCGCACCGCCGACGGCGACGAGGCGTGAGAGGGTCCACGGCCGTGCCCGGACCGCCCGGTGGGATCGGTAGACTTCACCGGGTGCCCGTAGCGATCAGCCGCGGGCCCAGGCCTCCATAGCTCAGCGGATAGAGCAACGGTCTTCTAAACCGTCGGTCGCAGGTTCGAGTCCTGCTGGGGGCGCCGTCACACCGCGCCGCGAGGAGGGACCCGATGCTGCGATTCCTGACGTTCGGGGCGATCGCCCTGCTGATCCTCCTGCGGCTGGCGCGCACCCGGTTCGGCGCTCGTCTGCTCGGTGTCTCCCTCCGGGCGTTGCACATCATCTACCTCATCGCGCTCGTCGTGGCGGGAGTCCTCGCCGCGGCGTTCGAGCAGTGGATCCTGCTCGCGGTGGTCGGGATCCTGCTGGCGATCAGCGCGTTCGAGGAGATCCGTCGGCGCTCGTCCCGGGAGCCCCGGGTCAGCCGGCGCTGACCTCGACCCGCGTGGTCACGGGGGTCGGGTTCCGGAAAAGGTCCAGGACGGGGCAGTGGGCGTCCACGGCGGCCCGCAGCTCCTCGTACCGCTCGGCGGTCTCGGGACCGGTCAGGCGCACGAGCAGACGCACGTCCCCGAATCCCGCACGGATCGTCTCGTCCTTGCCGAACAGCCGGGCCGCGTCGAGGTCGCCGTCCGCGGTCACATCGATGTCGTCGACCTGGATGCCGAGCGCATGGGCGTACAGCCGGTAGACCACCACCTGGCAGGAGATCAGCGCACCGAGCGCGACCTCGACGGGGCTCGCGGCGATGTCGTCGCCGGCCAGCGCCGCGGGCTCGTCCACGGCGAACTCGTGGCGCCCGGCACGGATCGCGGTGGCGACCGCTCCCTCACCATGGCCGGTGACCGTGTAGGTCAGGTGGGCGGATTCGCGGCGGGCATCGATGCGCTCGCCCCAGGCCGCCCCGGCGGCGGTGAGGCGGTCCGCACGGTCGGCGACGCTGCCGGCGAGGGCAGTGCCGAGCGAAGCGGCGTCGGTCGAGGTGCTGCCGGTCGGGGCGGTGTCGGAGAGTGTCATGGCGCCACGGTAGGGACGCTCCGCGCGCAGGTCACCTCCGCCCGTCACGTGCCGTCATCAGCACCGTCCATGCCCTCGCACGGGCCCCGCTCAGCGATCCCGGCCCCTCTCGCCCAGCGATCGGCTGTGCGCCGACGACTGCCGGTTCCAGTCCTGGACCCACTCCGGCAGCACCAGGTGCTCGGGCACCTCGCCGACCAGGTCTAGCACCTCCTGGACGTCGACCGACCCGCCCGAGGTGCGCAGGAACCGGGCGCGCACGATGCCGTCGGCGACCACCGTGCCGCCGCGGCGGAACACCTGCTCCATGAAGATCCAGCGCTCGTCGTACCCGATGACGCGCGTGGCGAGGTCGAACTTCTGGCCGAGGGTGAGCGACCGGCGATAGGTGATGCTCTGCCCGGCCACGACCGGGTACCAGCCGGCGTCCGTGACCTCCTTCCAGAACCCGGAGCGGAGCATGAGGTCCATCCGGCCGAGGTCCATGACCGAGAGGTAGCGGCCGTTGTTCATGTGGCGCTGCACGTCGAGATCGGCGGGGTTCACGCGGAAGCTCGTGTGGGAGGTGTCCCAGATGCTGAGCGGGGACTTCCCCCGCACGCGCAGCAGGAACAGCAGCAGGCGGAGGTACATGTTCATCGCGGGTCCCTCCCGGGGCTCTCGGCGGCTCGTCGTCGACACCAGATGACCGAAGAGTAACCTCTCGCGGCGTTCCCCGTCCGCCCTGCGTGCGCGCCCACGATACTGTGGTCCGGTGACTTCCAGCTCCACACGTGCCATCAACGACCGCATCATCTGGGTCGACTGCGAGATGACCGGACTCGACAAGCAGCGCGACGCTCTCGTCGAGATCGCCGTGCTCGTGACCGACGCCGATCTGAACATCCTCGGGGACGGCGTCGACGTCGTCATCAAGCCCCCGGCCGAGTCCCTGACCAGCATGGACCCTTTCGTGGTGAACATGCACACCGTCTCCGGCCTGCTCGAGGAGCTCGAGGGCGGGATGACGCTCGAGGAGGCGCAGGCGCAGTGCCTGGCCTACGTGCGCGAGCACTGCCCCGAGCCGGGCAAGGCGCCCCTGGCGGGCAACAGCGTCGGCACCGATCGGGTGTTCCTCGACCGCGACGTGCCCGAGTTCGCCCAGTGGCTCTCCTACCGCACCATCGACGTCTCGAGCCTCAAGGAGCTCGCCAAGCGCTGGTTCCCCCGGGTGTACTACAACATCCCCACCAAGCACGGCGGCCACCGGGCGCTCGCCGACATCCGCGAATCGATCCAGGAACTGAAGTACTACCGAGAGGTGCTCCTCGTGAACGAACCCGGCCCGACCACCGCCCAGGCCCAGGAGGCCGCGCGCAGCTTCGAGCTGCGCGAGGGCGCCCCGACCCCGACGCGGCCCGCCGCCGCGGCGCACGCGCCGTGGCTCGAACGCGCCTCGCACCGCACCTGGCTCGAGGGCGAGGGCGACGAGCTGCTGCAGTTCGGCGCGGAGTCCCTGCGCGAGGACGGCGGCTTCGCCTGGCTGGACGAGAACGGCGCCCCGGACCTCACCCGCCCCTCGGAGCTGTGGATCACCTGCCGCATGACGCACTCCTTCGCGCTCGGGCACCTGATGGGACGGCCGGGCCTCGGCCGGCTCGCCGATCACGGCATCGCCTCCCTGCGCGGCGTGTTCCGCGACGAGGAGCACGGCGGCTGGTACTCCGCGGTGGCGGGCGGCGCGCCGGTGGACGACTCCAAGCAGGCCTACGCCCACGCCTTCGTGGTGCTCGCCGCCTCCTCGGCCCTGGCCGCCGGGCGCCCCGGGGCGGAGGAGCTGCTGGACGAGGCGCTCGAGGTGCTCGACGCGAAGTTCTTCGATCCCGCCGCGGGCATGAGCGTGGACACCTTCGACCGCACCTTCACCGAGTGCGAGGAGTACCGCGGCATCAACGCGAACATGCACACCGTCGAGGGCCTGCTGGCCGCGGCGGACGTCACCGGCGAGCGGCGCTGGCTGGACCGCGCCGTCGGCATCGCCACCCGCGCGATCGACGAGTTCGCCCGCGCCAACGACTGGTCGCTCCCGGAGCACTTCGACACCGACTGGTCCCCGCTGCTGGACTACAACAAGGACCAGCCCGCCCACCCCTTCCGCCCCTACGGCGCGACGATCGGACACTGGATCGAGTGGGCGCGCCTGGTGCTGCACGCCCGCGCCGCGCTGATCGCGCTCGACGGCGAGGCCCCGGAGTGGATGCTCGAGTCGGCGACCGCGCTCATGGAGAAGTCCGCCGCGGCCTTCGGCGCCGACGGGCAGCCGGGCTGGGTGTACACCGTGGACTGGGACGGCACCCCCGTCTCCACCGAGCGGATGCACTGGGTCGCGGCCGAGGCCGTCGGCGCGGCCGCCGTGATGCACCAGGTGACCGGGGACCGGGTCTGGGCCGAGCGCTACGAGCAGTGGTGGGAGTACATCGCCGAGCACCTGCTGGACGCCGAGGGCGGCTCATGGTTCCACGAGCTCGATGCGAGCAACACGCCGCAGGGCGTGACCTGGCCGGGCAAGCCGGACATCTACCACGCCTTCCAGGCCACGCTCATCCCCCGCCTGCCGGTGACGCCCACGCTCGCCGCCGCGATGCGCGACGGCCTGCTGGACCACGACCTGCACGCCTGAGCGAACGGCGGGGAGCTCCCCGCCCCACGGGCCCCGGTCCCCTCCCCGTGGAGGGCCGGCCGGGGCCCTTCTCATCGGCGGCGGCGCTGTGGGTCCCGCCGCTGCTGGGCGGGCTGGTGGTGATCCTGCTGATCACGGTGCTGCTGCGGAGCGTGCCGCGGTTCCGGGAATACGACGCGATGGCCCCCGCGGCGTGACCTCGTCTCTCGCGGAGCCGGCCGCCGCGCTCAGTCGCCGAGCTCGCCCAGCGCCTGCTCCATCCGCTGGACCTTGCCGTCCAGCTCCCCGTCGTGACCGGGGCGGATGTCGGCCTTGAGCACGAGCGAGACGCGGGAGCCGTAGCGGCCGGCCTCCGCCGTGGCGCGGCGCACGACCTCCATCACCTCGTCCCAGTCCCCCTCGATCTCGGTGAACATCGCACTGGTCCGGGTGGCCAGCCCCGAATCGCGCACCACCCGCACCGCGGCGGCGACCGCATCGTGCACGCTCGCGCCGTCGGCCCCCTCTCCGAGGTGACGGGTCAGGGCCGGGTCGGAGGGCTCACCGGTGGGCTGGACGGAGAAGGCGACGATCATGACGCCAGTCTCCCCCTGTGCCGCGGGCGGCGCAACGCGCGCGAGGACGCTCGGGCGCGTTCAGTAGGATCGGCTGCGGCGGTCCGGTCCCGGGCCGCGCTCCCCAGCGAAGAGAACGAGGACCATGACAGCGATCCGGATCGGCATCGTCGGCTACGGCAACCTGGGACGCGGCGTGGAGATCGCCATCTCCCTGCAGGAGGACATGGAGCTGG
>DATGUQ010000104.1:0-8124 GCA_035301145.1 Brachybacterium sp. | reverse complement strand
GCTCTCCGGTGCGGAGGACGTCATCCCGGACAAGCAGGGCCGCATCACCATCCCGGGCCATCTGCGCACCTACGCGGACCTGGACCGGGAATGCGCCGTCATCGGCGCTCTGGACCGCCTCGAGATCTGGTCGCTCCCGGCGTGGGAGACCTACCTCGAGCAGAAGGAGGAGGGCTTCGCGGAGACCTCCGAGGAGGTGATCCCCGGCCTGTTCTGAGCACGGCCCGAAGGACTCCCCGTCCTGTGAGACCTCTCGTCGTTCCCGCCCCGACGCAACTTCCCCGGTGGCGGGTCGGGAACGACGGGGAATCTGGCAGGACGGCACCGCGCACAGGGCGCGGCACCGTACGGGCCGCAGGACCCGCACCATCACAGACCGCACGACAGCACCGACCGAGGGGAGGGGCGAGATGGACCAGTCGCACAGCGAGCGACCCGCCGAGCACCGGCACCTGCCCGTCCTCCTGGAGACCTCGGTGCGGCTCCTCGCCCCCGCGCTGCAGGAGCCCGGGGCGATCCACGTCGACGCCACCCTCGGCATGGGCGGGCACGCCTCCGCCGTCCTCCGGGCCGCACCCCACGCGCGCCTGGTGGGCATCGACCGCGACCCGCAGGCGCTCGAACTGGCCCGTGAACGGCTGCACCGCGACGGCGTGGGCGAGCGAGCCACCCTGGTGCACGCCACCTACGACCGGATCCCCGAGGTGCTCGAGGACCTCGGGCTGCCCGGGGCGCACGCGGTGATGATGGATCTGGGCCTGTCCAGCTTCCAGATCGACACCCCGGACCGCGGCTTCTCCTATGCCGTCGACGCTCCGCTGGACATGCGGATGGACCCCTCCTCCGACGGGCCCACGGCCGCGGACCTGCTGCGCGAGCTGCCCGAGGCGGAGCTCGCCCGCATCCTGCGGGACCTCGGCGACGAGCGCTTCGCCAAGCGCATCGCCCGCCGCCTGGTCGCGCAGCGCCAGCAGGCCCCGCTGACCCGCAGCGGCGAGCTGGTCGAACTCCTCGAGCAGTCGATCCCGGCAGCCTCCCGGGCAAGCGGCGGGCACCCCGCCAAGCGCACCTTCCAGGCGCTGCGGATCGCCGTGAACGAGGAGCTCGAGATCCTCGCCTCCGCCGTCGAGTCGGCGCTCGACTGCCTCCACGTCGACGGACGCATCGTCGTGGAGTCCTACCACTCCGGCGAGGACCGCCTGGTCAAGACGGCGTTCACCCGCCGCACCCGCTCCTCTGCGCCGCCCGGGTTCCCGGTCGAGCTCGAGGAGCACAAGCCCACCTTCTCCGCACTGGTGCGCGGCGCCCTCCAGGCCGACGACACCGAGCGGGACACCAACTCCCGCGCAGCCTCCGTCCGGCTGCGGGCCCTGACCCGAACCCGACCCGACCAGGGAGCACACTGAGATGGCCAGCACCTCCGCCGTTCATGCACCCGCGGTCCGCCCGGTCCGCGGGACCCGGCGCTCCACCGCCCCGCGCCCCGGTCTGACGGTCGTCGCCACCCCCAAGACTGCCGGCAGCTCGATGCCGTTCACGATGCTGTGCACGCTGATCGTCGTGGCGACCCTCGCGGCCCTGCTCTACCTGAACATCCAGATGTCGGACACCAGCTACGAGATCACGCGCCTGGAGGCCCAGTCGCAGCGGCTCACCGAGGAGAGCCAGGCGCTCGCCGAGACCGACGAGCGCCTGGGCACGCCCCAGGAGCTCTCGCGCCAGGCGCGTGAGATCGGCATGGTCCCGGTGTCGGATCCGGCATACATCGACCTCGACACGGGCGAGATCATCGGTGAGACGTCCCCCGCGGCGCAGACTGGGGTCAACCCGGAGCTGGCCGAGGTGCCCGAGAGCGTCGCCGTGCCGCCGGCTCAGATCTACGACGAGCCCACCGCCTACCACGGCATGGGCAACGAAGGGGCCTGAGGATGACGCCACCGCGCAGCAGCCGTCGGACCACCGCCCGCACCTCGGGAGGCGGCCGGGGGCCCGGGCCCGGCGGCGCCCGCCGGGCCCTCGTCCCGCCGGCCCGGATCGGTGACCCCTCCACCCGGCACCGCCTGCTCATCAGCATCATCCTGGTGGCCGTCCTGGCGCTGTCCGGACGCCTGATCTGGGTGCAGGGCCTGGACGCCAGCGCCCGTGCCGAGGAGGCGATCGCCCAGCGCACCGTCACCCGCACCATCCCCGCCCTGCGCGGTGACATCACCGACCGCCACGGCACCACGCTGGCCAGCTCCGTGGAGCGCTACGACCTGTGGGTCAACCAGCTCCAGGTCGACCAGTACCTCGAGAACTCCGAGAGCGCAGAGGTCTCCGGCGTGGAGGCCGCCGCACAGGACCTCGCCCCCGTGCTCGGCTGGAGCGAGTCGAAGACCGAGAAGGCCCTCACCGGCGACGCCGGCTTCTCCTACCTGCTCAAGAGCGTCGAGCCCGAGGTGCGCGACGCCGCGCTCGCGCTGCGCATCCCCGGCATCGGCGCGGACCGGGTGGCGGAGCGGCTGTACCCGGCCGGGTCCGTCGGCGGGAACGTGCTGGGCTTCGTGGGGGCCGACGGCTCCGCGCTGGCGGGCACCGAGTTCTCCTTCGACGACCAGCTCAGCGGCACCGACGGCAAGACCACCTACGAGCGCGGGGCCCAGGGACAGATCATCCCCACCGGCCACCAGGAGACCACCCCGGCGGTCGACGGCGACGACGTGGTCCTCACCATCGACCGGGACCTGCAGTGGAAGGCGCAGCAGACCGTCGCCGGCGCCGTCGAGAAGTGGGGCGCCGTCGGCGGCAGCGCGGTCGTCTACAACGCCCGCTCCGGCGAGGTGCTGGCCCTCGCCGAGTACCCCAGCTTCGATCCGAACACGCCCGGCGAGTTCGCGTCCGAGGACCTCGGCAACCGCTCCATCTCCAGCGTGTTCGAGCCCGGCTCCACCGGGAAGCTGTTCACCCTCGCTGCCGCGATCGAGGAGGGCACCGTCACGCCGGAGACGCAGTACGAGATCCCCTACGAGGAATGGTTCGACGGCCACCGCATCAAGGACTCCCATCACCATCCGGATCAGCAGCTCACCCTCGCCGGCGTGCTCCGGCACAGCTCGAACGTCGGCACGGTGAAGGTCTCCGAGACCCTCACCCCCGAGGTCCGCTACGACTACCTCAAGGCCTTCGGGCTGGGGGAGAAGACCGGGGTCGAGCTGCCGGGCGAATCGGCCGGTGTGGTCCATCCCGCCGACCAGTGGACCGGACGCACCCGCTACACGACCGCCTTCGGCCAGGGCTACAGCGTCAACGCGCTGCAGATGGTCTCCGCGGTGGGCACCTTCGCCAACGACGGGGTGCGGATCGAACCCTCCCTGATCTCCGGAATCCGCGAGGACGACGGCTCCGTGCGGCCCCTCGGTCAGCCGGAGAGCACCCGCGTGGTCTCCAGCGAGACCGCCGCCACGATGCGCGCGATGATGGACAACTCGGTGGACGACGAGACCTCGTCCGCCAAGGTGGACGGCTACGCCGTCGGCGGCAAGACCGGCACCGCCCAGGTGGGCGACGGCACCTACACCGCCTCCTTCATCGGCTTCGCCCCGGCGGACGACCCGGAGCTCGTGGTCGGCGTGTTCGTGTTCGGACTGAACTCCTTCATCTCCGGCAGCCGCGCGGCGGCACCCGCCTTCTCGGAGCTGACCACGTTCGCCCTCCAGAACCAGGGCATCGCCCCCACCGGTGTGCCCGGTCGTGAGCTGGAGAACGAGTGGTGAGCCGACGATGACCTCCATGACCGACCCCGCGCTCGAGCCTGCCCGACCCCGCCGGGCCGTCGGCGCCTCCGCGGCGGAGCTCGCCCGCGCTCTCGGCGCTCCTGCCCCGACCGTGCCGGGCGACGGCGCCGAGACCGTGCTGCGCGGCGTGACGCTCGACTCGCGCTCCGTGGAGCGCGGGGACCTCTGGTGCGCGCTGCCGGGAGCCAATGCCCACGGTGCGCAGTTCGCCGAGCAGGCCGCCGCACTCGGCGCCGCGATGGCGCTGACCGATGCCGAGGGGCGGGAGCGCTGCGAGTCCGCGGGCCTGCCGGTGCTGGTGGTCGAGGACCCGCGCCGCGCCACCGCCGCCGCCGCGGCGCTGGTCCAGGGCCGCCCTGCGGAGCGCCTGGCCACCATCGGCGTGACGGGCACCAACGGCAAGACCTCCATCACCACCGCGATCGCCCGCACCCTGGACGAGCTCGCGATCCCCGCCGGCGCGATCGGCACCAGCGGGACCAGCTACCGGGACGCCCAGGGCGCCGACCACGCGATCGGCACCGTCCGCACCACTCCCGAGGCCCCCGAGCTGCACGGCCTGCTGGCCCGGATGGTCGAGGACGCCGTCGAGGTGGTCTCGATGGAGGTCTCCAGCCACGCCCTGGTCCTGCACCGCGCGGACGAGGTGGTCTACGACGTCGCCTGCTTCACCAATCTCACGCAGGACCATCTCGACTTCCACGGCACGATGGAGGAGTACTACCGCGCCAAGCGGCTGCTGTTCACACCCGAGCACGCACGGCGCGGCGTGGTCTGCGTGGACGACGGATGGGGGCGGCGCCTGGCCCAGGAGGCACGGATCCCCGTGACCACCTACACCACACGGGCGGAGGTCGAGGCGGACCACCGTGCGGGCCCGCACCGCCCCGACGGGTACGGCTCCCTCTTCGAGGTCGAGGGCCCGGACGGCACGCGCACCCTGCAGGCCGCTCTCCCCGGGCGGCACTACGTCGCCAACACCCTGGCCGCCGACCTGCTGCTGGCCGCGATCGGCCACACCGGAGCGGAGGTCACCGAGGCGCTGGGCCGGGCCGGGACGGTCCCCGGCCGGATGGAGCCCGTCGCGACCGACCCGGTCCTCGGCATCGTCGACTACTCCCACACACCCGACTCCCTCGAGCAGGCGCTGACCACGCTCCGCGGCGTCCCCGGCACCGAGCGCCTCATCGTGGTCATGGGCGCCGGCGGCGACCGCGACCGGGGCAAGCGCCCCCGCATGGGGGAGGTCGCGGCACGCCTGGCCGACGTGGTCATCATCACGGACGACAACCCGCGCACCGAGGACCCGGCTTCGATCCGCAGCGAGGTGCTCTCCGGCATCCCGGAGAGCACGAAAGCGCAGGTCCACGACGTGGATGGACGAGGAAAGGCGATCGCGCTGGCCGCCTATCTCGCGGACGTGTCCGACACCATCCTCGTCGCGGGCAAGGGTGCCGAGACCGGGCAGCAGATCGGCGGTATCGTCCAGCCGTTCGATGACCGGCTCCGACTGCGGGATGCACTGCGGGATGCGCACACGGCGCGCGGGGGCGCGCACGACATGGACGAAGGACGCTGAACATGCTCCAGACCACGGCACGCGAGATCGCCGACCTCACCGGAGGCGCTCTCGTGGGAGGCGCGACCGGTGACGAGCTCGTCACCGGCGCCGCCGTCATCGACTCGCGCGAGATCGCCCCCGGCGACCTGTTCGCGGCGTTCCGCGGCGAGCACGTCGACGGCCACTCCTTCCTCGACGGCGCCCGGGAGGCGGGCGCCGCGCTCGCCCTGGTGAGCGAGGACCGCGGCGTCCCGGCGGTGCGGGTCGACGACGTCCGCGAAGCGCTGTCCGCGCTGGCCCGCGCCCAGCTCGCCCGCGCCCGGCAGGAGAACCCGCAGCTGGTGGTGCTCGCGATCACCGGCAGCGCCGGCAAGACCGGCACCAAGGACCTGCTGGGCACGATCCTGGCGGCCGCCGGCCCCACCGTGGCCCCCGCCGGCAGCCTCAACAACGAGCTCGGCCTGCCGCTGGCCGTCCTGCGCGTCACCGCCCGGACCCGCTTCCTGGTGCTCGAGATGGGGGCGCGCGGCATCGGCCACATCGCCCAGCTCACCGCGATCGCCCGGCCGGACGTCTCCCTCGTGCTCAACGTCGGCTCCGCCCACCTGGGCGAGTTCGGAGGCGTGGAGGCGATCGCCACCGCCAAGGGGGAGCTCGTCGAAGCGCTCGCACCCGACGGCCGTGCCGTGCTCAACGCCGAGGACCGGCTCGTCGCCGCCATGGCCGAGCGCTCCGCGGCTCCCGTCGTCACCTGGGGCTTCACCACCGGTGACGTCCGCGGCAGCGACCTGGCGCTGGACGACCGGGCCCGTGCCAGCTTCACGCTCGAGGTCCCCGAGGGCCTCACCACCCTGGCCGGCGAGCCCGTCGGCCCCGGCAGCTTCCCGGTGCGCCCCGACCTGCTGGGCGAGCACCAGGCCGCGAACGTGCTCGCGGCGCTGACCGCCGCCCTGGTCGCCGGGGTGGACCCGGTCTCCGCCGCCGCCGCCCTCGAGGGCGTCACCCTCGCCTCCGCGCAACGGATGCAGGCGCTGCACGCCGGCGGTGCGCTGATCATCGACGACGCCTACAACGCGAACCCCGACTCGATGAAGCAGGCGCTGAAGACGCTCGCCCACCTCGGCCGGGGACATCGCACCATCGCCGTGCTCGGGGAGATGCTCGAGCTCGGCGACGACACCGTGCGCCTCCACGACGAGATCGGCCGCCTCGCGGTGCGCCTGAACATCGGCCAGCTGTACGTGGTCGGCGACGGTGCCGCCCCCATCCACCACGGGGCGAGCCTCGAAGGCAGCTTCGGCGGGGAGTCCGCGCACCTCGGGACCGTCGAGGAGGCGCTCGCCGTGCTGCAGCGGACCGTGCGCCCGGGAGACGCGGTGCTGCTGAAGTCCTCCCGCGACGCCGGGCTCCGCGAGATCGCCGGCCCCCTCGTGGCGCATCTCGGAGAACCGGCGGAGGACGCACCGACGACAGGAGCCGAGCAGTGATCGCGATCATCGTCTCCGGGGCGATCGCCCTCGTGCTGTCGATCTTCGGCACGCCTCTGTTCATCAAGGTCCTCGAACGCCGCGGCTACGGGCAGTTCGTCCGCGACGACGGGCCCACCACCCACGCCACCAAGCGCGGCACGCCGACGATGGGCGGGGTCGCGATCATCCTGGCCGTGCTGGCGGCCTACTTCCTCACCCACCTGGTGCTGTGGACCTCTCCCAGCGTCTCCGTGCTGCTGGTGCTCTTCCTCGCCGTCGGCCTCGGCGTGGTCGGGTTCCGCGACGACTACCTCAAGATCTCCCAGCAGGACAGCACCGGGCTGCGCCCCCGCTACAAGCTCCTCGGCCAGTTCCTGGTCGCGACCGCCTTCGCCGTGATGGCGCTGCTGTTCCCGGACGAGAACGGACTGACGCCCGCCTCCACCCGCATCTCGCTGGTGCGGGACATCCCCTGGCTGGACCTGGCCGCCTTCGGCACCGTGATCGGCATCGTCCTCTTCGCCATCTGGGCGAACTTCCTGGTCGCCGCCTGGTCCAACGGCGTGAACCTCACCGACGGGCTCGACGGCCTCGCCAGCGGCGCCACCATCATCTTCACCGCCGCCTACCTGATCATCAGCTTCTGGCAGTGGCGGCAGGTGTGCAACGTCGACCTCGATGCCGGGGGAGTGGTGCACTGCTACGACGCCCGCGACCCGCTGGACACCGCCGTGCTGTGCGCGGCGATCATCGGCGCCTGCGTCGGCTTCCTGTGGTGGAACACCTCACCCGCGAAGATCTTCATGGGGGACACCGGCTCCCTGGCGTTGGGTGGTCTTGTCGTGGGCCTGGCGATCACCACGCGCACCCAGCTCCTTCTGCTGCTCATCGGCGGTTTGTTCGTCATCATCACCCTGTCGGTGATGGTCCAGATCGCCTCGTTCCGCCTCACCGGCAAGCGCGTGCTCCGCATGGCACCGCTACAGCACCACTTCGAACTCAAGGGCTGGGCCGAAACGACCATCGTGATCCGTTTCTGGATCATCCAGGGACTGTTCGTGGCGATCGCCGTCGGACTGTTCTACCTCGAATGGATGCCGAGATAGTGAGCATGGCACAGCGTGTCCCCGAGCCTTTGGACAACCCTGCCGTGCCGGCGGGGGCTCTGGTCTGCGTCGCGGGCCTGGGCGTGTCCGGCCCCCCGGTCGCCAAGGTGCTCCTGTCCCAAGGTGCCCGTGTGGTCGTCGTCGACGGTCGTGACGACGACACGGTCCGCCCCATGGCCGCAGAACTCACCGAGGCAGGTGCAAAGGTCGTCCTG
>DATGUQ010000103.1:0-9991 GCA_035301145.1 Brachybacterium sp. | reverse complement strand
GATCATGTCCTCGAGCCCCTCGGTGCGCAGGTCCTGGGGGATCGTGCGGCGCATCGCCTGGTAGGCGTCCGAGAGGTACCGCAGCACGATGCCCTCGGACCGCTGCAGGCCGTAGCGCTGCACGAACTCGCTGAAGGTCTGCCCCGTCTCGTAGATCTCCCGGACCACGGACTTGGGGGAGAGGTCCTCCACCCGCACCCACGGCCGTGTGCGGGCATAGATCTCGAGCGCCGCCTCCAGATCCTCCTCGAGCGGCTTCGGCCAGGACACCTCGTCCAGCCGGGCCATCCGCTCGGTGTACTCGACCCCGTCGGCCTTGAGCTCGGCCAGCAGCTCGCCCTTGGCGGCGTTCTGCTGCGCGAGCAGGATCTGGCGGGGATCCTCGAGGATCGCCTCGATGATGGAGACGGTGTCCAGGGTGAGGGACTCGGACTCCTCGTCGAGGGAGTCGATCATCGCGATCGCGAAGGGCGCCAGCGGCTGGTTCATCGTGAAGTCCAGCTGCAGGTCCTCGACCAGCGCGAAGCGGCGGCCGAGGTGATCGGGCTCCTCGAGCACCTCGATGATCTCCGCGTCGCGGAGGCCGCGGAGGAGCTCGACCGCCTCCCTGACCAGTCTGAGCTTCTGCCCCGTGGTCTGGTGGCTGGTCATGATCAGGTGGCGGCCCGAGGCGATCGCATCGCCCGGCCGTGCGATCAGCGCCAGCACCATGCCCGCCGTGATCTTCATGTGGGGCCGCAGCTGCTCGGGGGCGTTCTCGATCAGCTTGGTCAGGTTCGCCTCGGACCACGAGACGGCGCCCTCGGGGATCCGCGGCTTGGGCTCCTTCCTGCGCTTCTTGGCGTTGTTGGAGACCTTGCCGGCCTCCTCCCGCGCCCGCTGCTTGGCCCGTTCCCGCTCGAACTCGATGGTCCAGGTCGGGGCCTGGACCACCACGTGGCCGATGGTGTCGAAGCCGGCCCGCCCCGCGCGGCCGGCGATCTGGTGGAACTCGCGGGCGTTCAGCAGACGCATCCGCCTGCCGTCGAACTTCGCCAGGCCGGTCAGCAGCACGGTGCGGATCGGCACGTTGATGCCCACGCCGAGGGTGTCGGTGCCGCAGATGATCTTCAGTAGCCCGGACTGGGCGAGCTTCTCCACCAGGCGCCGGTACTTCGGGAGCATCCCGGCGTGGTGCACGCCGATGCCCTCGCGCACCAGGCGCGAGAGGATCTGCCCGAAGCCCTTCGAGAAGCGGAAGTCCCCGATGATCTCGCGGATCCGCTCCTTCTCCTCGGGGCCGAGGATCTTCTGTCCCTGCAGCGCCTGGGCCTGCTCGAGCGCGTCCTTCTGGGTGAAGTGCACGATGTACACGGGCGCATCGCGATCCTCGAGGATCGCCCTGATCGTCTCCGGCAGCGGTTCGAGGGACCAGCGGAAGTCCAGCGGCACCGGCCGTGGCGCGTCGTCGATGACGCTCACCTGCCGCCCCGTGCGCTCGGTGAGGTCCTCGACGAAGCGCGTCACGTCCCCGAGCGTCGCGCTCATCAGCACGAACTGGCAATGGGGCAGCTCCACCAGCGGCACCTGCCAGGCCCAGCCGCGCTGGGGGTCGCCGTAGTAGTGGAACTCGTCCATCACCGCCAGGCCCACGTCGCTGCCGGGCCCGTCGCGCAGCGCGTGGTTGGCGAAGATCTCGGGGGTGCACACGATGATCGGGGCGTCGTGGTTGACAGCCGAGTCACCGGTCATCATCCCCACGTTCTCGGCCCCGAACTGTGCGACGAGGTCGAAGAACTTCTCGCTCACCAGGGCCTTGATGGGGGCGGTGTAGTACGAGCGCTGGCCGCGGGCCATGGCGGCGAAGATCGCGGAGTACGCGATCGTCGTCTTCCCCGATCCGGTGGGGGTGGCCGCGATGACGTGATCGCCCGCGGCGATCGCCAGCAGCGCCTCCTCCTGGTGGGGGTACAGTGTGCGGCCGACGGACTCCTGGGCCTCGACGAAGCCGTCGACGATCGCGTCCTGTCCGGTATCGGTGGGGCTCTCGGGCAGGAACGGCAGCAGGATCGGCATGACTCCAGTCTGCCAGGCAGGGGGAGTACGGGACGGCATCCTGCGGGGTGCCGGCCCTCGGTCGGTCAGCGGTCGGCGGCGGGCAGGCCGTCGAGGGCCGCCAACAGGCTCTGCCTCAGCTCGTCGGCCCTCGCGGCGAGCGCCCGCTGTCGCCGCACGTACTCGGCCTTCCCCGCGGGGGTCTCGATCGCCACCACGCCGTATCCGAGCGGCCGCACGTCGTACGGGCTCGCCTCCATGTCCAGCACCCGCGTCTGACGGGCGTGCTCGAAGCAGTCGAGCACGAGCGAGGACGGCACCAGCGGCGTGAGCTTCATCGCCCACTTGTACAGGTCCATCCCCACGTGCAGGCACGCCGGGTTGTCGTTGTCGACCTGCGCGGCGCGGGTGGGCCGGGACGCATTGCGCGGTGCGGCCGACGGGGTGAAGAAGCGGAAGGCATCGAAGTGGGAGCACACGAGCTTCTCCCGCTCCACCACCGCGTCGGTCTCGGCCGGCGACAGGCGCAGCGGGAGGTCCTCGTGACGCTGACCGCCCTCGGGCACCCGGTGCACCATCGCCCATTCGTGCAGGCCGAAGCACCCGAACTGCGGTCTGCGCCGTGTGAGCGAGGAGGCGGAGAGCAGCCGCGTCATGAAGTCCAGCGCGTCGCCGCGCTCCGTGAGGAAGCGGGCGACGTCCGCCCGGCGCCGCACCGCCCCGGTGTGGTCGGGGGAGTCGAGGTACCAGGACCGGCGGCCGGCCGGGTCGAGGTCGGGGACCGGGCTCGAGCCGGCCTCGCCGACATCGGCCGCCGCGTCGTAGGCGATCTCCCAGCCCGGATGCCAGCGGCGCAGCCGTGCCGCGGAGAAGGGGTAATAGGTGAACAGGAAGTCCTCGACCGCATGCTTCTCGCCGCGGGCCCTGCGCTCGCGGTGCGCGGCGGTGAGGGCGTCGGCGCGCTCCTGGTGCGCGCGACGGGCCGCGGCGGCCTCGGCGGCGGAGAGCACGCGCACCGGTGCGGCGAGGGGCGGCATGCGCACGGGGCCTCCTGGTGTGCGGGACGGACGGACGCCCCATCCTACGAGCGACACCCTTCCTCCCCACGCCCTGCCGATCCACAGCGCGGCGTCCTCCGTGGTCACGGGCAGCCGCGTGTTCCTAGCGTGGACCCGTCCCGCGGCAGGGTGCCGCAGGGGAGGAGGAGCGCTCGAGATGACCGGCATCGACTACGACTGCGCAGGCTGCGGCCGTCGCCACGAGGGGACCGACGGCAGTGAGGCGAACCCCTGGCCCGTGATCGAGTTCGTCCGCCCCGAGGCGATGCTGCGGATGTCCCCCTGGGAGCAGCTGACTCGTACCCGATCCACCGACGAGCTGTGCCTGATCGACAACGGCCGCTCGGTCGACTGCTTCCTGGCGGGCTACCTCTCCCTCCCGGTCGAGGGGGAGGACGCCCTGCTGGTCCATCAGCCGTGGGCGCAGGTGAGCGAGGGCGATTACCTCGATCTGGTGGACCACTGGGAGCAGCCGAGCTTCCGCGGCGAGTATCGCGGCACCCTCGCCAGCGATCTCCCCGGGCACGACGACTCGCTGTCCGTCCCGGTGCGGGTGACCGTCCACGGTCGTCTGCCCCCGCTGATCGTGCCCGCGGCGAGCTCGGGCCATGCACTGGCGCGGGAGGCGCGGGAGGGCGTCGGCCGGCAGGAGGCCGAGCTCCGTCTCCGATCGACCCTGTTGGAGGAGCCGGGGCGGTGAGGCCGCCGCGGCGGACCGATCCCGACGACCTAGACTGGCGCGTATGCGCATCGCTCGATTCACCACCGGTGACGACCCCATGTACGGCATCGTGCAGTCCAAGGACGGCCGTGACATGGTCTACGGCATCACCGGCGACCCCCTGTACACGGAGATCCGCCCCACCGGCACCATCGTCCCGCTCGAGGACGTCCGACTGCTCGCCCCCGTCATCCCCCGCTCGAAGGTGGTGTGCGTGGGGAAGAACTACGCCGCCCATGCCGCCGAGATGGGCGACGAGGTGCCGGAGCAGGCGCTGTTCTTCCTCAAGCCGAACACCGCGGTGGTGGGCCCCGGGGACCCGGTGGTCCTTCCCCCGTACAGCGAGGAGGTCAGCCTCGAGGCCGAGCTCGCCGTGGTCATCAAGCGCATGGCCAAGGACCTCGCCCCGGAACAGGTGGCCGATCACGTGCTCGGCTACACCTGCGCCAACGACCTCACCGCCCGTGACGCCCAGCGCGCGGAGAACCAGTGGTTCCGCGCCAAGGCCTTCGACACCTCCTGCCCCGTCGGCCCCTGGATCGAGACCGACCTGGACCCCGCGGACCTGCAGATCTCCAGCAGCGTCGACGGCGAGATCGCCCAGCAGGGCACCACCGCGGACATGCTCCGTCCCGTCGCCGACCTGATCGCCGAGATCTCCGCCGTGGCGACCCTGCTGCCCGGCGACCTGGTGCTCACCGGCACCCCCGCCGGTGTGCGCACCGTCCCCGCCGGCGCCGCCGTCGACATCACCGTCGAGGGCATCGGCACCCTGTCGAACCCGATCACGCGCCGCTGACCGGCGCGGCGCCGACCCTCACCCCCGCATCTGCTCAGGAGCTCCTCGCGTGACCACCGCCCCCGCAACCCCCGCCGCCCCGACCGACGAGGTCCGGGTCCGCTTCTGCCCCAGCCCCACCGGCACGCCGCACGTCGGCATGGTGCGCACCGCCCTGTTCAACTGGGCCCACGCC
This sequence comes from Brachybacterium sp., assembly GCA_035301145.1. Classification (GTDB taxonomy): domain Bacteria; phylum Actinomycetota; class Actinomycetes; order Actinomycetales; family Dermabacteraceae; genus Brachybacterium. The sequence continues at coordinate 5,204 of DATGUQ010000103.1, read as the reverse complement.
CGCCATCACGGCGGCAAGCTGATCTTCCGCATCGAGGACACCGACGCCGCCCGTGACAGCGAGGAGTCCTACCACCAGCTGCTGGACGCCATGCGCTGGCTCGGGATCGACTGGGACGAGGGCGTCGAGGTCGGGGGTCCCCACGGCCCCTACCGCCAGTCCGAGCGCGGCGAGATCTACCAGGACGTCATCGCGAAGCTGAAGGACGCCGGGCACATCTACGAGTCCTACTCCACCGCGGAGGAGATCTCCCAGCGCCACCGGGACGCGGGTCGCGACCCGCAGCTCGGCTACGACGGCTACGACCGTGATCTCACCGACGCGCAGAAGGCCGCCTTCCGCGCCGAGGGCCGCGAGCCCACGTGGCGGCTGCGCATGCCCGAGGAGGACATCACCTTCACCGACCTCGTGCGCGGCGAGATCACCTTCCGGGCCGGCTCCACCCCCGATTTCGTGGTGGTGCGGGCCAACGGGAAGCCGCTGTACACGCTCGTGAACCCGATCGACGACGCCCTCATGCGGGTCACCCACGTGCTGCGCGGCGAGGACATCCTCTCCTCCACCCCGCGGCAGATCGCGCTCTACCGGGCGCTGATCGACATCGGCGTCGCCGAGCGGGTCCCCGAGTTCGGCCATCTGCCGTACGTGATGGGGGAGGGCAACCGGAAGCTCTCCAAGCGGGACCCGCAGGCGGATCTCTTCCGCTACCGCGAGCAGGGCTTCACCCGCGAGGGCATGGTGAACTACCTCGCGCTGCTGGGCTGGGGCTACAGCGCCGACGAGGACATCTTCAGCCGCGAGCAGCTCGTCGAGCGCTTCGACGCCTCGGACGTGAACCCCAACCCGGCGCGCGTGGACCTCAAGAAGGCCACCGCCATCAACGCCGACCACATCCGGCTGCTTCCGGAGGCGGAGCTCACCGAGCGACTGATCCCGTACCTCCGGGCCGGCGGCGTGCTCGGCGAGCAGGTCACCGAGGAGCAGCGCGCGCTGGTCGCCGCCGCCACCCCGCTGGTCCAGACCCGCATGAACCTGCTCGGCGAGGCCCCGGACCTGATGGGCTTCCTGTTCATCGCCGACGAGGACCTCGTGGTGCAGGACGATGCGCTGAAGAAGCTGGGCGACGATCCGGTCGCCGTGCTCGACCGGGCCCTGCGCGAGATCGAGGCACTGCCCGAGGACGCCTTCACCGCCGCCGCGCTCGAGGAGGCGCTGCGCGGCGCGATCATCGAGGAGATGGGCATCAAGCCGCGCCTGGCCTTCGGGCCGCTGCGCAGCGCGATCTCCGGGCGCCGCGTCTCCCCGCCGCTGTTCGAGTCAATGGAGCTGCTGGGCCGGGCCTCGAGCCTGTCCCGGCTGCGCTCCCTGCGTGACCGCCTGGCCGCGCAGGCCTGAGCCGAGGAGCGCTGTGGGGCGGCGTGCTCAGCCTCACAGCGCTCAGGGCCCTTCTCGCTTTGTCATGGCGCAGAAGACCCGGTAGAGTCTTACCTCGGTACGGCAGGGAAGTTCGGCCCGGAAAGACCTCGGAAACCACCGAGGAGCAGCCCGGGGAGAACGGAAAAACGTGCTCTCACCATGGGGTATGGTGTAATTGGCAACACAACGGTTTCTGGTACCGTCATTCTAGGTTCGAGTCCTGGTACCCCAGCGCTTCACAGCTTCTCCGGAAGCGTGCAGTCCGCGCCCCGTTCGTCTAGCGGCCCAGGACGCCGCCCTCTCACGGCGGTAACACCGGTTCAAATCCGGTACGGGGTACGAGTCGAGATCGACAGATCTCGCTCCGGCCCCGTTCGTCTAGCGGCCCAGGACGCCGCCCTCTCACGGCGGTAACACCGGTTCAAATCCGGTACGGGGTACGAACAAGGAGCCGGCACCTTCGGGTGCCGGCTCTTTCTGCATTCCTGGCCGGACCGCGCGGCACCGAGTATCGTCGTGACATGGAACACAGCACGGGTCCCCGCATCACGGTCGGTGTGTTCGATGCCGACGAGTCCGATCAGGCGGTCCGCTGGGCCGCCCGTCACGCCGCCGCCGTGGACGGCAGCCTCCACCTCGTCCACGCCTTCGTCTGGACCGAGCTCGACGTCAACATCGACCCGATCTCGGGGATGGCCGGATCGGGATTCCGCGGCGCCGCGCACACCCTGATACAGGACGCCGTCGCGATCGTGCGCGAGAGCGGGGTGGAGGTCCCGGTGACCTCCGAGGTCGTCGACGGCAACGCGGTCCCGGTGCTGGTCGAGGCGAGCGAGGAGGCCGACCTCCTGGTCCTCGGCGGGCGCGGGCTGGGGCGGCTGATGACCCTGATAGTCGGCTCCAAGAGCCTCGCGCTCGCGGCCCGGGCCCACTGCCCGGTCGTCGTCGTCCGCGGGCGGATCGACGGGGCCGGCCCCATCGGGCTCGTCCACCACGAGATCGCGACCGAGGTGGTCACCCGTGCGGCCGACCTCGCCGAGGCCTACGGGCGCGACATCCACCTGGTGGTGCGCCCGGAGACCACCGAGGAGGAGGCGCAGCAGATCCTCGCCGGTGTCGCGCAGCGCATCTCCCTCACCCACCCCTCGGTGTTCGTCAAGGACGTGACCATCGCCGCCTCGGACAGCCCGAAGCAGCTGATCTCCGCCAGCGAGGACGCCAGCGTGATGATGGTCGCGGGGGATCGCTCACCCGGGGCCGGGGGGAAGGTGGCGGCGCCCCGGCAGCTGGTCAACGTGCTGCGCTTCGCGAACACGCCGGTCTGGATCGAACGGGACTGAGCGCCGCTCCCGCCGGGCGGGGTCAGGTCCCCGCGCGCCGCAGCAGCTCGGTGAGATGGTTCGCCGAGCTCATCACGGAGGCGGCGTGCAGGCGACCGGGCTGGCGGGTGATGCGCTCGATCGGGCCGGAGATGCTCAGCGCCGCGACCACGCGCCCGTTGGGGCCGCGCACCGGGGCGGAGACCGAGCCCACCCCGGGCTCGCGCTCCCCGATGGACTGCGCCCAGCCGCGGCGGCGCACCGCGGAGAGCTGAGTGGCGGTGAACCGCGCTCCCAGCAGGCCGCGGTGCAGGCGGTCCGGCTCCTCCCAGGCCAGCAGGATCTGTGCGGCGGAGCCCGCGCGCATCGTCAGGGCGGCGCCCAGCGGCACGGAGTCCCGCAGGCCGATGGGGCGTTCCGCAGCCGCCACGCAGATGCGATGATCGCCCTGGCGGCGATAGAGCTGGGCGGACTCCCCGGTGTGATCCCGCAGCGCGGCCAGCACCGGACCGGCCGAGGCCAGCAGACGGTCCTCGCCGGCCGCGGCGGCCAGCTCCCCCAGGCGGGGACCGAGGATGAACCGTCCCTGCATGTCGCGGGCGACCAGATGATGGAATTCGAGCGCCACCGCGAGGCGGTGCGCGGTGGGTCGGGCGAGGCCTGTCGACTGCACGAGCTGCGCGAGAGTGGCGGGGCCGGCCTCCAGTGCGCCGAGCACGATCGCCGCCTTGTCCAGCACGCCGACGCCGCTGCCGTTCTCCTCCGAGGTCTTGTCCATGGTCCGATACTGACGTCTTATTGTGTGAGACGCAAGTGCGCCGCATCGTGGACCGGCACACGATGGACCGAGCGCTCGTACCCCGAGCGCCTCTCAGCATTCAGGAACGCGCCCGCACCACGGGCGCAGGGAAGGATCGACATGGCGGGGACCCTCGCGGAGAAGGTCTGGGCGGATCACGTGGTCCGTCGCGGTGAGAACGGCGAGCCCGACCTGCTGTACATCGACCTCCAGCTGCTGCACGAGGTCACCAGCCCGCAGGCCTTCGACGGACTGCGGCAGGAGGGCCGGCTCCCGCGCCGCGTCGACCAGACGATCGCGACCGAGGACCACAACACCCCCACGATCGACATCGACAAGCCGATCGCGGACATCACCTCGCGCACCCAGATCGAGACCCTGCGCCGCAACGCCGAGGAGTTCGGCGTGCGCATCCACCCCCTCGGCGACAGGGAGCAGGGGATCGTCCACGTCGTCGGCCCGCAGCTGGGGCTGACCATGCCGGGGATCACCGTCGTGTGCGGCGACTCGCACACCTCGACCCACGGCGCCTTCGGGGCTCTCGCCTTCGGCATCGGCACCAGCGAGGTCGAGCACGTGCTGGCCACGCAGACCCTCCCGCTGACGCCCTTCAGGACCATGGCGGTCACCGTCACCGGCTCGCTCAAGCCCGGCGTCACCGCGAAGGACATCATCCTCGCCGTGATCGCGGAGATCGGCACGGGCGGCGGCGCCGGCTACGTGCTGGAGTACCGCGGCGAAGCGATCCGCGAGCTCTCGATGGAAGGGCGGATGACCATCTGCAACATGTCCATCGAGGCCGGTGCCCGCGCCGGCATGATCGCCCCGGACGAGACCACCTTCGAGTACGTCAAGGGCCGCCCGCACGCCCCGCAGGGCGCCGACTGGGACGAGGCCGTCAGCTACTGGCGCTCGCTGCGCTCCGACGACGACGCCGTCTTCGACGCCGAGGTGGTCATCGACGCCGACACCCTCGAGCCCTTCGTCACCTGGGGCACCAACCCCGGCCAGGGCCTGCCGCTGTCCGGCGAGGTCCCCGCCCCGGAGGACTTCGTCGACGAGACCGACCGCTTCGCCGCCGAGCGCGCACTGGAGTACATGGACCTCGTTCCCGGCACCCCGCTGAAGGACATCAGGGTCGACACCGTCTTCATGGGCTCGTGCACCAACGGCCGGATCGAGGACCTGCGCGCCTTCGCCTCCGTCCTCGAAGGCCGCACGAAGCATCCCGACGTGCGCGTGCTGGTGGTGCCGGGCTCGGCGCGGGTGCGGCTGCAGGCCGAGCAGGAGGGCCTGGACGAGGTGTTCCTCGCCTTCGGCGCCGAGTGGCGCCAGGCCGGATGCTCCATGTGCCTGGGGATGAACCCGGACCAGCTGGCACCGGGGGAGCGGGCCGCCTCGACCTCCAACCGCAACTTCGAGGGCCGGCAGGGCAAGGGCGGGCGCACCCACCTGGTCTCGCCCGTCGTCGCCGCCGCCACCGCCGTGCGCGGCACGCTGTCCTCGCCGTCGGACCTCGGCGCCCCCGTCGCGCCCTCCGACCTCCAGCCCGTCGCCTGACCCGCCCTCCCCAGGAGCCCCGCCATGGAAGCCTTCACCACCCACACCGGCATCGGCGTCCCGCTGCGCCGCAGCAACGTCGACACCGACCAGATCATCCCCGCCGTCTA
>DATGUQ010000102.1:0-5813 GCA_035301145.1 Brachybacterium sp. | reverse complement strand
CCGCGTCGCCGCGGGGTGAAGCGGACCGTCTTCGGGGTGCTCGGGATCGTCGCCAACGCCGTCGGCCTGGTGGTGATGCCGATGGTCGCGGGCTTCCTCGCCATCTTCGTGACCGCCATCGGCGCGGTCGAGCTCGAGCCGTTGGACGCCGACGGCGGGACGATCCAGAGCTCCACCTGGTCCGTCTACACGCTCGCGGTGCCCGCCGAGGACGTCGGGACCGTCTCGTGCGAGTTCGAGGGTGCCGGCGTCGATCCCAGCCGTTCTGCCGACCCGGAGCCTGTGCACAGCATGGACGGGGTCGACTACTACGACGTCTACACGCTCACGGCGGGCACCGGGGAGATCACCGTGCACTGCGAGGGCACCGAGGCGCTGGGCATCTCGGAGCTCGGCATGGGCGGCGCCGTGATCAGCGCCGTCGTGGGCCTGGTGCTGCCGATCGGGCTGGGGGTGCTCGCGCTCGCGCTGACGATCTGGGGCGTGGTCGCGCTGGTGAGGTCCTCCTCGCCCCGCTGAGCGGCCGGGCCTCCCCGGACCGCCTCAGGGCTGGGCGATGACCTCGACCCGCTGGAACTCCTTCAGGTCCAGGTAGCCGGTGGTCGCCATGGCGTGGCGCAGCGCGCCCACGAGGTTGGTGGTGCCGTCGGCGGCGATCGAGGGTCCGAAGAGGATCTGCTCGAGCGGTGCGACCGTGCCCACGCTGACCCGGTGGCCGCGGGTGAGTGTGGGGTGGTGGGCCTCGCTGCCCCAGTGGTGGCCGTGCCCCGGGGCCTCCTGGGCCCGGGCCAGCGCCGCCCCGACCATCAGGCCGTCCGCACCGCAGGCGATGGCCTTGACCAGATCGCCCGAGCGGCCCAGGCCGCCGTCGGCGATCACGTGCACGTAGCGGCCGCCGGATTCGTCCATGTAGTCGCGGCGGGCGGCGGCGACATCGGCCACCGCACCGGCCAGCGGGACGGAGATCCCCAGGGTCTCCTCGGTGGTCTGGGACGCGCCGCCGCCGAAGCCGACGAGGACGCCGGCCGCGCCGGTGCGCATCAGGTGCAGGGCCGCGGTGTAGGTGGCGCAGCCGCCGACGATCACCGGGACGTCCAGCTCGTAGATGAAGCGCTTGAGGTTCAGCGGTTCGCGGTTCGAGGAGACGTGCTCGGCGGAGACGGTGGTGCCGCGGATGAAGAACAGGTCCACGCCGGCGTCCACCACGGTCCTCCAGTGCTCCTGGGTGCGCTGCGGGGACAGCGAGCCGGCGGCGGTGACCCCGGCGTCGCGCAGCTGCTGGAGCCGGTCGCGGATCAGCTCGGGCCTGATCGGCTCCTGGTAGACGGAGCGCATCACGTCCACGACGTCCTCGTCCGAGGCCTCGGCGATGCGCGCGAACTGGGCGGTGGGGTCCTCGTAGCGGGTCCACAGCCCTTCGAGGTCGAGCACGCCGAGCCCGCCGAGCCGGCCGAGCGCGATCGCCGTCTCGGGCGACATCAGCGAGTCCATCGGGGCGGCGAAGATCGGGATGTCGAAGTGGTAGGCGTCCACCTGCCAGGCGGTGGAGACGTCCTCCGGGTCCCGGGTGCGTCGGGACGGGACCACCGCCACGTCGTCCAGGCTGTAGCTGCGCCGTCCCCGCTTGTTGCGGCCGATCTCGATCTCGCTCATCACATCGGCGAGTCTACCGTCGGCGCCGACGGCCGCGTCCTCGCGCCCGGTGCGGGCGCGTCGCGGGCTACCGTGGGGCGATGAGCGCCCAGCACGATCCCGGACCCGGCCGCGAGCGGGGTGCCGAGCCCGATCCCGCGCAGGAGCTCGCGCGCTTCCCGCGCCTGGACGCGGAGGGGATGATCGCCGACGACGACGAGCACGAGCCCGCTCCCCTGCCCGGTCCGTCCCCGCTGCTGCCGTCCCTGGTCACGGCCGTCGGCGTGGGCCTGACGGTGCTCGCCGTGGTGGACGTGGTCAGGACGGTCCCCGCCCCGGGCGGGGCCCGCCCGATGAACGCTGCGGTGCTGGCCGCGTCGCTCGCGCTCGGCGGGTACTCCCTGACCCGGCTCCTGCAGCTGCTGGCGCTGGCCGGGTCGCGGCGGCGGCGACGCTCTGCGGGGGCCGAGCTCCCACCGGTGCGCTGGCAGCTGTTCGATGCGCATTCCCTGCATGCGGTGTGGGTGATCGCCGTCGGGGCGTCGATCGCGCTGATGGGGCTGCTGGGCGTGTGGTCCCTGCTCGACGGCCGCCCGTCCGGGCTCGAGCCCGGATGGCCGCTGCTGCTGTGCGGCGGTGCGGTGGCGCTGCTGGCCCACCTGGCGGGCCGGCGCACCTCGCGCTGCTGGCAGGAGGCCGACGGAGCACAGCAGATCGGGCACCGCTGAGCGACGAACTGTGAGCGCGCGAACGGGAGGAGCTCAGCAGATCGGGCACCGCTGAGCCCGCGACCGCTCAGAGCGGCCAGGCGGTGCTGACGTCCGGGGTCTTCCCCTTCTTCGTCAGCCATTGGTTCATCCCCTCGGCCCAGCGCAGGTGCCAGCCCGTCTGCTCCCGGTGCAGCTCCTCGAGCGTCGAGGCGGCGAGCTGGGGGTGCTTCGCGGCGAGTGCGCGCATCACGTCCAGCGTCGCGGAGACGTCCACGTCGGCGGTGTGGAGCCGGCCGTCCTGCTCGATCGCGAAGTGCTCGAGCACCGCCGTCAGGGTCCGCTTGCCCTTGCGGTACCGGTCCAGCCCGCGGTCGATCACGAGGGCGTCGATGACGGGCGCGATGTCGTGGCCGAGGCGCTGGGTGAGGGTGGGCAGGCCCAGCCGGGTCAGCTCTTTCTCGAGGATCGCGAGGTCGAAGCCGATGTTGAAGGCGACCAGCGGGACGTCCTTCGCGAGCGCCTCGGCGATCAGCGCGGCGACCTCGTCGAGCGCGTCGGCGGCCTTCATCCCGTGGGCCCGGGCGTGCTCGGTGCTGATGCCGTGCACTCGCCGGGCCGGCTCGGGGATGTCCATCTCCGGGTCGATCAGCCAGGTCGCGACGGTCTCGTTCTCGCGCCCCGGCCCCACCGAGTGCACCAGGGCGACGGTGACGATGCGGTCGGCGGCGACGTTCGTGCCGGTGGTCTCGGTGTCGAAACCGAGCACGGGCGCATCGATCCAGGACGGGGTGCTCACGCTCATGGCCTCAGCCTAGACGCGGGAGGCGACGCTCCGCGCCGCCGGCCCCGGCGCGGTGGACGCGGAGGCTCCGGGGAGGGATGATCACCCCCACGCCCGCCCCGGTCCTCGTCGCCCGGCGGCATGATCCCGAGGAGAGCCCATGCCCGCACCGTCCCTGTACCTGCATCTGCCCGGCACGGCCGCCGACGCCCTCGACTTCTACCGCAGCGTGTTCGGCGGGACCGTCGAGCAGCACACCTTCGCCGAGTTCGGGAGGGCAGACGGTCCCGGCTCCGCGATCGCCCACGGCATGCTGCGCGGCGCCGTGGACCTGTACCTCGGCGATGCGGGCTCGCAGGACGAGCCGTTCTCCGCCCGCGGCCTGATGGTCACGCTGCTGGGCACCGCCGAGCCGACCACGCTGCGCACCTGGTTCGCTGCGCTGTCCGAGGGCGGAGAGGTGCTCGACGACCTGCAGCGCCGGCCCTGGGGAGCCTCCGACGGGCGGGTCCGCGACCGGTACGGCGTGGAGTGGCTGATCGGGTACGAGCACGGCAGCGATCCTTCGGGACGAGCCGCGGGCTCCGAGGCCTGAGGACCGTCCCCGGGCTCAGTGCGAGCTGTAGTTCGGGGCCTCCATGATCGCGGCCATGTCGTGCGGGTGGGACTCCTTGAGCCCGGCCGCGGTGATGCGCACGAACTGCCCCTTCTCCTTGAGCTCGGGCACGGTGCTCGCCCCGACGTAGAACATCGACTGGTGCAGGCCGCCGGTGAGCTGGTGGACGACGGAGCCGAGCTGCCCCTTGTAGGAGACCCGGCCCTCGATGCCCTCAGGCACGATCTTGTCGTCGCTGGGGACGTCCGCCTGGAAGTAGCGGTCCTTCGAGAAGGACTTCTTGCCGCGGGAGGACATCGCGCCGAGGGAGCCCATGCCGCGGTAGGCCTTGTACTGCTTGCCGCCCACCAGCACCACCTCGCCCGGGGACTCCTCCGTGCCGGCCAGCAGCGAGCCGACCATCACGGTGTCCGCACCGGCCACGAGGGCCTTGGCGATGTCGCCGGAGTACTGCAGGCCGCCGTCGCCGATCAGCGGCACCCCGGCGGGGCCGCAGGCCTTGGAGGCCTCGTGGATCGCGGTGACCTGCGGGACACCGACGCCCGCGACCACGCGGGTGGTGCAGATCGAGCCGGGCCCGACACCGACCTTGACCGCGTCGGCGCCCGCGTCCACGAGCGCCTGCGCACCGGCGCGGGTGGCGACGTTGCCTCCGATCACCTGGACGCCGGCGAAGTGCGGATCGTTCTTGATCGAGCGGATCATCTCGAGGGCGAGCCGGGCGTGGCCGTTGGCGGTGTCGACGACGAGGACGTCGACCCCTGCCTCACGCAGCGCGCCGGCCCGCTCGAGCGAGTCCCCGAAGAAGCCCACGCCCGCGCCGACCAGCAGGCGGCCCTGACCGTCCTTCGAGGCGTCGGGGAACTGCTCGGACTTCACGAAGTCCTTGACCGTGATCAGCCCGGTCAGGCGACCGTCGGCGTCCACCAGCGGCAGGCGCTCGCGCTTGTTCCGCCGCAGCAGCGCGGTGGCCTGCTCGGCGGTGACATCGTCCGGTGCCGTGAACAGCTCGGTGGTCATGACGTCGGCCACCTTGGTGGCGGCCCACTCGGCGACGGGGATGAAGCGCAGGTCGCGGTTGGTGCAGATGCCGAGCAGCCGCTGATCCTCCGCGACGACCGGGAGCCCGGAGACGCGGAACTGCCCGCACAGGGCGTCGAAGTCCTCGAGCGTCGCCTCGGGGCCGATGGTGACGGGATTGGTGATGCGACCGGTCTGGGTGCGCTTGACGAGGTCCACCTGGTGGGCCTGGTCCTCGATGGAGAGGTTGCGGTGGAGGATGCCGATGCCGCCGTGGCGGGCCATCGCGATCGCCATCCGCGATTCGGTGACGGTGTCCATCGCCGCGCTCGCGAGCGGGATCCGCAGGGAGATCTCCCGCGTGAGGCGGCTGGTGGTGTCCGCCTCGGAGGGGATCACGTCCGTCTCGCCGGGCAGCAGCAGGACGTCGTCGTAGGTGAGTCCGATGAAACCGAAGGGGTCCGCGCTCGTCATGGATCGATGGTAGCGGCGGGGACGCCGTGCGTGCTGTCTCGCCCACCACAGGCGTGCGCTCGTCCCCGGTCGCCGACCTGCACCGTCGCGGGCCGTGGGCGGGATCACGTCCTCAGCGGCCGGCGCTCCGGGTCCGCCGCCGCGGCGTGCACCGGCGACCGCTGGGCGCGGGCGCGGCGGGCGCCGAGCGGCTGTGATGTCGTGCGGAGTTCGACCGCCGTTCGCCCCGTCGTCGCTTCTCGGCCTACAGTGGCCGCGGCCCTGTCGGGGCTCCGGGGCGCCGCAGGCCTCCGGATGCCCCCTCCTCCTCACCCCCGGGAACTCGACGATGCCTGGCACGCCTGCCCAGAAGACCACCGACGCCCCCGTCTCCGCGGGCTTCCTCGGCCCGGACCGCAACTGGCACCTCGGTGCCGGGCTGATGACGGCCGCGACCGCAGTCGCCTTCACCATCTGGTCCTTCGGCCACACGGGAACGGACGTCAACGCCTTCCTGCTGATCCTCGCGATCGCCTTCGGGCTGTTCATGGCCTTCAACATCGGCGGCAACGACGTCGCCAACTCCTTCGGCACCAGCGTC
>DATGUQ010000101.1:0-3028 GCA_035301145.1 Brachybacterium sp. | reverse complement strand
AGAACGGGCGGATGCTCGTCGTCATGGCGTGCTCCTTCGGGTGATGGGTGCTCACAGCGGGGTGGTCCCGCGCCGGGCGAGGGATTGCAGGATGAGGGTGGACATCTCCTCGACGGACTTGCTCGAGGAGTCGACGAAGGGCACCCCGTGCACGTCGTAGACGCGGCGGGCCCGAGACAGCTCCCAACGGGTCTGTTCGAGCGAGGCGTACCGGGACCCCGCCCGGCGCTCGCCGCGCACGGCCGAGAGACGCTCGGGAGAGGTGAGCAGGCCGAAGCAGCGGTCGGCGAGGCCCGCGATCGACCGGGGCAGCACCTCGCCGCCCAGGTCCTCGTCCACCAGCGGGTAGTTCGCCACGAAGATGCCGTGCATCAGGGCGAGGTACATGCTGGTGGGGGTCTTGCCGCAGCGGGACGGCGCGATGAGCACCACGTCCGCCTTCTCGATCGCGCGCACGGACTGGCCGTCGTCGTGCTCGATCGCGAACTCGACCGCCTGCATGCGCCGGTTGTAGCGGCGGGAGTCCCCCACCCCGTGCAGCCGCGCGGGGGCGTGGTCGCCGGTGACGCCGAGCCGCTCCTCGAGCTGGGCGAGGTGACCGCTGACGAAGTCGATCACGGGGACCTTCGTGGCCCGCAGCTCCTCCCGCACCGCCTCGTCCACCACCGTCAGGAACACCAGCGGCGCGACCTCGCCGTCCATCGCTGCGTCCAGATCCGCGCGCACCTCGCGCGCCTCCTCGACGGTGCGCACGAAGGGGACCAGCCGCCGCTCGAAGGGGACCGAGGGGAACTGCAGCAGCAGAGCGTTGCCCATGGTCTCGGCGCTGATGCCGGTCGAGTCGGAGATGAAGAACACCGGGACGGCGGTGGGCGAGGGCCTCCCGGCGGCGGAGGGCAGCGGCGGCGGGATCGGGAGATCAGCAGTCACAGGGGCCCCTTGCTCTGGGCCCGACGCCGGGGCATCGGGGACACGTCGATGTGCTGGGGTCACCGTAGCCGGGAGGAGCTCGCGCAGAGGCGAAGGTGGCACGCCTCACCCTCACGGTGAGCGGGATCAGCGAGGTGGGCTTTCACCCGAGCACGATCGCGCAGGAGCTCACCTCGGCGTCAGGATCCCCACCAGGAAGTCCTCGGAGGCGGGGCGGAGGTCCCAGCTGCCGAAGCGCGCGCTCAGGCGCAGGCCGGCCTGCTCCGCGTCGGCCGCGAAGTCCTCGACCGCGTAGCCGCGGTCCAGGCCGAAGCCCACCACGAGGCGCCCCTCGGCGGCGAGGTGCGCGGCGAGGCGGGCGAGCGCAGGGCGGCGCTCCGAGGCGGCGAGGAAGGTCAGCACGTTCCCGGCGCAGACGGCGAGGTCGAACTGCGCGGGCAGCTCCAGCTCGGCGAGGTTCCCCACCTCCCAGCTCGCCTCGGGGTGGTCCGCGCGGGCGACCTCGATGAGGTGCGGGTCCAGGTCCACGCCCGTCACCGTGTGCCCGGCGCGGGCGAGGTAGCCGCCGACGCGCCCGCTGCCGCAGCCGGCGTCGAGGATCCGGGATCCGCGCCCGGCCATCGCGTCGAGCAGCCGGGCCTCGCCGTGGATGTCCTGCCCGGCGGCCTCGAGGCGTCGCCAGCGCTCCGCGTAGCGGCGGGCGTGCTCGGGATCGCGGCGCAGCGCCGTGCTCCACAGGTTCTCGTCGGGGCCCGGCAGGGAGGAGGTGCTCATCCTCCTATCGTGCCGCGTCGACCCGGGAGTCGTCGCGGATCTGTCCCACCAGCTCCTCGAGCATGTCCTCCAGGGTGACGATGCCGATCACCGTGCCGTTCTCGTCGGTCGCGGCACCGAGGTGGGCGCCGGTCTCCTGCATCGTGGCGAGCGCCTGGCGCAGCGGGGCGTCGGCCGCGATCGCCGGCAGGGCCCGGATGCGGGCAGCGGGGATCGGTCGGTCGCGGTGCTCCTGCACGGAGTCCAGCAGGTCCTTGATGTGCACGTAGCCGGTCAGGCGGCCGTCCGCGGCCCGCACCGGGAAGCGGGAGTAGCCCTCGACGGCGGCGGCCTCCGCCTGGGCGGCGGTGACGCCCTCGGGAAGGGTGGAGACCTCGTCCAGACCGATCACCAGGTTCGCGACGCTGCGGACCTCGAAGCGCAGCGCACCGAGCAGGAGCGCCTCGTCGTTGTCCTCGAGCAGGCCGCCCTCGCGGGACTCGCTGACCATCGCCGCCACCTCGTTGCGGCTGAAGGCGCTGGTGACCTCCGCCTTGGGGGTGATGCCGAGGAGGCGCAGCACGAGGTTGCCGGTGGCGTTCAGCAGCCACAGCACGGGGCGCAGCACGGTGACGATCCCCATCAGCGCCGGGCTGAGCACGAGCGCCATCCGGTCCGGGCCGGCCAGGGCGATGTTCTTGGGCACCATCTCGCCGAAGACGACGTGCAGGTAGGTGACCAGGGACAGCGCGATCGCGAAGGCGATCGGGTGGGTGAGGGCCCCCGGCACCCCGAGCAGCTCGAGCGGGCCCGCGATGAGGCGCGCGATCGCGGGCTCGCTGATCGCACCGAGGGCGAGGGAGCACACCGTGATGCCCATCTGCGCCCCCGCCATCATCAGGGAGACCTGCTCCATCGCGGAGATGGTGACCTTCGCGGCCCAGCGGCCCTCGAGAGCCTTCGGCTCGATCACCGAGCGGCGGGCGGAGATCAGGGCGAACTCGGCGCCGACGAAGAAGGCGTTCAGCAGGAGCAGGAGGAGGGTGAGGGCGAGGCCCGTCGCGGTGCTCATCGGCTCTCCTCCGTCTCGTCCGCGTCGTCGGCCTCGAGGACCTCGACCTGCACGTGGACGGTCTCGATCCGCATGCCGTCGACCTCGACCACCTCGATCCGCAGCCGGGCGGGGTCCTCCCCCGGAGCGGGGTCGGTGTCCACGAGCACCTCGTCACCGACCTCCGCGAGCCGGCCGAGCTCCATCGTGATCAGGCCGCCGAGGGTGTCGTAGTCCTCGTGCTCGGGCACGGTGACGCCGAGGCGCTCGGAGGCCTCGTCGGGGCGCATCCTG
>DATGUQ010000100.1:0-5151 GCA_035301145.1 Brachybacterium sp. | reverse complement strand
CGATCCGGTGTTCACTGGACCCCATGAGCACATCGCCGGACCCGTCCACCCCCCTGTCAGGCCGCGCCCACGGCTCCGCCCTGCGCGGCCGCGGCTGGCTGAACACCGGGGGCGCCGAGCTCGACCTCGAGTCCCTGCGCGGGAAGATCGTGCTGCTGGACTTCTGGACCTTCTGCTGTGTGAACTGCCTGCACGTGCTCGACGAGCTGCGGCCCCTGGAGGAGAAGTGGGCCGACGAGCTGGTGGTGATCGGGGTCCACTCCCCGAAGTTCGAGTTCGAGAAGGACCCCGACGCGCTGGCCGCGAACATCGAGCGGTACGAGGTCACCCATCCGGTGATCGACGACCCGGACCTGCGGACCTGGAGCGAGTACGGCGCCCGTGCCTGGCCCACCCTGATGGTGCTGGACACCCACGGGCGCATCGCCGGCAACCTCTCCGGGGAGGGGCACGCCGCCCACCTCGACCAGCTGATCGCCCAGCTCGTCGCCGAGGGGGAGTCCGACGGCTCGCTGCGACGCGGCCCGGCACCCACCGTGCTCGCCGAGCGCACCCCGCAGACCCTCCGCTATCCCTCGAAGCTCGCTCTCATGCCGGACGGCCGGCTGGCCGTCTCCGACGCCGGCCAGCACCGCCTGGTCATCTTCCAGAACGACGGCGCGACCGTCGACGCGGTCATCGGCACGGGAACGCGCGGCCACGCCGACGGCGACGAGGAGACCGCGCAGTTCGCCGAGCCCAACGGCGTGCTCGCGCTGCCGCCCGAGGTGGCCGACGAGGTCGGCTACGACCTGCTGGTCGCCGACACCGCGAACCACCGCCTGCGCGGCGTGAAGGTGGGGACGGACCGGCTGCTGCGCTCCCGCACCGCGACGGAGATCACGACCGTCGCGGGCTCGGGCGCGCAGTGGATGCAGGGCGATGAGCTTCCGCGCGGTGAGGGCGATGCCCGCAGCTTCGCGCTGTCCACGCCGTGGGACCTGACCTGGTCGCACGCCCTGGACCGGGTGGTGATCGCGATGGCCGGCATCCATCAGCTGTGGACCTTCGACCCGCTCACCGGGGCGATCATGGTGCTCGCGGGCACCACCCAGGAGGGTCTGGTCGACGGCCCCGCCGTCACCTCCTGGTGGGCTCAGCCCTCGGGACTGGACGAACTGCCGGACGGCCGAATCGTGGTCGCCGACTCCGAGACCTCGGCGGTGCGCGTGCTGGACCCGCGGACCATGCAGGTGAGCACCCTGGTGGGTCAGGGGCTGTTCGACTTCGGGCACGTGGACGGCCCCGCCGGCTCCGCCCGCCTCCAGCACCCGCTCGCCGTCACCGCCCTGCCCGACGGGCGCATCGCCGTCAGCGACACCTACAACGGGGCGATCCGCCTGATCGAGGAGGCGCCGACCGACGGGGCGGGCACCGCCACCGGCGGCATCACCGCGCTCAGCGGCGTGGTGGCGGTCGCGGACCAGCCGGGCGGCACCGGCGAGGAGGCCGCGGCTGCCGGCGAGGCGCACGTGGTCACGGTCGCCACCGATCTCAAGGAGCCCTCGGACGCGATCGTCGGCCCCCCGGTCGACGGCATCGGCCAGCTCATCGTCGTCGAGTCCGGGATGCACCGCATCACCTGGGTCCCGGTCGCCAAGGCGGCCGAGCGGATCATCGACGAGGGCGCCCAGCGCTCCGAGCGGCCGGTCACCGAGGTGGGCCCGGGACCGCTCACCATCCGGGTGCTGTTCACCCCGCCCGCCGGGCACGAGCTCGACGACTCGCTGGGACCGTCCACCCAGGTGACGGTCTCGACCACTCCCAGCTCGATGCTGACCTCCGGGGCCGGGGCGGACACCGCCCTGGAGCGCACCCTCGAGCTCGATCCCGCCTACACCGAGGGTGTGCTGCACGTCAGCGCCCGCGCCGCCTCCTGCGACGCGGACCCGACGATCGAGTTCCCGGCCTGCCACATGCACCAGCAGGACTGGGGCGTGCCGATCCGGGTCGTCGAGGGCGCCCCCACCCATCTCGATCTGTCGCTGCTCGACTGAGCCGGTGACCGCGGCGGTCATGCTGCTCGGTTATCCTCGGCCGCCGGAGCCCCGCTCCGGTGTGTCCTCCCGCTCGGCCTGCCGAGCCCCCTCGTCGGAAGCTCTCACGTGGATCTGATCACGCAATTCCCCCTGGGCGACGACCTCGCCTGGACCCTTCTCACGCTCGGAGCCCTCGCCGTCGCTGCGCTGGTCGCCGGCGCCGTCGTCCCCAGCCGGATGCGGCGCGACGAGGACAGCGACGAGCTCGACGAGGACCTGGGGCGTCGGCTCGGCGCGCAGCTGCTCTCCGCGGGATCGATCATGCTGTGGGTGGCCCTGCCGCTCGCGGTGCTGGTCTACCTCGCACCGGGCAGCACCGACGACCGGCTGCTGCGATCGGGGCTGCTGCTGGCCGGCATCGCACTGGGCCCCCTCGCCGCCTGGCGGGGGATCGCGGTGCAGCTGGCGGCCCTGGGGCTCGACACCGAGCGGCGCCCGGGGATGATCGCCCGTCTGGGTGCGCTGACCGTCACCGGGGCGCTCGGCCTCGCCGCGCTGCCCGTCGTCCTCATCGTCTGGTTCCTGCAGGCCTCGGCCGGTCCGGCGCTGATCGCGCTCGCCGCGGGAGCGGCGGTCTCGGCTCTCGCGATCCGGATCTGCGCCGCCCCGGTGGAGGCCGCGGCCGCCTCCTCGGCCCTCCTGGTCGGTGCCGACGAGCACGAGCTGGACGCCGAGGACCCCGCGAACCTGGGCGGCCCCCACCTGCGCAGCGCCCGCATGGCGTCCCGCGGCGGTGCGCTGAGCGCGGACCTGGTCGCCGTGACGACCGCCCTCGCCGGTGCCGGCGTGATCCTGGGGGTGCCCGTCCTGGCCGCGGAGGGGATCATCGTGGTGCTGCTCGGCCTGGGCACGGCGATGCTGGCCGCGGCCGTGGTGGCGGTGGTGCCGCATGTGGGCAACCCCGGGCACGAGCGCGGCGCGCTGCGCCTGGGCGGGCTGATCCCCGCGGTGCTGGGCGCGGCCGGTGCGATCGCCGCCGCCGCACTGTGGATCCCGTCCCTCTACAAGGACCTGCGCTTCGAGGACGTCGGCCTGGAGAACTTCACGGACCCCGCCATCACCGGCGGCACCCCGACCCCGCGCGAGCAGCTCGAGCCGCAGATCGACCAGGCGCTGACCGACATGGGCCAGTGGGTCTCGGCGACCGACGAGTCCCAGTACGCCAGCGCCTTCCTGGACCTGATGGGCCTGTACTCGATCACGCCGAACGTCGTGGTCGCGGTCTCGCTGGGCCTGGGCGTCCTGTCCGCGCTCGCCGCAGTGACGCTGCTGGGCGGCACCGGTCACCGGCTCGGCGGCGCCGTGCTGCGCACCGCCCGCACCAGCCGCACCGGAGGCGCACTCGGCGTGACCGCGGGTCTGGGATCCACCGCACTGACCGCTGCGGGGGCGGTCGCGCTGATGGTGCTGATCGCCACCGTGATCTCGGTGCTCGCGGCAGGGGTGCCGGGACTGGCCCTCGCCCTCCTCGTCCACGCCGGGCTGGGTGCCCTGATCGTAGTGGCCGCACATGCCGGCTCCCTTCTGGCGAGCACCCTCGCCGACCGCCCGGAGACCGAGCCCACGCTGCGCACCGCCGTGGCCGGTGCCGGCACCGGCCCGCGCGCCGCGCTGCTGCTGGCCGGGGTGCTCGCGGCACTGGGGGCGCTGGGGCCCGTGGTCAGCGCCCTCGCCTCGGCGCCCCGGGCGGGCACCGTCTGGGAGGACCGCGCCCTGCACGCCCTCACCCCGAACTCCCTCACCCTGCTCGGCGGCGTGGGCCTCGGCGTGATCACCGTGCTGCTGGTGACCTCGGCGCTGCTCGACGGCGCACGTCGTCTGGGCGCGAACGCGGTGGTGGAGACCCGTGCCTCCATGCTCGAGGGCCGGGCCCGGGCCGAGCTGGTGGACCTGATCGAGATGGTGCGCCGCGCCGCCGTCCCGCCGGTGGTCGTGGCCGTGCTGATGCCGGTCGTGGCCGGATTCGGGATCGGGCCGGGCGCCCTGCCCGGGCTGGTCGTGGGCGTGGTGCTGACCGCCGCGGGCCTGGGGCTGTGGACCCTCGGCGCGGGGTCGACCCTGGAGAACGCCGCGGCCGTGATCGGCTCCGGCCGCTACGGGGGGCGCGGCTCCTGGGGCCACTCCGGGGCGCTCGGAGGCACGGTGCTGACCGGTGTGCTGCGCTCGACGATCGGTGCGGTGGCGCTGCCGCTGCTGCTCGGCGCGAGCCTGCTGACGGCACTGGCGGTGAGCGCGGTGGTGGGGATGAGCACGGACGACACCGACCACTTCCTGCGCTGGGGCATCGCCGTGGTCGCGCTGATCATCATGCTGACGTGCTGGGTGATCGCCTCGACCGCTCCCGAGGTCGACCTCGAGGACGGGGAGGGCGAGATCTCCAAGCCGCTGTTCAGCCGTGCGGGGGAGGAGCCGGCCGACGAGCTCGAGGCGATGGACTGGGAGGCCGACGGGGAGGGCGAGCAGGCCACCGGCTCGACGAAGCCCGGGAAGGGCTCCGCGGCGCGGCGGAAGCGCGCGCGGCGCCGGGCCGAGGAGGACTGACCGGCCCCTCCGGCCTCGGACGGCCCCGGTCGGCCCCGGTCGGCCCCGGTCGGCCGCGCCGACCTCAGCCGGCTGCCCCGGCCTCAGTCGTCCGCGCCGAGCCCGCGCAGCACGAAGGCCTCGAGCGCGGGGCGGGAGTACCGCTTCGCGGAGGAGCCCACCAGCAGGCCGTTGACGATCCGCACGGTCGCGTCCACGTCCAGGTCCGCGGCGAAGTCGCCGCTGGCGATGCCGTCGGCGACGATGCCGCGCAGCACGTCCTCGATCAGCACCACGTGCTCGCGCATGCGGGCCGCCGTCTCGGGGGAGAGGGTCGCGCCGCCCGAGGTCTGCGGGACGTGGAAGGAGACGTTGAGGTCGAGCTGGGTGTGCACGTACGCGATCGCGGCGTCGCGCGGGGTCGCGGAGTCGCTGACCCCGGCCCGCAGCTGGGCGATGTAGTCCGTGGTCTCGTGGATCGCGTACTCGACCAGCAGGCTCTCGCGGTCGGGGAAGTGGTTGTACATGGCGGTGCGACCCACGCCGGCCGCCG
>DATGUQ010000099.1:0-6762 GCA_035301145.1 Brachybacterium sp. | reverse complement strand
TCCCGCAACGCCGAGGAGAAGCATGCCCATCTACGAGAACGTCTCCGAACTGGTCGGCCGCACGCCGCTGGTCAAGCTCAACCACCTCGGTGACGAGGTCAAGGCCACGATCGTCGCCAAGCTCGAGTTCTACAACCCCGCGAGCTCCGTCAAGGACCGCATCGGCGTGGCCATGATCGACGCCGCCGAGGAATCCGGGCAGCTGCAGCCCGGCGGCACCATCGTCGAGGCCACCAGCGGCAACACCGGCATCGCCCTGGCGATGATCGGCAGCTCGCGGGGGTACGAGGTCGTGCTGACCATGCCCGAGTCGATGTCCGAGGAGCGGCGGATGCTGCTGCGCGCCTACGGCGCCGAGCTGATCCTCACCGAGGCGTCCAAGGGTATGAAGGGCGCGGTCGAGAAGGCCGAGGAGGTCGCCGCCGAGCGCGGAGCGGTCCAGGTCAAGCAGTTCGACAACCCCGCGAACGTGGCCATCCACCGACGCACCACCGCCGAGGAGATCTGGGACGACACGGACGGCTCGGTGGACGCGGTGGTGGCCGGCATCGGCACCGGCGGCACGGTCAGCGGCGTGGGCCAGGTGCTCAAGGAGCGCAAGCCCGAGGTGAAGATCATCGCCGTCGAGCCCGAGGAGTCCGCGATCCTCAACGGCGGCGAGCCCGGCCCGCACAAGATCCAGGGGCTCGGCGCGAACTTCGTGCCCAGCATCCTGGACCGCGAGATCTACGACGAGGTCGTCGACATCGACGCGGAGACCTCCATGGACCGCGCGCGCTCCGTGGCCCGCACCGAAGGACTGCTGGTGGGCATCTCCTCCGGCGCGGCCATCGAGGCCGCCGTCCGCGTCGGCTCCCGGGACGAGTACGCCGGGAAGACCATCGTCGTGGTGGTGCCGTCCTTCGGCGAGCGCTACCTCTCCACCCCGCTGTACGCCGAGTACGCGGACTGACGACGGCCCCCATGGCGAAGAACCCGTTGGACCGGGTGATGGACGTCGTCGCGACGGTCCGGGAGGATCTCGCGGCGGCGCACCGTCGTGACCCCGCGGCGACCGATGACCTGGCGATCCTGCTGACCTCCCCGGGCCTGCACGCGATCTGGACCCACCGGCTCGCCCATCGGCTGTGGACCCGCGGAGCCCGGCTGCCGGCGCTCGTGCTCGCGCAGGGTGCGCGTTCGGTGACCGGCGTCGAGATCCATCCCGGGGCACGGATCGGCCGACGCTTCTTCATCGACCACGGCATGGGCGTGGTGGTGGGGGAGACCGCCGAGGTCGGCGACGACGTCATGCTCTACCACGGGGTCACGCTCGGCGGCCGCTCGATGGAGCGCATCAAGCGCCACCCCACGGTCGAGGACGGCGTGACCATCGGCGCCGGAGCGCGTGTGATCGGCCCGGTCGTGATCGGCGAGGACGCGCAGATCGGTGCCAACGCCGTGGTCGTCAAGGATGTGCCCGCGCAGGCCACGGCGGTCGGGGTCCCGGCCACGGTGCGGCGCGGCGGCGCCCGACCCGAGGAGCAGGTGGACCCCGCGATCTGGATCTGAGCGGCTCTGCCCCCGCGCAGCGCGGGAGGGATCCTCAGCCGGGGAAGGGATCCAGGAACGAGGTGCCGCCCACGCGATGCAGCCGCCGCTCCCAGTCCGGCAGCACCTCGTGGGCGTCCTCGGCGATCACGTGGTCGAACAGCTCGCTCGAGCCGAACGGCGGAGCGATGTCGATCAGCACCGTCGTGGCGCCGTGCGAGGCCGCCAGCGGCGCCAGCTGCGCGGAGGGGAACACCACGCCGCTGGTGCCGACGACGACGAACAGATCCGCCCTCTGCACCAGCCGCATCGCGAGCTCGAGCGCGTCCTGCGGGAGCTGCTCGTCGAAGAGCACCACGTCAGGGCGGGTCGGCGCCCCGCACAGCGGGCAGGAGCCGGGCACGCCATGGTCCTCCGCCCGCGGCCCGTCCCCCGGATCCAGCAGCGCCGACCAGGTGCAGCGCGCCTCGAGGCACACCGCGCGCAGAGCGCTGCCGTGCAGCTCCGCGACCACCTCGCTGCCGGCGGCCTGATGCAGACCGTCGATGTTCTGCGTGATCACCGGTGCCCCGAGCCGAGCGATCGCCCGGTGGCCCGGGGTCGGTCCATGAGCGCGCGCGATCCGGGCCATGCCTCCCCACACCCGCCACAGCCGGGGCAGGGAGCCCGGGAGCAGATCCGCGTGCATCGCCTCCTCGGTCTCGGGCTCCAGGGCCCACAGCCCGTCCGGCCCGCGGAAGGTGCCCAGGCCTGTGCGGGCGCTGATCCCGGAGCCGGTGAGGAAGACGATCTCCCGGTGCGCCGGCGACGGGGCGAAGCGACCGGCGGTCACCACTCCTCGTGCTCGCGCGAGTCCCAGGCCGCCTCCTCGCCGAGGTCGAGGGAGGCCAGCAGGGCGCGGTCCTCGTCGTCCAGCTCGATGCCCTGCAGGCTCGCGTTCGTCCGCTGGCGCTGCGGGTCCTGCGACTTCGGGATCACCACGATGTCCTGGTCGATCGCCCAGCGCAGCGAGATCTGCGAGGCGGAGACGCCGTGCTTGCGGGCGACGCGCCGGAGGGCGAACTGGTCGCCGAGCCCCTCGCGACCGCCCAGCGGGCCCCAGGCCTGGGTGACGATGCCGTGCTCGCGGTGGAAGGCGACGGCCTCCGCCCGCGGCAGCGCGGGGGAGAGCTGGATCTGGTTGACCTCGGGGGTCACGCCGGTGGCGTCGATCAGCTCCTGCAGCTGCTCCGGTCGGAAGTTCGAGACCCCGATGTGCAGCGCGAGGCCCTCCTCCTTGAGGTCGATCAGGGTGCGCCAGGTCTCCAGGGCGAGGCCGCGGGAGGGGTTCGGCCAGTGGATCAGCACCAGGGCCGCGCGCTCCAGGCCCAGCCGGCGCAGCGAGCCGAGGAAGCCCTCGCGGGCGGCGTCGCGGCCCTGGTCACCACCGGCGATCTTCGTGGTCACCAGTGCCTGGTCCGGGTCCACGCCGCTGTCGCGCAGGCCCTGGCCCAGCGCGGCCTCGTTACCGTACTGGGCGGCGGAGTCGATGAGCCGGTAGCCCGCACGCAGCGCCTCGCTGATCGCGCGGGCGCCCTCGACGCCCTTCATGCCGGAGGTGCCGAAGCCGATCAGCGGGAAGGCGGTGCCGTCGGCGAGGGGGGTGGTCGGGATGGACAGCGCGGTGGCGGTCACAGAGTCCTCCTGGGACGGGGCGGATGTGGACCCTGCCAGGGTATCCGTCCCGGCCGCGGCGGTGCATGCGGGTATCCTCCCTCCGGCCCGGGCGCGCCGGGCGCTCTGTTAGCGTGCTCGCTGTCTCGAGGACGAAGGAGTTCGTATGACACCGACAGCAGCGCACCGCATCGGGGTGCACGACGAGATCTCCCCGCTGCGGCGGGTGATCGTGCACGGGCCGGGGCCGGAGCTGGAACGGCTCACGCCGGATTCCCGGGAGGAGCTGCTGTTCGACGAGGTGCTCTGGCGTGACCGCGCCGAGGCGCAGCACCGCGAGTTCACCGCCCTGCTGCGCGGCGAGGGCGTCGAGGTGCTCCAGCTGCGGAGCCTGCTCGTGGACCTGCTGGAGGAGCCGGCGTTGCGCCAGGAGCTGCTGGAGCGCGCCCTGGACCCGGCGACCCTCGGTGACATCGCGGTGCAGGACCTCCACGGCGCGCTCGCGGACCTGCCGGCACAGGCGCTGGGGGAGGTGCTCGTCTCCGGCATCACCGTCGGCGAGCTGCGCGCCCTGGGCGTGAGCCCGCGCTCGATCGCCCTGCACCGGGCGGGGGAGGAGCACCTGGTCCTGGACCCCCTGCCCAACCATCTGTTCACCCGCGACCCCTCGGCCTGGATCGGCGACGTGGTCTCGGTCAGCCCGATGCGCCACTCGGCCCGGCGCCGCGAGAGCCTGCATCTGGAGATGATCTACCGCCACCACCCGCAGTTCTCCGGCGCGGCCGCGCCGCGGCGCATCGTGGGGCGGGACGGCGCCGGTGCCGCGACCGTCGAGGGCGGCGACGTGATGATGCTGTCCCCGAGCGTGGTCGCGGTGGGGATGTCGGAGCGCACCAGCGCCGTCGGCGTCGAACGGCTGGCCGCGGACCTGCTCGCGGACGGCTCCGTGGAACGGGTGGTCGCGATCGCGCTCCCGCACCGGCGCTCGATGATGCATCTGGACACCGTCACCACCGTGGTCGACGAGGAGTCGATGCTGAGGTTCGGGCCGCTGGAGGCCCTGGAGACCTTCGAGATCGAGCGTCCCGGTCAGCGGCTGGTCTCGCGCGCACGGCCGGCCGACGAGATGGACCGGGTGCTGGCCCGCGGGCTCGGGGTCCCCGCCCTGCGCGTGCTGACGCCGCCGCTGGACGCCTACGCGGCGGCGCGTGAGCAGTGGGACGACGGATGCAACGTGCTCGCCCTCGCGCCCGGGAAGGTGGTGGCCTACGAACGGGCCGCGGCCACCAACGAGTACCTGCGCGGCCAGGGCGTGGAGGTGCTCGAGTTCGCCGGCGACGAGCTGGGCCGCGGCCGCGGCGGGCCGCGCTGCATGAGCTGCCCCGTCGCACGCGGCTGAGGCGGGCTCAGCGCCGGGTCGGGGGCGGCGGATCGGCCGCGGTCTGCAGCGGCTGGGCGTACTCCGGGAGCGGCTCGTGCAGATCGCGCTCCAGCAGCAGCTGCTGGGTGCCGAACTCCTCGAGGCCCTTGCGCACCGTGAAGCCGAGCTTGCGCAGCAGCGCCACGCTGCGCTTGTTGCGCGTCTGGCTGACGGCGATCACGTGCTCGTCCTCGAGCTCGTCCCGGGCCCAGGCGAGCAGGGCGATGCACGACTCGGCCGCGTACCCCCGGCCGGTCCATTCCGGCAGCAGCGCGTAGGAGAGCTCGAGCTCCCCGCGGTCGTAGCCGAGGGTGATCGAACCGATCATGGTGTCGTCCTCGGCGAGGGCGAGCACCCAGCGCCCCCAGGTCAGGCCCAGCGGGGACAGCTCCAGAGCCTGTCGGGACGCGTAGTCCACGGCACCGCCGAGGTACTCACGGGTCACCGGATCGGTCATCAGCCGGATGACCGAGTCGCGGTCGGCGTCGCCCGGCGGCCGGATCACCAGCCGCGGGCTGCGGATCCGTATCGGCCACTCCGTGGTGCCTTCCTTCGTCACGCGCACCACGGTACTAGGTACCCGGGCCGGGACAGCGGGCCTTTCGGTCGGCGAACCGCGCCGGGCCGGTGCGCTCCCGGCTCCCGCAGGGGCCCGGGCGTGCATGCACCAGGGGCCCCGCACGGACGGTATGGTGAGCCTGCGACACAGAGACGTGTCGCACAGGTCGTCGCGACCGGGCGCCGTGCGCCGCAGAGGCCGGCCGACGACCGCCCCGGGACGAGTAAGGAGCACCATGGCCGATCAGGACCTGCGCAGCACCGCCCTCGAGGCGGTCCACGAGTCGCTCGGTGCGACGTTCACCGACTTCGCCGGCTGGCGCATGCCCGTGCGGTACGACTCGGATCTCGCGGAGCACCGTGCGGTGCGCGAGAGCGCCGGCATCTTCGACCTCAGCCACATGGGGGAGATCCACGTGCGCGGCCCGCAGGCCGGTGACGCCCTCGACCACGCCCTGGCCGGGAAGCTCTCGGCGATGTCCGTGGGGCGGGCGAAGTACTCGCTGCTGCTGACCGAGGAGGGCGGCGTGATCGACGACGTGATCACCTACCGCCTGACCGAGGAGCACTTCCTGGTCGTCGCCAACGCCGCCAACGCCGAGATCGACGCCGCCGAGCTCACCGCCCGCGCGGAGGGCTTCGACGCCATGGTCGAGGACGCCTCGGACCGCACCTCGCTGATCGCCGTGCAGGGCCCGGCCAGCGAGCAGATCCTGCACGACGCCCTGCTCGGCGGGGAGAGCGGGGTCGAGGGCCTGACCGGCGAGGACCTCACCGGGATGCGGAACTACCGGTTCGCCGAGTGCACCTACCGCGGCGAGACGATGCTGATCGCCCGCACCGGGTACACCGGAGAGGACGGCTTCGAGCTGTACGTCGCCGACGAGCTCGCCGCGCCCCTGTGGGAGCAGCTGACCGCGGCCGGCGGCGACCGCCTCACCCCGTGCGGCCTCGCCTGCCGCGACACCCTCCGCCTCGAGGCCGGGATGCCCCTGTACGGCAACGAGCTGGGCCGCGACCTCCTCCCCGCCCAGTCCGGCCTGGGCCGCGTCGTCGCCCTGAGGACCAAGGGCGACTTCGTCGGCCGTGCCGGCATCGAGGCGGCGGACCTCTCGGACCGACCGGTCCTGGTGGGGCTGGTCGCCGACGGCCGCCGCGCCGCGCGCGCCGGCGCCCAGGTGCGCGATGCCGACGGGCGCGAGGTCGGCGAGATCACCTCCGGCGCGCTGTCCCCGACGCTGGGCCACCCGATCGCCATGGGCTTCGTGCACCCGAGCGCCGCCGAGGTCGGCACCGAGCTGGTGGCCGACGTGCGCGGCAAGGACCTGCCGGTCCGCGTCGTGGAGACGCCCTTCCGCACCCGCGACTGACCTCCCGCCCCCGAGCCATCACGAGAACCTCCGTCCCCCAGGAAGGACCATCCCCATGTCCGCAGACCTTCTGTACAGCAAGGACCACGAGTGGGTCCGCGTCGAGTCCGAGGGCGTCGCGATCGTCGGCGTCACCGACTACGCGGCCGAGCAGCTCGGAGACGTCGTCTACGTCGACCTGCCCGAGGTCGACGACGAGATCTCCGCCGGCACCGAGATGGGCGAGATCGA
>DATGUQ010000098.1:0-7292 GCA_035301145.1 Brachybacterium sp. | reverse complement strand
AGAGCCGCCCACGATGCGGAGCTGCTGGAGCGGATCCGCATCATCCACGCCAAGGACGATGCCCAGGGTGTTCCGCGGATCACGGCCGAGCTCAAC
Organism: Brachybacterium sp.; assembly: GCA_035301145.1. GTDB lineage: Bacteria > Actinomycetota > Actinomycetes > Actinomycetales > Dermabacteraceae > Brachybacterium. The sequence continues at coordinate 7,196 of DATGUQ010000098.1, read as the reverse complement.
GACGGTGCCGCGCCCGAGGACCGGGTCAACCACAAGCGGGTCGCCCGAGTCATGCGGGCCGCTGGCCTCGCCGGCTTCGTCAACAAGCGCCGGCATCGCACGACGGTCCCGGACCCGGCCGACCAGGTCGTTCCTGATCTGCTGAAACGGGACTTCACCGCCGAGGCGCCGAACCTCCGCTACGTCGGCGACATCACCTACCTGCCCATATCCGGGGCTGGTGGAGGCCGGAACCTGTACCTGGCCACGGTGATCGACTGCTACAGCCGCCGCCTGGTGGGCTGGGCCATCGCCGATCACATGCGCACCGACCTCGTCGCCGATGCGCTCAAAGCAGCCGCAGCGACCCGCGGATCACTGGCCGGCGCGATCTTCCACAGCGACCACGGCTCGGTCTACACCTCCAAGGCCTACGCCGAGCTCTGCAACCAGCTGGGCGTGACCCAGTCCATGGGAGCCGTCGGCACCAGCGCCGACAACGCGATGGCGGAGTCCTTCAACGCGACGGCGAAGCGCGAGGTCCTCCGAGACGCCGCATGCTTCACCGACGAGCAGTCCTGCCGTCGAAAGATGTTCCGCTGGCTGACCCGCTACAACACCAAGCGCCGCCACTCCTGGTGCCGCTACCTGCCCCCGAACGCCTACGAACGCGCCTACTCCGATAAACTCGCGCTCGCAGCGTAAACAACCCCCGTGTCCACGGAACGGGGGTAGGCCCCGTCGCAGTCCTCGCAGGGCTCGGACGAAAGGGGTCGCCGTGCCGATCGAAGATCGCCCCGACCACGCCGCGGAGGCGGCGTTCAACCCCTATCTGGCGCTGTCTGCGATAGCGCCAGCGGAGCAGCCGGCTGCTGCGCCCGAGCGGCCGCGCGCGGGTCGCCCGACCGCTGGCCCTGCGAAGCGCGAGCACCGCGTGGGGCTGTCGCTGAGCGACGTCGAGCACGCCGCGTGGAGCGCGGCCGCGAAGGACGCTGGGGTCGGCTCTCTGGCCCGCTGGGCACGCGAGCGCGTGACGAGCTCGCTGACTTTGGCGCACCTCGGGCACAGCGACCTCGGGGGCGAGGTGGCCGCGCTGCGCGCCGACCTCGGCCGCGTCGGCAGCAACCTGAACCAGATCGCGCGAGCACTCAACGTCGCCGAGCGCGGTGGCCCCGACGGACCGACCCCGGGCGAGGCGCTCGATGCGATCGGGGCCGTGCGTGCTCAGCTCGCCTAGATTCGCGCCTGGACGAGGGAGCACCCGTGATAGCCAAGATCACTCGGGGGACCCGGGTCGGTGACATTGCCGCGTACCTTCACGGGCCGGGCAAGGCTGATGAGCACCAGTACGTCAAGGACGGACAGCGCCACTCCGGGGGCGTGGTGATCGCCTCGACCATCGGCGCGGAGGGCGCCACTGACCCCGCCGAGTGGGCCGCAGACCTGCGCCACACCCAGCAGACGCGGCCGGACATCACCAAGCCGATCTGGCAGACCTCCCTACGCGCCGCGCCGGGTGACCGGAAGATGGATGATCGCGAGTGGGCCGACGCCGCTTCGCGGTTCATGGACGAGATGGACGTGGGGAATCGGCCGTGGGTCGCGGTCCGCCACGGCGACGATCACATCCATATCGTGTTGTCTCGCGTCAGCGACGACGGCGAGGTCTGGCACGGGCGCAACGATCGCCGGGCCGCGCAGCGCGCCTGCACCGTCCTCGAGAAGGCTCACGGGCTCAGCCAGGCTCCCCGCCGAAAGGTACAGCCGAAGCGCGCTGTGACGACGCAGCGCGAGACCTGGCGCGAAGCCGCGAAGGTCTCCCCTCGACAGCGGTCGCTACGCAGGACCGTTCGCCAGTTCACGCAGGCCCAATGGGATGCGCTCGACCCCGCCGTGCAGGGCGTCATTCGCACGAACTCCCCGCAGCGTGTCCCTGGTGCTCACGTGCCTGAGCCCAAGGCTGCGAGAGGGGCTGTGCCGAGGCGGGCACCAGCTTCCACGGAGAGCCAGTACAGGCAGCGGGCCCGCCGGACAGCTGAGCGGCCGCAGGGTCGTGGCTACGAGCGGTGAAGCTGCCGAGGGGCTGCGCCCCTTGCCTCCGACGTCGGTCGGCGCGACCTAACCTCAGCAGCTCCTTGAACCAGAAGAATGAGGCCAATAGTGAGGGCGACTAGTCCAGCGACGACTGCGGCGACTCCAAGGATGTCAGTGGATGAACCAGGTGCGCCCCCGTCTAATGCGTCGAAACGGGCAGACGCCCAGACCAGGGATCCGACCAGAAGCCCAGCCCCAGCGACTGTGACAACTAGCGCGACGATGACTTTTCTTGAGAGCATAGAGACGCCCCTTTGCTAGGTTTACGGATTGCAAAGCTTTGCGACAGTCTTGGCGTAACCGACGTCAGGCCTCCAGCTATCCAAGTTCCAGGGCTTCTTGAAGTGCATCGCATTATTCTGGTGACAAACGAGCTGGTCGCGGTACTTTCTTCCATGGAAGTTCGACCCCACAAGCTTCTTGTAGTCAGCAAATAGGGCATTCCCCGGAAGGTTTGCCGGATAGGATCCGGGGTAGACCTGGATGATAATGCCGCGCGGATCAGACTTCAGGCTGACCTTCTTGATGTAAAGGCCGGACTTCGGGTCGGCTACGATCGGGTATGAGTACCCCTCGTGCTCTACCGTTTGCGTGATCTCACCACCGTTGATCGTGTAGAACGTTGGGGCGTCACGCCCGTCCGCATCGACCGCCCATGCGGGCCGGAAGTGCGTCAGAAGCTCCCCGTCAGCGGTGAAAACGTCTACCGATCCGTCGTCTAGCTGCGTCATCACGGCAGGCTCACCGTTGGAACTTACCCCATAGGTGTATTCGCTTGGCGCAGACTTTGATTCAATGATCGTGCCAACGCTAACCGTGCCATCATCGCCGGCCGTAGCCACCGTACTGAAGCCTGATTTTGTGCCGTAGCTAACGATGGAGTCTTGACGTTCGGCCTTCTCGACACCTCGCGCCTCAGGGAGGGTGATCCCGTACGAAGTGGAGCCGGTTCCGAAGTCCGTAGTTACATCGGCCGTCCCATTTCCATTCTCTGGATATTCGGCAGAGACGTAAGGGTTAGCAGATGTGAACCCTCGCGCATCGCCCTCCACCTCTGAGGACTCGGCAATGAATTCTGGCGCTATGGACTGAATTGAGCTAAGGGCCTCAGGCTCTGAACTCGGCTCTGAGTGTGCAGGCATCGCAGTACTAAGTAGAGCAAGCGCGGCTAGGCAGGAATGGCCCGAGAAGAAAAATTCTGCATGATTCCCCATTACCCCTATCGTAAATCCCCATGGGCGGTCGTGGTGACATCGATGTCGCTCCGCCGCTACGGCGAGCATAGGCCGGGCCGCAGGACCACGCAATGCTGGTGAAACGCACCGGAGGGCAGAGGGGCTAGCGATGTGGCTGCCGCGGGGCTCCGCCCCTTGCCTTCGAGGCTGGTGGGGTGCGTTCCAGCGCAGTAGATCAGTAGATCAGCAAGTCAGCACCTCAGGACGTTGGCCGGGCTCCGCCCCTTCATGTTCATGCCCTTACGGATCGACGACGAGGACGATCAGGGCGAGGCCGACTAACTGCTAGCACCGGTCCATCACTCGGCCGTGCGACTAGCTACCGACCCGTAATGCGTCGCCACCAACCACGCCGGGGTGGTTCAGGTGACCCATCCTGACCTAGGTCAGTGGACCGGCTGGGTGGTTCATCTGAACCATGTCTGACCTGCGGTGATCGGTCGTGACCTAGGTCAGGGTGGGTCATTTGGGCGGGCTGACCTAGGTCACTGACCCAGGGGTTTGGACCAGGTGAACCGGGCGTTGGCCGGGGTGCTTCGAGCAGGCGCATGGCCTGCTGTAGGTCTGCGATCCGGTCCTGGCGCTCCTGGGCGAGCTGCTCGGCGCTGGCGCGGCGTAGCCGCTCCTGTGCGAGCTCGTGCTCGAGCTCGGTGACCCGATCCGGAGGCGTAGTGGCAGGGGCCGGCTCTTCTTGTTCCTCGCCCCAGTCCACCGCGTCGGGCTGGTAGCCGGCGGCGATCAGATCGTTCACCGGGACGCGCCATTGGCCCTGGCTGGTCTTGTAGGCGTTGGGGAAGTCGCCCGCGGCCAGACGGCGCTTCAGCGTCGAGCGGGACACCCCGCAGCGCTCCTCGGCCTCGCGCAGCGTCCACGTCGGTCGGGCGGGCCATGCCCTCAGACCTCGTCGAGGGGGAGCGGCGGGGCGATCTCTGCCTGACGCTCGGCCTCCCGCTCCTTCCGGGCCTTGTACACGCGGTAGCGCGTCGCGCGCTCCTTGATCCCGAAGTGCTCGGCGGTCTCGCGCCAGGTGTGCCCCTGGTCGTCGCGGTAGGCCCGGGTCTCCTCGCGCAGCTCCGCCAGGCGCGCGCGGCGGCGCGCTTCCTTCTCGGTGACCCGGTTCCTCATGCGGCGACCGTAGCAACGGGCCGGTGAGTGGCTCGGGTGACACGCACGAAAGGGCGATGCCTAGGCAAACATGTCGCGTAGGGTCAGAGCACCACCAAAGAAGAGCGCCCCACCGGCGGCAACCGGTAGAGCGCTCGCTTCACCCCGAAGAGCCATTCGGAGAGAAAGCCTAGGGATGAGTCTAACGGACAGCCTGGCCCCGGTCCTAGCGATCGAGAGCCACCCCCGCACCACGGTCACGGACCCGCACGCCCGGCCCGAGTCTCCCGGCATCCGCTCCTCAGGATGGACCGACGAGGACGCACACCATCTCCTCGCCCACCTCGACCGCGACGCCTTCCAGGCCTCTGCCACGCGCGACTTCTCCCACGCCTGGCGCAAAGATCCCGCGACCGGCGAGACGACCCCGAAGCTCTACCCGGTCGGGTCACGTCACCTGCAGCGTGCTCAGTACGCCGTGCTCACGCACCCTCAGCGCGCCGCCGTGCTCGTCATCGACCTGGACCACCCCACCGGGGTGCAGGGAGGACAAGTCACCGCGATCCAGCCCAGGGCCACACCCAGCTCGACCGCCTCGCGGTCGCTGGCTTCGGCCCCTCCTGGGTGGGCGTGAACCCGCTGACCGGGAAGGCGCAGGCGCTCTGGCTGATCGATCCCGTCTACGCGGCGAAGGACCGCCGCAGCTCGAACATGGCCCTGTTGGCGGTGGCCACGCGCCGGCCTCATCGCGGGCGCCCACCAGCAGCGCTGGGGCGCGCACTGGTTCGACACCTCCGCCTTCCCGCCGCCGCAGCAGCCCGTGATGCCCGAGGTGCTGCAGCAGGCCGGGTATCGCACCGGGTACTTCGGCAAGGTCCATTACGGGCCCGAGCGGCCGGGGGATCGCGCCTGCCCCGAGAACCACGGCTTCGACGAGAGCCTCTACGGGCTGGCGGGCCTGAGCATGGGCCGCCTGCACTATCTGCACCACTCCCACGCGGCCGCCGACGAGTACGGGGAGGCGGCGTCCGCGCACGGCGTCGGCCCGCTGCGTGAGAACGGGCGCGAGGTGGAGTGCGAGCAGCACCTGACCGTCGAGTTCACCGACCGCGCGCTGGAGTTCATGGGGGAGGGCGACGAGGGCCAGGACCCGTACTTCTGCATGGTCGCGTACAACGCTGTGCACAACTTCGCCTGGCAGCTGCCGCAGGACGAGCTCGACGCCCGGGCCCTGCCGCGCCACGACGACTTCGACCCGGCGAGCACCGACTACCTCGACTGGTATGACGGAGCGATCTCACCCCACCTCGAACACGGACGCGAGTACTACCTCGCCCAGCTCGAGATCATGGACCGAGAGACCGGGCGGCTGCTCGACCATCTCGAGGCGACGGGCCGGCGCGAGAGCACGCTGGTCGTGTACCTCACCGACAACGGCGGCTCCACCTGCAACTACGGCGACAACGCACCGCTGGACGGCACGAAGTACAGCCTCTTCGAGGGCGGTGTGCAGGTGCCGATGATCCTCTCCCGGCCCGGCACCGTCCCCGCCGGCGAGCGCTCCGAGGCGCTGGTCTCCTCGCTCGACCTGCTGCCCACCTTCGCGGCGGCGGCCGGCGCGGAGGTGCCCCCGTCGGCCCCGATCGACGGGATGGACCTGCGCCCGGTCTGGGAGGGGCGGAGCCCGCCCCGGGAGGCGAGGCCGAGCAGGCCGACGTCTCCGCGGACCGGCCGGAAGTGGTCGCCGAGCTCACCGCGCTGCACGAGCGGTGGAAGGCGTCCCTCACCTCCCTGGCGACCGCGTAGCGGCCGCCCGGACCGGCCCGGCCCCGCGGAGGGGGTCGGGCCGATCATGGAGGTGGCAGGGCGGCGCTCAGCGCCTGCCGAGCAGGGTGCCCATCGGCACGAAGTCCGAGAACTCCGCGTCCAGCGCCGGTCGCCCGCTCGCCTGCTCCTGGGAGGCCTCGCCCGCCGCGGCGTCATCTGCCTCGGCCGCCGTCTCGCCGAGGTCGGCCCGGACCATCGTCGCGAGCTCCGCCGCCGCCCGGCGCACCCGGGTCGCGAGAGGCTGCTCGTCGGCCTGCCCCTCGGAGCCGGCCCCGAGGTCGGCCGACGCCGCGAACACCACCGTCGGCACCACCTCGGCCTTCAGGTAGCCGAACATCGGGCGGATCGCGTAGTCGATCGCGAGCGAGTGCCGGGCGGTGCCGGCGGTCGCGCCGAGCAGCAGCGGTTTGCCCCTCCACAGCTCCATGTCCAGCGCGTCGAAGAACATCTTGAACAGCCCCGAGGGGCCCACGTTGAACACGGGCGTCACTGCGATCACGGCGTCGGCGGCGCGCACCTGCTCGATCACGATCGCGAGCCGCTCGCCGGGGAAGCGGGTCAGCAGCGCGTCGGTGATGTCGTGGGCGTACTCGCGCAGCTCCACCGTGGTCACCTCGACCTCGGCGCCGCCCGTGCCCAGCGCCGCCGCGGCCTCGCGGGCCAGCTGGTCGGTGAGCATGCGGGTGGAGCTGGGAGTGGAGAGCCCGGCGGTCAGGGCCAGGATCCGGTGAGTGCTGCTGGTCATCGCTGGGTCTCCTTCGCGTCCTCGGCGCGCAGACCGGTCCAGTTGTCGCCGGTCTCGAATCGGTAGCTGTCGTCGAAGGCGCCGCGCTCGGCCTCCGCGGCGGCGACCCGGGCGGCGTGGGTGGGCGCCTCGGGGACGTCGGCCGGCTTGCGGGCCTCGAGCTCGCGGCGCAGCACCGGGACCACCTCGGTGCCCAGCAGCTCGATCTGCTC
>DATGUQ010000097.1:0-6319 GCA_035301145.1 Brachybacterium sp. | reverse complement strand
GCCGGTGTCGCCCTCGGTGGTCCCGTACTCCTTGATGATCTGCTGCTTCGTAGCGGTATCGAAGGCCATAGCTCTCCTGGGTCGTTGCGCGGCGCACCGGACCTGATGTCCGGGCTCTGGGACGAGCGGGCCCGACGGCGCGCCGGCCCGGAGGGCGGGACGTCGATGGGGCGGATACGCTCTCCGCGGCCGATGTGACGGCTCGGGAAGGATATCAGCCGGTGACGTCGGTCCGGGAGCGCTCCGCATCGAGAGTGCGGCGGGTCACCTCGACGTCGTCGTCCATCTGCGCGATCAGCGCCTCGACGGAGTCGAACCTGAGCGTGGGCCGCTGGAAGTCCACGAACTCCAGGCGTACCAGGTCCCCGTAGAGGTCCAGGTCGTGGTCGTCGTGCACGTAGGCCTCGACGGTGCGCCGCGGCGCGCCGTCGCCAGCGAACGTGGGGTTGGTGCCGATGGAGATGGTGGCCGGCGCCCCCGCCAGCGGTGGGGTGCCCAGGTGCGCGGGATCCTGTTCGGCCACGGTCAGGTACCCGGCGTAGACGCCGTCCGCCGGGATCAGCCCGGCCGGCGACGGGCCGAGGTTCGCCGTCGGGAAGCCCAGCTCGCGCCCGCGGCGATGCCCATGATGGACGACGTCCGTGACCGTGTGCATCCGGCCCAGCGCCCGGTTGGCGGCGGCCACGTCCCCCTCGAGCAGATCACGGCGGATCCCCGAGGAGGAGATGCGGCCGGTGCCGGCGCCGTCCGGGCCGAGCTCGTCGACGGTGACGACCTCGAACCCGTACCGGAGGCCGAGCTCGCGCATGGTCTCGATGGTCCCGGCGTTGGCCCGGCCGAACAGCGCGTCCTCGCCGAGCACCACGCACCGCACGCCGAGCCCCTCCACCAGGAAGACGCGCACGAACTCCTCGGGGGAGTGCTGCGCGAACTCGAGGGTGAACTCGAGGTCGAGGACGCCGTGCATCCCGGCCAGCAGCAGCAGGCGGTCGCGGTCCTCGTGTCCGGTGAGCAGCGGGGTGAGGGCGGGGTCGCCCATCACGTGCCGCGGATGCGGCCAGAAGGTGAGCGCCACCGGGGCGAGCGAGCGGGTCTCGGCGTGGTGGCGCAGCTGGTCGAGCACGAACCGGTGCCCGCGATGGACCCCGTCGTAGTTGCCGATCGACACCGCAGTGGGGCCGAGGTCGGCGGGCACCTCCTCGACGGAGTGCCAGATGGGGACTCGGGTCACGACGCGGTCATGTCCTTCCGGGCGGGACGCGCTCTCGCGCGGGGCTTCGGGATGCTCGGGGCGTCTTGCTCGACGCGACGGCGGGGATCGCCGGTGCACACTGTAGCGCCCGGACGCGGACCGCACGGGGCGGGCGGGAGGTCCTCGGGCGGGGCCCGGGCCCGGCCTCCGGCGGGGGCCTCGAACGATGCAGAGCTGTGATGAAGGTCCGGCAATTCTCCATATCGGACGATATGCCTCCTCCGCTACCCTGAACGACAAGGCGGCGCCGGGGAGGGACCCCTGTGCCCTCCCGCACAGAGAGGCGGGGGCAGTCGACGGCCGCCGAGAACGGATCTGTTTCCATGACGAACGTGACCGATACGGCCGCGCCGGGCGGCCCGTCCCGACCCACCGGTCGCCATGGCCGTCGTCGGGTCGCGCTCCTGCTGGTAGCGATCATCGCCGTCATCGCCGTCGTCCTCACCGGCGGCGCACTGGCCTATGCCAAGCAGTTCGAGGGCCGCGCTCTCCCGGGCACGACGGTGCTCGGCCAGGACGTCGCCGGCCAGACCCCCGAGGAGATCGCCGCGCTCGTCGCCGAGCGGGGCGAGTCCGTGACGGTCACCGTCACCGCCGGCGACGAGGAGCTCGAGAAGAGCCTCGCTGACCTCGGCGTGACCGTCGACGCCACCGCCACGGCGCAGGCCGCCGTGGACCGCGACGACTCGTTCGCCGGGGTGATCGCCTCGACCTGGTCCGGCGAGTATGCGGTGGATCCGGTCGTGACGGTCGATGAGGCCGCGACCACGGCCTTCGCCGAGAGCCTGGTGCCTGAGGGGCACGACACCCCCGTGGACGCCTCGGTCTCCTTCGACGAGGACTCCCAGACCTGGACGGCCGAGCCCGGCCGCGACGGGCAGGGCCTCGACCCCGAACCCCTGGTCTCCGCCGTCAGCGAGAAGGCCCCCGCGCTCGAGGACTTCGCCGTCGAGCAGCCCATCGAGAAGATCGCCCCGGCGATCACCACCGACGAGGCGGAGGAGGTCGTCGGCTCCATCTCCACACTGCTCGAGCAGCCGATGTCGATCACCGGCGCTGACGGGGAGACCCACGAGGTCTCCGCCGAGCGCCGCAACGACTGGATCTCCGTCACGCCCGCCGAGGACGGCCAGAGCCTGGACATCGTCGTGGACGAGGAGTCGGTGCGCGAGTGGGTCTCCGCCCGCGCCGAGCAGGACTCCGTCGAGGCGGAGGACGGCATCGAGCAGGTCGACGAGGACGGAGAGGTCGTCAAGGTCGTCACCGAGAAGCAGGACGGCCTGAAGATCACCAACACCGACGCGATCGCCGAGGAGCTGATCGCCGCGCTGAAGGGCGTCACCCCGCTCGAGGCCGCGTTCGAGTCGACGACCGTCGAGGCCGAGGTCGAGCAGGTCGACGCGCCGAAGGACGAGGACGAGGGCGAGGAGGACCAGGGCAGGACCGAGGACGGCGAGGACGACGAGGGCGACTCCCCCGCGACGCCGACGGGTGAGAAGTGGATCGACGTCGATCTCTCCGCCAAGACCGTCACCGCGTACGTGGGCGACACCCCGGTGTGGGGCCCGCGCTCCGTCGTCGACGGCAAGCCCGGCAACGAGACCGCGACCGGTACCTTCGAGATCTACCTGCGCTACGAGCAGCAGGACATGACCAACGCGGCCTACTACCCCGAGGACCATCCCAAGTACTACTACACCGAGGACGTCCCCTGGGTGCAGTACTTCCACCGCGGATACGCCTTCCACGGAGCGCCGTGGCGTTCCTCCTTCGGGTACTCCGGATCGCACGGCTGCGTCAACATGCCGGTCTCCGATGCGAAGTGGCTGTACGACTGGGCGAGCATCGGCACCAAGACCGTCGTGCACTACTGAGCGGCGATCGCCCGCGTCGCTGCTGCGAGCGCTGAGAGAGGGCCCCTCCCGACGGCTGTCGGGAGGGGCCCTCTCGATGTCCGCGGCGCCATACCTCAGCAACGGGCGTCGACCGGCACCACCAGCAGGGGGCGCCAGGAGGCGCCCTCCCGTGCCACGATCGCGATCAGCCGCCCGGCGGCGTCGAGCGCGGCGACCGGTCGATCCCCTGCGGAGGCCGCATGCTCCGGGAGCGGCGCGGGCACGGCGGGTTCCCCGTCCTCCGAGCGGATCCGGCGCCCGTTCCCGAGGGCCGCGGACTGCTCCTCGTCGACGAGCAGGGTCGGGAGCACGCGGGCGGCGATCGTGCCCAGGCCGTGCAGCGGCAGCTCGACCGCGTCCCCCTCACCGCGCGCCGGCACGTGCAGACCGTCCGCGACCGAGAACGGTCCCACGGCGGTGCGCCGCAGCGCGGTGAGGTGGCCGCCCACGCCGTGCGCGGCTCCGAGGTCGCGCGCCAGGGCGCGCACGTACGTGCCCGAGGAGCAGTCGATCTCTGCGTCCAGGTCGAGGTACGGGCCGTCGGTGCGACGCCCGGTCACCACGAAGCGGGAGATGCGCACGCGGCGCGCGGCGAGCTCGACGTCCTCCCCCGCACGAGCCCGCGCATAGGCGCGCCGACCGTCGACCTTGATGGCGCTGACGGTGGAGGGCACCTGCTCGATGTCGCCGCGCAGCGCAGTCAGCGAGCGCTCGATCTCGTCCTCGGCGAGTGCGGTGGCGTCGACGGCCTCGCCGAGCGGCTCCCCCTCCCGATCATCGGTGGTGGTCGCCCGGCCCAGTCGGATCCGTGCCCGGTAGGTCTTGTCCAGTCCCACCAGATAGGTGAGCAGCCGGGTGCCCTGGCCCACGCCCAGCACCAGCAGGCCGGTCGCCATCGGGTCGAGGGTCCCCGCGTGGCCGACCTTCTTCGTGCCCAGCAGCCAGCGCACCCGGGCGACCACGTCGTGACTGGTGCGCTCCGCGGCCTTGTCGACCAGGAGGATGCCGTGCGGAGCGGCGGTCACGGCTGCTCGCGGCCGTGCTCGTCCTCGGCGGGGTCGGAGCCGTCCTCCGCCACGTCGTCCTCGGCACGGGGCGTGCGGTACGGGTCCGCCTCGCCCGCGTAGGCGGCGCCGGCCTTGGTCCGCTCGAGCTCGGCGTCGCGCCCGCGGGCCTCGGTGAGGAGGTCCTCGATGACGCGGGCGTTCTCGGGCACGGCATCGGCGATGAACTCGAGGGTCGGGGTCAGGCGGACCCCGGTCTGACGGCCCACCTCACGGCGGAGCATGCCGGTGGCGCTGGCCAGCGCCGCGGCGGTGCCTTCGCGCTCCTCGTCGGTGCCGAAGACGGTGTAGAAGAGGGTGGCGTGCTGGAGGTCGCCGGTGACGCGCACCTCGGTGATGGTCACGAAGCCGAGACGCGGGTCCTTGACCCGGGTGTCGAGCATGGTCGCGACGATGACCTTGATGCGGTCGGCGAGCTTGCGGGCGCGGGGGCTGTCGTTCATGGGGTGTGGTCCTCCTGATCGGCGGCGAGAGCGGCGGGCTGCTCGACGCGGGGGTGGCTGGTGGGGACCGCGCGCAGGACGTCGCGGTCGATGGATCGGTCGACGCGCTGCCGGGAGGCGGCGGGGAGCAGCTCTCCGAGGCGGACCGTGTCGCAGCCGAGCACCGTGACGTGCTGACCGCCGCCGTCGTTCCGGGCCCGCTGGTCCGGCGCGAGATCGACCTCGATCCGGGTGCCCAGCAGAGCGGTGAACTGCTCGTCGTTCGTGCCCGGGCAGCGCAGGATCCTCTCGAGTCCCGCAGGATGATGCAGCACATCGGTGAGCTCCCGAGGGCGCAGCAGCGGCGCGGCCCCGAGTCGGGCACCCGGCACCCGGTGCGCCCCCGCACGTGCGAGAGCACCCGCAGCCCGCGCGCAGACGCGGTCGGCCGAGGGTGCTCGCGTGACGAGGGACGCCGGGGTCATCGTGGTCTCCTCCCCCGCCGGGTCACGGCCGGGCGCCCCGAGGACGCCCGGCCGATCCAGGGTCAGATGCGAGGCTTCTCCTGCATCTCGTAGGTGGTGATGAGGTCCTCGAGCTGGAGGTCGTTGTGCGAGCCCAGGTTGATACCGCACTCGTACCCGTCACGCACCTCGGTGACATCGTCCTTGAAGCGACGCAGTCCGGCCACCTCGATGTTCTCGGCGACCACCACCCCGTTGCGGGTGATGCGCGCCTTCGCACCGCGCCTGATGATGCCGCTGCGCACGATCGAACCGGCGATGTTGCCGAACTTGGAGGAGCGGAAGATCTCGCGGACCTCCGCCGAGCCGAGCTCGACCTCCTCGTACTCCGGCTTCAGCATGCCCTTGAGGGCGGACTCGACCTCGTCGATCGCGTTGTAGATGACGGAGTAGTACTTGACCTCCACACCCTCGCGCTCGGCGTAGTCCGCGTTCAGGCCCTCCGCGCGGACGTTGTATCCGACGATCACAGCGTTCGAGGCGACCGCGAGGTTGATGTTGTTCATCGTGATCGCGCCGACGCCGCGGTCGATGATGCGCAGGTCCACGCCCTCGCCGACCTCGATGCCCAGCAGCGCCTCCTCGAGCGCCTCCACCGCGCCGGCGGCGTCGCCCTTGAGGATGAGGTTGAGGGTCTCGACCTTGCCCTCCGCCATGTGCTGGTTGATGTCCTCGAGGCTGATGCGCTTGCGCACCTTCGAGAGCGACGCGGCGCGCTTGGCGGCCTCGCGCTTCTCGGCGATCTGGCGGGCGGTGCGCTCGTCCTGGGCGACCAGGAAGGAGTCACCGGCGCCGGGCACCGAGGTCAGACCGAGCACCTGCACCGGGCGGGACGGGCCCGCCTCGGTGACCGTCTCGCCGTTCTCGTCGAGCATCGCGCGGACGCGGCCGTGGCCGCTGCCGCAGACGATCGCGTCGCCGACCCGCAGGGTGCCCTGCTGGACCAGCACGGTGGCGACCGGGCCGCGGCCCTTGTCGAGGTTCGCCTCGATGGACACGCCGCGCGCGTCCTTGTCGGGGTTCGCGGACAGCTCGAGTGCGGCGTCCGCCGTGAGCAGCACCGCTTCCAGCAGCGCATCGATGTTGAGGTTCTCACGGGCGGAGACGTCCACGAACATCGTGTCGCCGCCGTACTCCTCGGCGATCAGGTTGTACTCGGTCA
>DATGUQ010000096.1:0-20262 GCA_035301145.1 Brachybacterium sp. | reverse complement strand
GCGCTGCCGTCGCCCTCCTGCGACAGGGACTCGTCCCAGGTCACGCGCACGCCGTCACGGGCCAGACCCGAGGCCTCGAGGGTGGCGCGGGTGGAGGCGACCGCGTCGGCGTCGTCGTCGCTGCCCAGCACCTGCGCCTCGGGCAGCACCGCGGCGAGGTGAGCGGTGAGCAGGCCGTTCCCGCTGCCCAGGTCGACGGCTCGCTGCGCCGGGACCTCGCCGGCGACCAGCGCGGCATCCAGCGCGTCCAGCAGCAGCAGACTGCCGGCATCGGCCCGGGCCCCGCCGAAGACGCCGCCGCTGCCGCGCAGCGCGAGCTCGCGCCCCTGCCCGCGCACCCGCACCGTCACGGCGCCGGCGGCCGGCCCCGGGGCGGCGGCGTCCGGGCGCGGCGCGGAGGCGATCAGCGCGCGGGACTTGCCCAGGCCCCGCGAGGCGCGGACCTCGGTGAACGAGCCGGCGAGCACCTCGTTCTGGGAGCGGGTCATGTGCTTGACGCGGCCGCCCGCGACCAGGGTGAGGTCCTCCCGCCCGGTCCCGGCGGCGAGGCGGGCGAGGCGCCGGGCGAGGTCCTCGAGGCCGGCCAGGGACTTCGGCAGACGCGCGAGCACGAGGTGCGCATCGGCCCCGGCGGCGAACTCCTCCAGCGGTGCGGGATCCTCCCCCGCGGCGAGCACCAGGCGGCCCGTCGCCGCCGCGCCGGCGAAGCGCCCGGCGAGGGCGGTGGTCTCGGAGCGCGAGGCGTTCCAGGACCAGACGCGGGCCCCCGGCTGCTCGGAGACGGAGTCGAGGGCGGCGGCCGTCAGCGCCCCGGTGCTGTCGCCCACGACGACCAGGTCGCAGGGGCAGCCGGTCCCGCCCTCCTCCTCGGCGGCCCGCACGATCACGCGCTCGGTCTGGTCGAGTGGGGCGGGCCCGGAGGTGGCAGGGCCGGGCGTATCGGGAGTGCTCACATCGTCCTTCATCGGTGGGTCCGTCGCGGGGATCCGCCGACGGTCGGGGCCGGGCCGACTCATCCGGGCAGGCCGCGGCGGCCGCGGGAGCGCAGGCGGCCGTTGGGCAGGTGCGGCGCGGGCAGGGCCGCCGGGGTGTGCGGGGCGAAGGGACCGAACTGCTCGTCGTCGGCCGTGAGGCCGCCGCGCTCCCGGGCGACGGCCGCGATCGGCGCCTCGGACAGCGGCAGCTCGACCCCGATCTCCGCCTGGTAGCGCGCACGGAACTGCACGATCTCCTCATGGGTGCGGCCCACGAAGTTCCACCACATGATGATGTCCTCGCCCAGCGGCTCCCCGCCCAGCAGCATCGCGCGCAGGTCCTCGCCGTCCTCGGCGCGCAGCGTCAGCTGCCGGGCGCCGTCCGGCAGCACCATCAGTTCGCGGCTCGCGACCCTCGTCCCGCGTGACGCGGCGGAGCCCGGCCTGTGACCGGGCACCTCGGCGTGCAGGTGTGCTCCGCCGCGGTCCACGAGCAGGCCGTACTCGTGGCCGGGGTCCAGGTCGATGCGCAGGCCGCCGCCGGCGCGCAGGTCCAGCTGCACCATGCTCAGCGCGGTGTCGGTGGCGACCTCGCTGCGGTCCTCGAGCACGGTGCCGTCCTCGGCGGTGGCGCGGAACGAGCCCAGGCCCACCCGCACCCGTGCCCCTCCACCGCCGATCTCGGGCGGGGTGGAGACCTCGAAGTGCCGGCCGCGGAACCGGGCGCGATCGGGCAGGGCGTACCACAGCTGCACGCCGTGCAGGATCGTCGTGTCGGCGACGGAGTACTCCGAGTGGGTGATGCCGGAGCCGGCGATCATGATGTCCACGTCGCCGGGACGCACCAGGGCGTGGCTGCCGATCGAGTCGCGATGGGTGATCGCACCCTCGAACAACCAGGACACGGTGGCCAGGCCCGTGTGCGGGTGGCGGGCCACCTGCATCCCACCGGAGGCGGAGACGTCATCGGGCCCGAAATGGTCCGCGAAGCACCAGGCGCCGATCAGCGAGGTCCGACGAGCGGGCAGCGTGCGGTGCACGGTCATGCCACGGGGCCCGCCCAGCGGCACCGGCCGGGCCTCCAGCCGCACGAAGTCCTCGAAGGCGCTCATGAGCCGAGTGTAGGCGGGCCCCTCACCGCGGGCCGCGCCGACGGGACGGTCCCGCCGCGCGCCCCGTCGGCCCGCCGCTCCTCCTCGGGCATCTCACGCGCTCCCCCACGGGGACCCGACGTGCGAGCATGGAACCGCATGTGACGCGCATCATCCCGGTGTCCGCTCCGCCGCGGTCCGACGGAGACCGGATCCCGGGGCATCCAGCGACCCCGAGGAGACCCTGATGGCCCGCACTTCGTTCCGCACCTCCGTCGCCGCCGTCCTGGGGGTCGCGGGCACCGCCGTGGGTGCCCTGGCGGCCCATGACCTCACGCAGAAGCGCCACACGATCCTGCGGATCTATCCGGTGATCGGCCACATGCGCTATCTGCTGGAGGGGCTGCGCCCGGAGCTGCAGCAGTACTTCATCGAGCGCAACTGGGACGGCAGGCCCTTCGACCGGGACGTCCGCAGCATCGTCTACGAGCGGGCGAAGGGCATCCACGGGGAACAGGCCTTCGGCACCGAGCGGGACGTGAACGCCGCCGGGTACGAGTACCTCGTCCACTCCATCCACCCCGCGCCCGAGCCCGAGCGTCCGCCCCGGGTGCAGGTGGGCGGCCCGGACTGCACCCGCCCGTACTCGATGGCGCTGCTGAACGTCTCGGCGATGAGCTTCGGCGCCCTGTCGGCGAACGCGGTGCGCGCCCTGAACCAGGGGGCGCAGCAGGGCGGCTTCGCCCAGGACACCGGCGAGGGGTCGCTGACCCCGTACCACGAGGAGATGGGCGGGGACCTGGTCTGGGAGCTGGGCACCGGCTATTTCGGCGCACGCACCGACAACGGGCGGCTCGACGAGGGGATCTTCCGCGAGAAGGCCTCGAAGGACCAGGTCAAATGCATCTCGGTGAAGCTGAGCCAGGGCGCGAAGCCCGGCATCGGCGGAGTGCTGCCCGCTCCGAAGGTCTCGGCCGAGATCGCCGCGATCCGCGGCGTCCCCGAGGGCGAGAAGTGCGTCTCGCCCTCCGCGCACACGATGTTCGACACTCCGACGGGGCTCATCGAGTTCCTCGCGCGGCTGCGGGAGCTCTCCGGCGGCAAACCCGTCGGGTTCAAGCTCTGCGTGGGCAGCAAGGTGGAGGTGCTCTCCCTGTGCAAGGCCATGCTCGAGGTCGGGACGGCACCGGACTTCATCACCGTCGACGGCTCCGAGGGAGGCACCGGTGCGGCACCGCTGGAGTTCGAGGACCACATGGGGATGCCGCTCACCCAGGGGCTGATGACCATGCACAACGCACTGGTGGGCACGGGTCTGCGCGACCGCATCCGGCTCGGCGCCTCCGGCAAGGTCGCCGCGGGCAACGACATCGTCAAACGCCTGATCCAAGGCGCCGACTTCACCAACTCCGCCCGCGCGATGATGATGGCGATCGGCTGCATCCAGGCGCAGCGCTGCCACACCGGGCGCTGCCCCACGGGCGTGACCACCCAGGACCCGTACCGTCAGCGCGGCCTCGTCGTCGAGGACAAGTCCGTCCGGGTGGCCCGGTACCAGCAGGGCACGGTCGCCGAAGCGGTGAAGCTGATGGCGGCGATGGGCGTCTCCGACCCCTCGGAGCTGCGCCCGTGGATGCTGCGCCGCAACCTCTCGCAGACGGCCAACGCCTCCTACGCGGAGCTGTACGAGTGGCTGGGGCCGGACCAGCTGCTCACCGACCCGCCGGAGGACTGGGCCGCCGCCTGGACCGCCGCCTCGGCGGACTCGTTCCGCACCCACCGCTGACGGGCCCGGCCGGCAGCGCGCCGCTCACCGTGCACCCCGGCGCGCTGCCGGCGCGGCTCACTGCCAGACGGCGGTCTCCGGATCGATGCCGTGGGCACGTGCGTCCTCCTCGATCACCGCGCGCAGCCAGGCGGCGAGACCCTCGGCGCGCTGGTCGTAGTGCGCGGCGAAGCGCGGATCCTCGGTGTACATCCGGGCCAGCACCACCTGCATCGAGCGGGTGCACTCGTAGTGGCGGGAGATCGTGGCACGGTGCCGCTCGGCGAGCCGGCCGGCCTCCTCGCTGCCCGGGGCGACGCCGCGGGCGAGGGCGTCGGCGAGCGCGGTCTCGACCTCGTCGACCTCCTCCCCGATCTCCTGCCACCGGGCGGTGCCCCACTCCCGGGTGCGGGCGGCGGACTGCGCCCAGGCGTCGGTCCCGCCCCAGCGCCCCCGGGCCTCCTCCTCGTAGGCGGGGTCCCAGTCGGTGCCGAAGATGCGGGCCTGCTCCTCGGGGCTCAGGCCGATGTTCGTGTCGTTCTCGCTCATGGTCGTCCTCTCGATCATCTCGTCGACGGCGCGGGCCGTCCTCTCGAGCCGGCGGATCCGCTCCTGGAGCAGGGTCCGCTGGCGCTGCAGGTGCTCGCGCGGATCGGCGGAGGGATCGTCGAGGATCGCTCCGATCTGCGCGAGCGCCAGACCGAGTTCGCGGTAGACGAGCACCCGGTGGATGCGGGCCACGTCCTCCGTGTCGTAGAGGCGGTACCCCGACCAGGTGCGCCCGCTCGGGCGCACCAGGCCGATCGCATCCCAGTGGTGCAGGGTGCGCACGCTCACGCCGACGAGGTCGGCGACGCGTCCCACGGTGAGGTCCTCGTGCACTGTCGTCCCGGTCATGGAGAACACCGTCCTGCCTGACGTCGCGTGAGGGTCAAGGGAGCGCGGTCGCACACATCCGCTCGCGCAGCAGGTCGTCGTCGAACAGCAGTGGGCGCGCCGCCCTCCGATCCTCCCGCACCCGAGCCCGCCGCACCAGGCCCCCGCTCCCCACGGTGGTCGTACGCTGGCGGCATGACGCTCCCCCTCCTGGTCGACTGCGACACCGGCATCGACGACGCGATCGCCCTGACCTATCTCGCCGCGCACCCGGACGC
This sequence comes from Brachybacterium sp., assembly GCA_035301145.1. Lineage (GTDB taxonomy): Bacteria > Actinomycetota > Actinomycetes > Actinomycetales > Dermabacteraceae > Brachybacterium. Next base: position 15,278 of record DATGUQ010000096.1, on the reverse strand, counting down.
CGAGATCGCAGGCGTCGTCTCCACCGGTGGCAATGTCGACGTGGCCGCGGTGCACCGCAACAACCTCGCCCTCGCCGAGCTGCTCGGCCTCGCGGCGCCGATCGCCCGCGGCGCGGACCGGCCGCTGGTGCAGGAGCCGATGTACGCCGACGACACCCATGGCCCCGGTGGGCTCGGTCATGCCGTGCTGCCTCGGAGCTCGCTCGCCCGTGATCCCCGCAGCGGTGCCCAGCTGTGGGTGGATCTCGCCCGGGCACGCCCCGGCGAGCTGGTGGGCCTGGTGCTGGGCCCGCACACGAACCTGGCGCTGGCCCTCGAGATCGAACCGGAGCTGCCGCGTCTGCTGCGGCGCCTGCACGTGATGGGCGGGGCGATCCACCACCGCGGCAACACCGGGCCGACCAGCGAATGGAACATCGCCGTGGACCCCGAGGCCGCGCAGCGGGTGCTCGCCGCGTTCTCCGACGCCCCGCAGCGGCCGGTGCTCGGCTCCCTCGAGGCGACCGAGACGGTGCGCTTCACCCAGCGGGAGCTGGATCGCCTCACCGAGCTCGCCCGGACCTCCGGACACCAGGTGGCGCAGGTGCTGGTCGACGCACTGCGCTTCTACTTCGAGTTCCACCGGGCCGACGGCTTCGGCTGGAGCGCCCACGTGCACGACCCGCTGGTCGCCGCACACGCCGTCACCGGCGGCTTCGCCGGGACCCGTCCGCTCGCGGTGGACGTGGAGCTGGCGGGCACGCTCACCCGCGGGCAGACCGTCGGCGACGAGCTGGGCCGCTGGGGCCGGGAGCCGAACGTCGACCTGCTCACCGCGGTGAGGCCCGAGGACGTCATCGAGCATCTGCTGTCCGTCCTCGAACGGGGGCTCTCCCGCTGAGCACCGCCGCGGGGCGGCGAGCACGGCCTCAGCGACCCAGCGTGGTCACCTGCACCTCGAAGCAGCGGCGCGGGCCCTTGTCGCCGCGCCCGGCGCGCCAACCGGTGCAGGTGACGGTGCCGTCGGCCGGATCGTCCCGGTAGGAGACCAGCACGGTGCTCGGCAGCATCACCGGAGCGTCGAAGGACACGTCCCAGCGCAGCGGCCGGGAGAGGTCCGCCCGGGACTCGGTGAAGGCGCGGGAGGCGGTGTACATCCCGTGGGCGATGGCGCGGGGGAAGCCGAAGGCCTTCGCGCTCAGAGCCGAGAGGTGGATCGGGTTCACGTCCCCGGAGACGGCGGCGTAGCGGCGCCCGGCATCGGCCGGCAGCGTCCAGCGCCCCGTCGGCCGCGGTGCGACGAACTCCTCCCGTGCGCGCTCCGCGGGGGCGGCCGACGGGGCCGTCCCGGAGGGTTCCCCGGCCGAGGGTGCGTCGCCGCGCACCAGGTAGGTGGACACGTCGGTCGCGATGATCTCGCCGTCCTCGCCGAGGATCGTCGAGACGGCCTCGAAGGTGCGGCCCTTGCGATGGGGGCGCAGGCCCCGCACCCGGCACTCGACGTCGACCAGCTCCCCGACCTGCACCGGGCGGTGCTGGAGCACCTGGTTGCGCAGATGCACCAGCCCCAGCAGCGCGAAGGGGAAGTCCCGGCGGGCCATCAGCGCGAGGGAGAGCGGGAAGGCGAGCACGTGGAGCACCCCGGGGTGGACCAGGTCGGTGGCCGGCCCGCCCATCAGGTGGTCGAAGTCGCGGGCGCGCTCGGCGTCGATCCGCACCTTCCGCACCCGGTAGGCGATGCTCGGCAGCTGCGGCTGCCCGCCGCCGCGCCGCCTGCTCGCACCGGAGCGGGGGTCCAGCGCGGCGGCGTAGATCGCCGGGAAGGAGGGGAGATCGGCGAGGTCCTTGACCTGCTCCGCCGGTGCGGCGGCGGTCGTCCCTGCGGTGCTCCGGGCCATCGCGCTCACCTCCCCACCATGTTCTGCCCGCACACGCGCAGCGTCTCCCCGCGGATCCCGCCCGCCTCGGCGGAGCAGAGGAAGGAGATCGCCTCGGCGACGTCGACCGGGAGCCCGCCCTGCTGGAGGGAGTTGAGGCGGCGCGCGATCTCCCGGGTCAGCGCCGGCATCCTCGCGGTCATCTCCGTCTCGATGAAGCCGGGGGCGACGGCGTTGGCGGTGCCGCCGATCCGCTCGAGCCGCTCGGCGAGCGCATCGACGAACGCGATGACGCCGGCCTTCGAGGTCGCGTAGTTCGTCTGCCCGCGGTTGCCGGCGATCCCGCTGGTGGAGGCGAGCGAGACCACTCGCGGCTGCTCCCCGAGCACGTCCCCGGCCTCGATCAGCGCCTCCGTGAGGGTGATCTGGCTGGAGATGTTCACCGCCAGGACGGGGTCCCAGCGCTCCGGGGTCATGTTGGCCAGCGTCTTGTCGCGGGTGATGCCGGCGTTGAGGACCACCGCGTCCAGGGTCAGACCCCGGCCGCGGAGGGATGAGACCAGGCGCCGGCCCGCCCCGCGTGAGGTGACGTCCAGCTGGATCGGCACCGCGCGCAGCTCGTTGGCCAGGCGCGAGAGCTCGGTGCCGGCGCCGGGGACGTCCAGCACCACGAGCTCCGCCCCGTCGGCCGCGAGGGTGCGGGCGATCGCCGCGCCGATGCCGCGGGCCGCGCCGGTGACCAGGGCGGTGCGCCCCGCCAACGGCAGCGAGCGGTCCTCCGTCTCGCCGCCGGCCGCGCTGGAGACGTGCAGGAACTGGCCGGTGACGAAGGCGCTACGGGAGGAGAGCAGGAAGCGCAGCGCCCCGATCGCCCCCGGGGCGTCGAGCGGCACGCCGTCCTCGACGGTCACGCCGTTGGCCGTGCCGCCGCCGCGCATCTCGTGGGCGAGGGAGCGGACGAACCCCTCCACGCCCCCGCGGGCCGCGGCCCGGGCCGGATCCTCGACGCCGGCCGGGCGGGAGAGCGTCACCACCCGGGAGCCGGGGGCGAGCGAGCGCATCGCCCCGGCCAGCGGCAGCACGATCGGGCCGATGTCCGCCGGGGAGGTGATCTCGTCGAGCACCACGATCACCGAGCCGACGCGGCGCAGCTCCTCGAAGCGGCGGCGCACGTCGGCGCCCTCCTCGAGCAGCAGGTGGGCGATCCGGTCGGCGCCCGCGGAGTCGCCGAGCACCACCACCGGGCCGAGCACCGGCTCAGGACGGTCCTCGCGGCGCAGCAGACGCGCGGGTCGGGGCAGGCCCAGCTGCCCGGCCAGCGCCCTGCCGGGGGCGGTACGGATGAAGCGGGTGTAGGCATCGGTCATGGTGACCTCCGGGTCGTGGGGGCGGGCGGGGACGGCGGTGCCGGGATCAGTCGGCGACGGATTCGAGGAGCACCGCGGTGCCCTGGCCGGCGGCCGCGCACACCGAGATCAGCCCGCGCTGGACGCGGCCGGTCTCCGTCGCCCGCTCGTGCAGCAGCTTGGCGAGGGTCGCGACCAGGCGGCCGCCGGTGGCGGCGAAGGGGTGCCCGGCCGCGAGGGAGGAGCCGGCGACGTTGAGCTTGTCGCGGTCGATGCTGCCGAGCGCGCCGCCGCGTCCCAGCCGCTCCCGGCAGAACTCCTCGGACTCCCAGGCCTTCAGCGTGGTCAGCACCGTGGCGGCGAAGGCCTCGTGGATCTCGTAGAGGTCGAGGTCCTGCAGGGTGAGGCCGTTGGCGTCCAGCAGCTCGGGCACCGCGTGGACGGGGGCCATCAGCAGGCCCTCCTCGCCGTGCACGAAGTCCACGGCGGCGCTGCGGGCGTCGACCACGCGGGCGAGCGGGGTCAGGCCCCGCTCGGCGGCCCAGTCGGCGCTGCCCATCAGCACCGAGGAGGCGCCGTCGGACAGCGGCGTGGAGTTGCCGGCGGTCATGCTCGGCTCGGCCACCTGCGGGGACTTCGTGCCGAAGACGGGCTTCAGGGAGCCGAGCTTCTCGAGCGTGGACTCGGGCCGCAGGTTCTGGTCGCGGGCCAGGCCCCGGTACCCGGTGATCAGGTCGTCGAAGAAGCCGGCGTCGTAGGCGGCGGCGAGCTTCTGGTGCGAGGCGAGCGCGAGCTCGTCCTGGGCCTCGCGCGTGATGCCCCACTGCGCGGTGGTCAGCGCCTGGTGCTCGCCCATGGACAGCCCGGTGCGGGGCTCGCCGTTGCGCGGCGGGACGGGGGCGAGGTCGGCGGGCCGGATCGCACCGAGAGCTCTCACGCGCTGCATCGCGGTCTTCGCGGCGAAGGCGCGGTGGAGGATCCTGCGCAGGCGCGGGGTGACCTCGATCGGCGAGTCGGAGGCGGAGTCCACGCCGCAGGCGATGCCGGAGTCGATCTGGCCCAGCCGGATCCGGTTGGACACGTGGACCACGGTCTCGAGGCTGGTGGCGCAGGCCTTGGACATGTCGGTCGTGGGCGTGCGCGCATCCAGCGGGGTGCCCAGCGCGCTCTCCCGGGTGAGGTTGAGGTCCCCGGCGAGCTTGAGCACGGCGCCGCCGGCGACCTCGCCGAGCTCCTCCCCCTGCAGACCGAAACGTGCCACCAGCCCGTCGAGCGCGGCGGTCAGCATGTCCTGGTTGGAGATCCCGGCGTAGGGGCCGCCGGAGCGGGCGAAGGGGATCCGGTTGCCGCCGAGGACGAGGGCGTCGCGCGGGAAGTCGGGATGGGTCACGGGGTGCACCTCTTCGTGGTCGACGTGGTCGCTGCGGCCGCTCGCGGATCCTCCCGGGTCCTCGTGGGCCGGAGCCGCCGCAGGATCTTCTGCGGAACACTTTACATAGAACCGACGGTACTTGATACCCTAGGTTCCGTGAATGCGACGACGCAAGCCCCCGTGGACGGCCGATCGGCCCGTTGGGCCCGCCACCGTGAGCAGAGACGTGCCGAGCTGCTCGACGTGGCCCGGCACCTCATCCATGAGAAGGGCCCCGATGTGACGATGGAGGACATCGCCGGGGCCTCCGGCACCTCCAAGTCCATCGTGTACCGCTACTTCGAGGACAAGGCGCAGCTCCAGCGTGCGCTGGGACGCAGCATCCTGTCCACGATGCACGAGAAGCTGCTCGAGGAGCTGCGCGGCCTCGAAGCGCGGATGGGCCGCGTCCCCGAGCCCGACGAGCGCATCCACGCCATGATCCGCGCCTACGTCGAGACCGCGCAGCGCTCCCCCGGCGTCTACCGCTTCGTCACCCGGCCCAGCGACGGGCTGAACCACTTCCTGTCCTCCGTCTCCCGCCTGGTCGCGACGTTCCTCCCGGCCGAGATCCCGGCACCGCAGGTCTGGGCGCACGGCGCCGTGGGCTTCGTCGAGCGCGCGGTGGACACCTGGATGAGCGAGCACGACCCCGCCGACGGCTCCGACGACGCAGCCGGGCCCGCCCGGCGCTCCACCCCGCTCACCTCCGATCAGCTCGTGACCCACCTGGTCACCTGGCTCATGAAGGGACTGCACGCATGACCACCGATTCCCGCACCGCCTCCGCCCGGGCCGCCGCTGCGACCCCTGGCGCGGAGCCCACCGCCGACCCGACCGGCCCGATCCCGGTCCTCCCCGGCGGCGCGCCCCGCCTCGACATCGCCCAGGTCTCCGAGGCGCTGCTGGGCCGCTGGGCCGACACGCGCCGCGCGGCCCGTGAGCGCGCGGCCCGACCGGAGCTGCACCGGCCGTCGGACGCCACGGTCGCCGAGCACCGCGAACGCGTCTTCCAGCAGCTGCAGATCCTGGTCGAGGACGACGTCTCCCACCCGATGCTGCCAGAGCACCTGGGCGGCCCCAACGACAACGGCGCCAACGTCGCCGGCTTCGAGGAGCTGGTCGTCGCCGACCCCTCGCTCCAGATCAAAGCCGGCGTGCAGTGGGGCCTGTACACCTCGGCGATCATCCAGCTGGGCGACCAGGAGCAGCAGCGCGCATGGGTGCCGGCCGCGATGAGCCTGGAGACCCCCGGCGCCTTCGCCATGACCGAGATCGGCCACGGCTCCGACGTCCAGTCGCTGGCGACCACCGCGACCTTCGACCCCGAGGGCGGGGAGGACGGCGAATGGGTGATCCACACCCCGTTCCGCGCCGCCTGGAAGGAGTTCCTCGGCAACGCGGCGATCCACGCGAAGGCCGCGACCGTCTTCGCCCGCCTGATCACGAACGGCGTCGACCACGGCGTGCACTGCTTCTACGTCCCGGTGCGGGACGCCGACGGCGAGCTGCTGCCGGGCGTGTCCAGCGAGGACGACGGCGAGAAGGGCGGCCTGAACGGCATCGACAACGGCCGCCTCGCCTTCGACCACGTGCGCGTCCCCCGCACGAACCTGCTGGGCCGCTACGGCGACGTCGCGCCCGACGGCACCTACACCTCCCCCATCGAGTCCCCGGGGCGGCGGTTCTTCACCATGCTCGGCACGCTCGTGCAGGGCCGCGTCTCGCTCGACGGCTCCGCGATCCGCGCGAGCCAGCTCGCCCTGCACATCGCGATCACCTACGCCACCCAGCGCCGACAGTTCAGCGCCGCCGATCCCACGCAGGAGACGGTGCTGATGGACTACCAGTCGCACCTGCATCGCCTGCTGCCGAAGCTCGCCGCGACCTACGCCGGCGCCTTCGCGCACGAGCAGCTGCTGCAGGCCTTCGACGACGTCTTCTCCGGCCGCGCCGACGATCCCGAGTCCCGCGAGGACCTCGAGACGCTCGCCGCGACGCTGAAGCCCACCTCGACCCGCCTGGCGATGGACACCATCCAGGAGTGCCGCGAAGCGTGCGGAGGCGCCGGGTACATGGCGGCGAACCAGCTGGTGGGGCTGCACCAGGACCTCGACGTGTACACCACGTTCGAGGGTGACAACACCGTCCTGCTGCAGCTGGTCGCCAAGCGCCTGCTGTCCGACTACACCTCCGAGCTGAAGAACGTGGACCGCGCCGGGATCGGCCGCTTCATCGCCCAGCGGGCCGAGGTGCTGGCCAAGCGTCACACCCCGTGGGCCCGGCTCGGGCAGAGCGTCGCCGACCGCGGCAACCCGCGCCGCGCCTTCGACTCGATGCGCCAGGCCGAGTTCCAGGAGCAGATGCTCGCCGACCGCGCCCGCGTCAAGGTCGAGGAGGTCGCCCTCGCCCTGCGGGGCGCGGCGAGGATGAGCCCCGCCGACGCGGCCGCGGAGGTCAACAAGCACCAGGTGGAGATGCTGGACGCGGCCCGCGCCCACGCCGACCTGGTGCGCTGGCGCGCCTTCACCGCCGGGATCGAGGAGCTGACCGACGAGGGCTCGCGCACCGTGCTCACCGACGTGCGGGACCTGTTCGGGCTCACCGCCATCAACGACGACCTCGCCTGGTTCCTGCTCAGCGGCATGCTCTCCACCCAGCGCGGTCGTCAGATCGAGGGCGATCTGCGCCGGCTGCTGTGGCGCCTGCGCCCGCACGTGCTGGATCTCGTCGCGGCCTTCGACGTGCGCCCCGGGCACGTGCGGGCACCGATCGCGCTCGGCGGAGAGCAGGAGCGCCAGGACGAGGCGGCCGCGTACTTCCGCGCCCAGCGCGCCAGCAGCTCCGCCCCGGTGAGCGAGAAGTCCCTGCGCGACCGGGAGAAGCGGGCGCGCCGCGCGGCGGAGCGCGACGGGAAGGGTTGAGCGGACCCATCGGCCTCCGTCCCCGCGGGTGCCGTGTCGGTCTCACCGGGCGCCCCGGGACGCCCCGCCCCGGCTCCCCCTCGTAGACTGGGGGCGCGCGCCGGGCCCGTCGGCCCCGCGCTCCCCCAGCCCTCGTGACGAACGGATCCGAACCCGCGATGACCGCTGAGAACGCCTCCTCCACCCCGCACGCCCCGGCCGGGGACGTCGACACGGTCGAGCACGCAGCCACGACGCCCGAGCAGGACCAGCCCTTCGCGGAGCTCGGGCTCAAGGACGACGAGTACGCGAGCATCCGCGACCTGCTGGGGCGCCGCCCCACCACCGCGGAGCTCGCCATGTACTCGGTGATGTGGTCGGAGCACTGCTCCTACAAGTCCTCCAAGAGGCATCTGCGCACCTTCGGGAAGCACACCACCGAGGCGATGCGCGAGAGGCTGCTGGCGGGCATGGGAGAGGACGCCGGCGTGGTCGACGTCGGCGACGGCTGGGCCGTGACCTTCAAGGTCGAGTCCCACAACCACCCCTCGTACGTCGAGCCCTACCAGGGGGCGGCCACCGGTGTGGGCGGCATCGTGCGCGACATCATCTCGATGGGCGCCCGGCCCGTCGCGGTGATGGACCAGCTGCGCTTCGGCGCGATCGACCACCCCGACACCGCCCGGGTGGTGCACGGCGTGGTCTCCGGCGTGGGCGGCTACGGCAACTCGCTCGGCCTGCCGAACATCGGCGGCGAGACCGTCTTCGACTCCGCCTATCAGACCAACCCCCTGGTCAACGCCCTGGCCGCGGGAGTGATGCGCCATGAGGACATCCGCCGCGGTGCCGCCACCGGCGCCGGCAACAAGGTGGTGCTGTTCGGTGCCCGCACCGGCGGCGACGGCATCGGCGGCGCCTCCATCCTCGCCTCGGAGACCTTCGAGGACGACGGCCCGGTCAAGCGCCCCAGCGTGCAGGTGGGCGACCCCTTCATGGAGAAGGTGCTCATCGAGTGCTGCCTCGAGCTGTTCGCGGCCGACACGATCGAGGGCATCCAGGATCTCGGTGCGGCCGGGATCTCCTGCGCGACCAGCGAGCTGGCCGCCAACGGCGGTTCGGGCATGCACATCCACCTCGAGGAGGTGCTGCTGCGCGACCCGAGCCTCAACGCCGGTGAGATCCTGATGAGCGAGTCCCAGGAGCGCATGATGGCGGTGGTGAGCCCCGAGAAGCTCGCCGAGTTCCAGGCGATCGCCGCCAGGTGGGACGTCGAGGCCGCCGTGATCGGTGAGGTCACCGGCGACGGCCGCCTCACGATCGACCACCACGGCCACCGCATCGTCGACGTCGACCCCGCGACCGTCGCGATCGACTCCCCCGTCTACGACCGGCCCTACGCCCGCCCCGACTGGCAGGACGCTCTGCAGGCCGATGCCGCGGAGGCCCTCCCCCGCCCCGGCACCGCCGAGGAGATCGCCTCGACGCTGCGCACCCTGATCGCCTCCCCGAACCTGGCCTCCAAGGGCTGGGTCACCGACCAGTACGACCGCTACGTGGGCGGCAACACCGCGCTGGCGATGCCGGACGACGCCGGCGTGCTGCGGATCGACGAGTCCACCGGCCGCGGCATCGCCCTGGCCACCGACGCGAACGGCCGCTACACCAAGCTCGACCCCCGCACCGGCGCCCAGCTGGCGCTGGCCGAGGCCTACCGCAACGTCGCCGCCGCCGGCGCGACGCCGCTGGCGATCACCGACTGCCTGAACTTCGGCTCCCCCGAGGACCCGGGCCCCATGTGGCAGCTGGTCGAGGCGATCGAGGGCCTGGCCGAGGCGTGCGAGGCGCTCGAGGTCCCGGTCACCGGCGGCAACGTCTCGCTGTACAACTCCACCGGTGAGCCCGGCCGGATCGACTCGGCCATCCACCCCACCCCCGTGGTCGGCGTGCTCGGCGTGTTCGAGGACGTCGCGAAGCGGGTCCCATCCGGCTGGCAGGGCGAGGGGCAGTCCGTGCTCCTGCTGGGCACCACCCGGGAGGAGCTCTCCGGATCCGCCTGGGCCGACGTGCTCCACCAGCACCTCGGCGGGCTCCCGCCGCAGGTCGACCTCGAGGCCGAACGCTCGCTGGCGACGGTGCTGATCGCCTCGTCCGAGCAGGGCCTGGCGACCGCGGCGCACGACCTCTCCGAGGGCGGGCTCGCGCAGGCGCTGGTCGAGTCCGTCGTCCGGTTCGGGACGGGTGCCTCCGTCGACCTCACCGAGCTGCTCGAGCGCGACGGGGTGGACCTGCTGAGCGCGCTGTTCTCCGAGTCGCAGGCGCGGGCCCTGGTCGCCGTCCCCGCAGCGCAGGAGGAGCAGCTCACCTCCCTCGCGGCCGAGCACGGCGTCCCGGTGCTGCGTCTCGGCTCCACCGGCGGCGACGCGCTGGACGTGGCCGGGCTCGGCAGCTTCGGCGTGGACGAGCTGCGGGAGCTGCGGGAGGGCACCCTGCCGCGGTACTTCGGCTGACCCCCAGCGTCCCCTGACCGCGACCATCCCCCGCGGAGACGGAGCCCGCCGAGCAGCTGCCCGGCGGGCTCCGTCGTCGTACCCGGTCAGTCCCGGCCGTACAGCAGCTGCGCCTCCGCGGTCTTCGCCGCGATGCTGTCCGCCGCGGGGGCGGGGTCCGGCAGCTGCGAGAGGTCGAGGACCTCGCCGGTGCCGTCCTGGACCCTCCACCTGCTCCCGCCCTCGACGAGGGAGCCGTGCTTGACGTCGTAGTAGCCGGTCTTGGCGGTCAGCGCGATCCCGCGCGCCCCGTGCAGCGCGGCGACCAGGTGATGGTGGAACCGGGTGGTGAGCCAGACCTGGTGCGCCGCCGGGCTGAACTCCCCGCGCCAGAACCGGGTGAACGGGACGAACCCGTCCTCCGCCACGAGGTCCCTCAGCCGGTCGTAGCCGGCGAAGTCCCCGCCGGGCAGCGCCTCGACGTACCGCACCCGCTCCCGCGGGATCCCGGAGGCCCCGACGGTGCGGCGCACGTGCCCGATCAGCCGCTCGAAGGCGCCGTCGTCGACCGCGTCGGACTGGACGCACAGCACCAGCTCCGTCGGCGCGGAACGCTCCGGCACCGGCATCCGTTCGACCAGGTACGCGTCGTCGACGCCCTGCGGGATCCCCAGCCGCTGCGCGCTCGGCGCATCGCGCACGCTCACGTGGTCGAAGCCCTGCAGGGTCTCCGGCCCGAAGGGGGCCAGCCCCTGACCGGTCGCGATCAGCGGCGCGCCGCCGAGGCGCGATGCCGCGCGCATCGCCTCGACGATCAGGTCGTTCTCGGGCCACACCGCGTTGACGAAGCCGCCGCCGAGCAGGTGCAGGCTCCCCGCCTCCCGCAGCGCCAGCAGCGGTGCGTCGTACAGCGGGGTGCCCAGGGAGGTGATGATGTCCTCGACACCCCGCCGCGAGCCCCTCAGGGCGTCCTCGACCGTCCGGAACACGGCGTCGGTGACGCGCAGCCGCGGGTGGAGCCCGCCGAACAGTGCGCTCGCGGTCCCCGGATGCCGACAGTCCAGCCAGACCTCGTCCTCGGGCCGGTGGCGGGCCAGGTGCTCGAGCCATCGACGGGCGATCAGCTCGTCCCCGTAATTGGGGTACGAGGCCATCGACACCAGGTACAGGGGCCCCTCGAGCGGTCTCCTGGGCCCCGGGGCCGCAGCCGCTCCGGGGGCCGGCCGGCGGCGGGCGAATCCGAGCACCTCAGTACCGTCCGGTGAGCTTCATCCAGCGCATCACGAAGGTCGCCATCTGGTCGCGCTTGATGTAGGCGTCCGGGCGGAAGGTGCCGTCCTCCCAGCCGCGGCTGATCCCCGACGTCCCCAACCAGCCGATCTCAGTGGCGAAGACGTGGTCGCGGGGCACGTCCACGAAGGCGTCCGCATCCGACGGGCGCGCCGACGGCTCACCGGCCGCACGGTACAGGAACGCCGCGACGGCATCGCGCTTGACGGGCTCGAGCGGGCGGAAGGTGCGGTTGCTGCCGCTGCCCCAGCCCTCGGTGATGCCTTCGTCGTAGGCCCAGCAGATCTCCTTGTAGAAGACGAATCCCGGGTCCACGTCGCGGAAGGGCGAGCTCTTCGGCGCGGTGTACGAGGGTGCTCCCATGGCGCGGTGGATGAACACGATCATGGCGTCGCGCAGGTTGTCGCTGTCGGGCTGGAAGGTGCGGTCGCCGCCGCTGCCCCAGCCCTCGGTCACGCCAGCGGCGAAGAGGTCCTGGATCTCCAGGAAGAAGACCCGCTCGGGGGCCACGTCGCGGAAGACGGGGGTCACGAAGCGGACCGAGTCCCCCTCGAGCGCCGCGGTGCCGGACTCGAACGGCTGGATCCGCCGGTCGCCGTCGTCGGAGGCGCTGCGGGTGGGTCGGCCCCAGTCCGCGCTCCAGTGCGGGCCGAACGGCGTGGCGTAGCCGTGCGCGTCACCGGACTCCTGGAGCACGAGCCCCTCGGTCAGCTGCGTGGCCGTGAAGCGCCCGGTGCGGTGGGCGCTGCGGATCACGGTGCCGAGGGCGGAGGCGCCGCCGGCGCCCTGGAAGGCCCACAGGTGCTCCTTCCAGCCGCCGTCGTTGAACCCCTGCGCCTCGGAGCGGAGGCTGCCGAAGCGGGCGTACAGTCCGTCGCCCGGGCACTCGGTGTAGTTCACGTCCCGGTGGCCGAACATCTTCGGCAGCGAGACGCTGTCCCCCTGGGAGTGCTTGGTGCCCTCGGCCGTGGGCCATGAGGAGGTGCCCTTCACGTTCGTCTGGAAGGTGCTCAGCAGCTTCCAGCCGACCAGGTGGGCGAGGGCGACCATCGCCGCCCGGGGCGGGGCGATGCTGCTGTGGTCGCCCATCACCGAGATGCCGAAGGAGCCGGTGTTGAAGCCGACCGCATGCGCGCCCGCGATGTTGCGGTGCAACCCGCCGCCGCGGCCCTCGAAGACCTGTCCGTACTTGGAGACCAGCACGTTGTAGCCGATGTCCGCCCAGCCCAGGGTGGCCGTGTGGTACCGCTGGATGCCGCGGACGAGCTGCGCGGACTCGGAGGAGGAGTAGCTGTTGGTGCCCGCCGTGTGGTGGATGACGACGGACCTCAGCTGGTCGGCGGCGCTGGTGGAGCGCACGCGGGACTCGTCGGCGCCCCATCCTGCACGGGAGGTGAACGACGGTGCGCCCACCAGCTCCGGGGTGGCGGGGTTGGCTGCGGCGGAGGCCGCCATCGTGCGCGTCTGCGGCGCCGGTGACCGGACGGCCTCCCTGCCGGCGTCCGCGGTGTCGGTGGAGGGTGCGTCGGGGAGCGCCACCACCTGCTCATCGGCGCCGGTCGGCGAGGTGGTCACGACGTGGGCCACGAGCTGCTCGGTGACGTCGGCGCCGTCGAGCTCCGCCCGGATCTGCAGTGCTGTGACCGCACCGATCCAGCCGGGTTCGGTGCCGGCGACGGGCTCGCCGCTGGCCGGGTCCTCCGCGGTCTCGAGCAGCAGCCACGGGGTCCACCCACCGTCCAGGTCGAGGCCGCGCACGTGCACCTCGGGGGCGTCCTGTCCGTCCGGCCAGGTGACGCCCGCCATGGTGGCCGGCTGGTCCGCGAGGTCGCGGGCCTGTGCACTGTCGACCTCGACGAGCGGGACCTCGACGAGGGGCACGTCCACCAGACGGGTCTCGCCGTCGGTCACGGAGGGATCGGCCAGCGCCGGCGCCGCGCTGAGCACGGCGGCGCCGACGGGGACCGTGGCCGCGGTGGCGGCCAGCAGCGTGCGGCGCGAGACGGTGGAGAGCGGGGTGGGGGCAGAGGCGGGGGGAAGGTGCCGCTGGGACATGGGGACAGCTCCGGGGCGTGAGGACGAGGCGGGATGCGGTCGCCGAGGCTCCCTCGTCATGAGCGTTCGGCGTGGAGCGCACTCGGGCACACGGTATGACACCGTCGGCCCGTCTCGGTCCCCGCTCGGGTCACGATCCGACAACCGCGGGACCTCCCGCCCCGGGAACCGTGCCCACCTGCAGGACCACGAGCGGACCGAGACGCCGGTGATCTCCGTCTCCTCCCGGTGCGCGCCGTTCCGGTGCGCCCGGGAACGCCGAGGGCGGGCCGTCGGGATCTCTCCCGTCGGCCCGCCCTCGGCGTGACGCTGCTCAGCGCAGCGGCATGCTCACTTCTGGTCGTCGGCGCCCTCGGCCGGGTCCTGCGCGGCGGACTCGTCGACGGCGGTCTCCTGGGCGGCGTCGGCCCTGGAGGCGTTCTTCGCGGCGCCCTCGGCCTCCTTGACCACGGCCTGCTTCGGGGAGTACTCCTCGGTGACCAGCTCGATCACGGCCATCGGGGCGTTGTCGCCCTTGCGGGGGCCGATCTTGGTGATGCGGGTGTAGCCGCCGGGACGCTCCGCGAAGGTCGGGGCGATCTCCTCGAACAGCGTGTAGACGACGCTCTTGTCACGGATGGTCTCCATGACGCGGCGACGAGAGGCCAGATCGCCCTTCTTCGCCTTGGTGATGAGGCGCTCGGCGTGCGGGCGCAGCCGCTTCGCCTTGGTCTCGGTGGTGGTGATCGCCTTGTGGCGGAACAGCTCGGTGGCGAGACCGGCGATGATCATCCGCTCATGCGCGGGCGATCCGCCGAGCCGCGTGCCCTTGGTGGGTGCAGGCATGGTCGTTCTCCTTGAGGAAGGTTTGAGGTCAGTACTGGTCGCCGAAGTCGTCGGAGTAGGAGTCCAGGGCCGACGGATCGAAGCCGGCCGGGGAGTCCTTCAGCGACAGCCCGAGGTCGGCGAGCTTCGCCTTGACCTCATCGATGGACTTCTGGCCGAAGTTGCGGATGTCGAGCAGATCCGCCTCGGAACGGGCGGTCAGCTCGCCGACGGTGTGGACACCCTCGCGCATCAGGCAGTTGTACGACCGCACCGTGAGGTTGAGGTCGTTGATCGGCAGCGCCAGATCGGCGGCCAGCGCCTGGTCCGTGGGCGAGGGGCCGATCTCGATGCCCTCCGCCTCCTGGTTCAGCTCGCGGGCCAGGCCGAACAGCTCGACCAGGGTCTTGCCGGCCGAGGCCACCGCGTCGCGCGGGGAGATGGCGGGCTTGGTCTCGACGTCGACGATGAGCTTGTCGAAGTCGGTGCGCTGCTCGACACGGGTCGCCTCGACCTTGTAGGTCACCTTCAGCACGGGCGAGTAGATCGAATCGACCGGGACGCGGCCGATCTCGCCGTCGACGCCCTTGTTCTGCGCCGCGGAGACGTAGCCGCGGCCGCGCTCGACGATCAGCTCGATCTCCAGGCGGCCCTTCTCGTTGAGGGTCGCGATGTGCAGATCCGGGTTGTGGATCTCCACGCCGGCCGGCGGGGTGATGTCGGCGGCGGTGACGCGGCCGGCCTCCTCGCGGCGCAGGTACATCACGACGGGCTCGTCGTTCTCCGAGGAGACGACCAGGTTCTTGATGTTGAGGATGACCTCGGTGATGTCCTCCTTGACGCCGGGGACGGTGCTGAACTCGTGCAGCACGCCGTCGATGCGGATCGAGGTGACCGCGGCGCCGGGGATGGAGGACAGCAGCGTGCGGCGCAGGGAGTTGCCGAGGGTGTAGCCGAAACCCGGCTCGAGCGGCTCGATGACGAACCGGGAGCGGTTCTCCGACACGACCTCTTCGGTCAGCGTGGGGCGCTGTGCAATGAGCACTGTGGATCCTTTCCGCGAGCGTCCGCCATATGACGCTCAGAAGGGGGCGGTGGGCCTAGAAGGTGAGTGGTGTCCAGGGTGC
>DATGUQ010000095.1:0-9668 GCA_035301145.1 Brachybacterium sp. | reverse complement strand
GATGTGGTCCTCGTTGAAGGCCACGTCGAGCGAGGAGCCGCGGTGCCCGGAGGTGCCGAAGGCGACGGCCTGGTCGGGGTCGGCCGGGTCCGGGTGGTCGTCGTAGTACGCGTCGAGGAGCGCGTCGACGTCGACGAGGTCCTCCTCCAGCGCCTTCTGGCCTGCACGGGGGTGCATGTTCACCACTCCATCCTCGGAAGTCGGGATCCTCCGCCACACTCTAGGTCAGGGCAGGGGGCCGGGGACCGGTCCCGCCTGCCTGCTGAGACGGGGAGGGATGCGTGCTCAGCGCGGGCGGGTCCGCACCAGCAGCACGATCCCGACGATCGTGAGGACCAGCCCGACGAGCCCGGCCACGAGCCCGATGATCGGGCCGATCAGCAGCGGGGCCGCCATCCCGAACAGGCTGTACGGGCCGAGGTAGGCCGGGGCGTCCGTGCCGGTGCAGCTGATCGTCACCGTGGTGTCCTCGACGATCGCGACCCCGATCTTCTGCTCGTACTGCGAGCCGTCGCCGAAGGTGACCGAGGAGCTGCTGGGGACCACGCTCACCGCTCCGGGGTCGGAGCCCTCGGCGGTGCACGTGGCACCGGCGGCGTCCTCCTGCGGGACGTAGACGATGAGCATCTCGTTCGCGGAGACGTCCACCTCGCCGCTGGAGCCGTCGATCACCTGCGGCCCGGTCGAGGCGTCCCCGGCGAGCGAGCTCACGGACCACACGATCCCGCCGATGGTCGCGGCCGGGCCGACCACGAGCAGCAGCACCAGGCCGATGATGAGCGGGAGCAGCCCGCGGCGACGGGGGGACGTGGGAGCCGGCGCGCCGCTCGCGGGCAGGGGACCGGTCTGCGGCCCGTGACCCGCCGGCCCGTACCAGGCCTGGCCCGCGCCGTGGACACCGGGATCCGACGGGGCGCCATAGGACGGGCCGCCGTCGGACGGGCCGCCGTAGGGTGCGGCGTCGTGGGCGGGGGAGGTCGGTCCCGGCAGTCCGTAGCTGGGACGCCTGCGCCCACCGGGCGTCGTGGACTCACCGTCGGACATCAGGTCTCCTTCGCGAAGCGGATCCCCCCAGCGTAATGGTCCTCCCTCCGAAGCAACCGGGAGCCCCGCCGGGCGCGCGTTCAGGGAGCGACGGCCTCCAGCGCGAGGGCGATCAGGGCCGCGCCGACGACGGCGGTGGCCAGCGGCGTGACCAGCCAGGTGAGCACGACCTGCAGGGCGACCCGCCAGCGCACGTTGCGCAGGCCCTTGGCGGCACCGGCGCCGACCACACTGGAGGCCAGGGCGTGTGAGGTGGAGATGGGGGAGCTGAGCCCGAACAGGCTCAGGGACATGGTCGTCGCGGCGGAGACCTCCGCGGCGAGGCCCTGGGCGACCGTCAGGTCGGTGAGCCGTCGCCCCAGCGTGCGGATGATCCGATGCCCGCCCATCAGCGTCCCGGCACCGATCGCGATCGCGACCGACGCCATGATCGGCAGCAGCTGCGTCGCCGAGGAGCCGTCGGCCGTCGCGGCGATCGCGATCGCCGCCAGCGGCAGGCGGGAGTCGTTGATCCCGTGCCCGGTGGCGACCGCGCCCGCGGAGAGGGTCTGGGCGAAGCGGAGATGCCCGCGCTGCAGGCGCTCGTGCCGGCCCAGCCGGAGCAGACCGTGCATCAGCACGAACGCGAGCCCGGCCGAGAGGACAGGACCCACCAGCGACACGATCAGGAGGCTGCCGAGCAGGCCCCAGGCCGCGGCGGCACCGAGCCCCAGGGTCACGCCGAGCGTGGCCCCGAAGAAGGCGTGCCAGGTCGAGGCGGGCATCCCCCACCACCAGGTCAGCAGATCCCAGCCGATGGTCGTGAGCATGATCGCGAGCAGCGCGAGGCCGAGCCGGTCGGGATCGCCGGCCGTGGCCTCGGCCAGAGGCGCCATCCCCAGCAGCCGTACCGCCCACTGCGCGGTGATCACCAGCAGGCCCATGCCCAGCAGCGCCCCGAGGACGTTCAGCAGCGCCGCCATCGCCAGGGCCTTCGACTCGCGCAGCGTGCGGGTCGCGATCGTGGTGGAGACGGCGTTGGAGGCGTCGTGGAAACCGTTCACGTACGCCATCACCAGCGCCGTGACGACGACCGCTGCCAACAGGGCCGAGGTCACTCAGGAGTCCTTGACCCGCAGCAGATCCGCGATCCGCGCGCTGCGCTCCTGCAGGGCGATGGTCGCACGGACCGACTCGGCCACATCGCGCAGCGGCAGCAGCTCCTGGGCCGGGCCGCCGCGCGTGTAGAGCTCGCCGAGGGCGCGGCGCACCAGCCGGTCGCCCTGACGCTTGAGCTTGCGGACCTGCTCGTAGTGATCGCCCAGGTCCCTCACCCGCGAGAGCTTCCAGGTGACGGCGACGGTCAGCTCCGCCGCGCGCTCGACGCCCTTGGCCGCCTCCAGCAGGGGGGTGGGTACGGCGCCCACCTCCGAGATGACCAGCAGTTCGCCCGTGTGCTCCATCGAGTCCAGGGTGTCGGAGACGGTCAGTGCGAAGTCGTAGAGGAGCTCGGCCTCGTACGGCGTGATCAGGGAGTGGGCGAGCCGCTGGGCGATGCGGCGGCACAGCTCCTCGGCGACCGTCGACTGCTCGTGCAGCCGCGGTGCGATGCGGGTGCGCTCGCGGTACCCGTGGCCGAGCAGCTTCGAGTGGGTGTCGGCCGACTGGACCAGGAGCTCGGCGAGCTCCTCGAAGAGGTCGTACAGGGGGCGTTCGCTGCGCTGGGGGAAGATCCGGTCGAGGAACCGCGCCATCTCAGGTCGCCTCCTCGCGCCGCAGGGCGCCTCACGCCGCTGATGCCGGTGGGGCGAGGGCGGACTGGTCCACGATGTCAGGGCGCCGGACCGGGATGCGCCTGTCGGCGCGAAGGCCGCTCGAAGCGGCAGATGTTGGAGCCCGGGGCAACCGCGGCCCGGCGCGCCCCCATCGTAGGACACGACCGGACGGGGGACGCAAGCCCGCGCCGCGACGTCATGGCATGGACCTCAGTCGGGGCCGTTCGACCGGGCTCCTCCCGCTCGCAGCTCGTCAGTCCAGGAGCCCCGCCTCGGCGTGGCGGCCGGCGGCGGTCAGCTCCTCGCCGGTGCTGAGCAGGCGTTCGGCCTGGCGGGTGCGCTCGTCGTCGGGGTCCTGGTCGGCCAGCTGCGCGGTGCCGTGGGCCACGATCGTCGCCACCGCCCCGGCGCGCTGCAGCGCCATGCCCAGGTCCCCGGTGAAGGCCCCGCGCAGGATCTCGTCCATCGTGCGGTGCACCTGCTGCACGTCCGGCGGCTCCGCGAGCCCCGAGAGGTAGCGCAGGCCGGGGACCGTGCGCGACCCCGCGCGGTAGCGTCGCACCACGTCGTCCCCGCTGCTCGCCGACCAGGTGTGCAGCACGTACAGCCGCCACAGGGCGCCCGGCAGGGACGTGGCGGGGGCGCCCGACCACAGCGCAGCGAGGTCGGTCAGCCCGTCCCGCTCGGCGAGCGTGACGACCCGTTCGACGACCTCGGGGTCCGAGCTGTGGAACACCCCGTCGAGCAGCGCCCGGGCGGAATCGTGCGCGAGGTCGGAGGAGGTCGCGGGATCGGGCTCGCCCGGGATGGACTCGGCGACCGAGTCGTACAGCGGGGCGGGCCGACGGAAACGAGAGGCGGAGGAGCCGTGCGAGGACATGTACCGCACACTACGCGCCGTGCCCGGGCCGCCGCACTACGCTGGGAGCATGACGATCCCCCGGCAGCTCGGCCCGGAGACCGGGCCCCGAACGGCCCTGCCCGATTACAGCCGCAGCAGTGCGACAGTCGAGCGCATGGTCGCCGAGCTGCACCGGGGCCCCGAGCGGAAGCGCACCGCCGCCCCGGTGCGGGCCCTGTTCCCCGCCGCGGCCACGCGGGACACGGTGCTGCGGGCGGTGGTGTCCGCGCTGCTGCTCGGCGGGGCCGTGATCGCCGCGGTCGTGATCGTGCTGCTGCTGGTCACCCTCGAGGACGGGCGCTCGCCGGGGCTCGGGATGCTGGTGCTGCTGCTCGCCCTGGGGACGCTCGCCCTGCTCCTGCTGCTGCTCGGCCTGCGCTTCGGCATCGTCGCGCTGGGCACGGCCCGCTCCCGGGTCGAGATCTCCGAGGCGGGCCTGCACGTCGTCGGCGCCCTCGGCTCCCGGCGCGTGGACTGGCGCGACATCGCGGCGGTGGAGTCCCGCGTGGTGCACCCGGTGCACTGGCTCACCGCCGCGCTACGGCTGCGCGACGGCTCGCGCGTGGTGATGCCCGCCTTCGATCGCCACGTATGGACGTACGGGCGGCCCTCCGGGCAGGACATCCGCGCCCTGCGCATCGAGCTGCGCCGACAGGAGGAGAAGGCCGCGGGCCGACGACTCTGAGCCGGTGGCTGGTCAGGCGGTGCCGGCCGCGGTGCTGACCCCGTCCTGCCACAGCGCACGGGCGGCAGCGGCCACGCCCTCGGCGTCGACGTCGGAGACGCTCAGCACGCCCTCCTCGTCGAGCGGGAGGTGGCCGCTCTTCCAGCTGCCGTCCTCCTCGACGTGGAACATCAGCGGGACCGGGTCGGTCGGGGCGGCGATGTCCGTGCGGCGCAGCGAGACCGTGCGCTGGTTGCCCTCCTCGAGGAACGCCAGCACGATGTCGGCGACCGAGGCGGGCACCTGCTCCGGGCTCGGCAGCGCGGTCACCACGAAGGAGTCCAGCTCGTCCTGCGTGAGCATGATGATCGCCTCGTTCGCCTTGATGATGAAGGCCATGCGCATCGCCTCGCCCTCGGCCAGGGCGATGCCCAGCCAGCGGTCCGCGGCGGTCAGCGCGGTCGCGATGACCTGACCCTCCTCGCCCAGCAGCCACTGGCCGTCTTCGGAGCGCTCCACCTTCCCGCGGGCACGGAGCCCGGAGGTGACCGCAGCGGTGACGAACTCCTCGGCCGACTCGGGGGCGCTGCGCAGCCCCACCTGCTCGCGGGTGATGCGTCCGTTCTCGGTGTCGCGCAGGCCGAGCATGAAGTCGATCTCGTACGCCGTGTAGATCGTGACCTGCTCGTCGTGCGCGGCGGCCGTGGTCTCGCTCATGGGTCCCCCTGGAAGGCGTGGCCCGGCCGACGGTGCGCCGACCGGAGGAAGTGTCACCGGAAGCATGTCAGAAACCGGCCGGCCGCTCCACCGCCGCGCGGGAGCTGTGGACGCCCGGGGAGCCCGGGGGACGAGCCGACGGCAGCGCGGCGCGGATATGCTCGCAGCATGCAGGGGGACGACGAGACGGGCGCGGACGCCGCGGCGGTGCGCGCACTCGGCGCGGAGAGCACCCGTGCGGTCTACCGGGATCTGCTGCGGTTCGGACCGAGGTCCCGCAGCGAGCTGTCCCAGCGGCTGCGGCTGTCGGCCCCCACGGTCACCCGCGTCACCAGGGATCTGCTCGAGCGCGACCTGCTCCATCCCCTCACCGCCGTCCAGCGCGCCAAGGGGCGTCCCCAGGAGCCGCTGGACATCGAGGAGAACCGCGGGCCCCGGTTCATCGGCGTGAAGGTCACCGCCGAGGAGGTCCACGCCGTGGTGACCAGCGTGCGCGCCGTCGTGCTCGAGGAGCTCGTGCTCCCGCTGGCGGGTACCGCGCCGGAGCTCGTCGTGCAGACCGTCCTGGAGGCGGTCGAGGCGATGCTCTCCGCGCATCCGCGTGTGTCCGGGGTGGGTGTGGGGCTGGGCGGGCTCGTGGCCGAGCGCCGCACCGTGCTCTCGGCGCACCTGCTGGGCTGGCAGGAGCCGGTCGAGCTCGCCGCCGCGCTCGAGGCCCGGGTGCCGGTGCCGGTGGTGGTCGAGAACGACCTGGTGGCGATGGTCGACGGGCTGCACTGGTTCGGCGGCGGCCGCAGCTACGACTCCTTCGTGGTGCTCACGGTCGGGGCCGGGGTGGGGGTCGGCGCGGTGGTCGACGGGCGGGTGGTGCGCGGGCATCGGCACATGGCGGGGCTCACCGGCCTCTTCCCGCTGGGCGCCGGGCCGGGCAGCGTGCCGATCCGAGACGTGGCCAGCACCGCCTCCGTGGTCCGTCGGGCGCGGGAGCAGGGGGTGCTCGGCGCCGCCGAGGGCATCGAGGAGCTGCGCGGACTGATCGCGCGCGGGCACGAGGGGGCGCGTGAGATCGCCGTCGGCACGGCGCGGGCGCTCGCGGCGGCCGCCGTGGGGCTGGCCGCCGTGCTCGACCCCGAGGCGATCCTGCTGGGCGGGGAGAACGTGGACCTGGTCAGCGCCGTCTCGCCGGCCTTCGAGGACGCGCTGCGGGAGGGCACCGCCGGTGCTCAGCAGGACCTGCCCGTGCGCACCCTCAGCGGGGACTTCGACGAGTGGGCGCGCGGGGTCGCGGTGATCGCGATCCAGGAGTTCGCCGGGGCCGCGCCCTGAGGCGCGGTCCCGGCGAGGGCGACGGTCAGCCGAACAGGGCGTTGACCCGGTCGTTGTACGAGGCGAAGTCCGCGCCGTCGATCCTGCGCATCCAGCACTGGTCGAAGGCCGCCTGCATGATCGTGGTGATCTCCGCGGAGTTCTCCACGAGCGGGTACAGGCCGGTCTCGCCGTTGGCGACCCGGTCGGTGAACGGGGTGACGTCCAGACCGTCCGCGGCGTAGCTCTCGACCGCGGCCTCGGTCCCGGCGTCGGTCGCCGGGAAGAACGGCGCCCGCTGCCCGATGAGCCGCTGCGCCTCGTCGGAGGCGAGGAAGGCGATCAGCCGCGCGGCCTCCTCCTTCTTCTCCGACTGCGAGGAGATCGAGTCGCCCAGGCCGTTGAACATCGACACCGGCGTGCCGACGGGGCCCTCGGGCAGGGGAGCGATCCCCAGCTCCATGCCCTCCATGCTCGCGAAGGTCGAGATCATCCACGAGCCGGCGGTCGCGAGCGCCGAGGAGCCCGCCTGCAGCTGCGACTGCGCGGGCGAGGAGTCCCCGAAGGTGCCGAAGGGCGGGAAGAAGCCCTTGTCCACCAGCCCGAAGTACCAGTCCATCGTGGCGGTGAACCGCTCGTCGTCGTACTGGAAGTTGGTGCCCCAGGTCTCCGCCTCGGTGAACGTCCACCCGGTGGAGAGGGCGAAGGGCGACCAGCTCGTCTGCCCGGTGTAGTCGATCCCCGGGTCGGCGGCGAGGCCGTAGCGGGCGATGCTGGTGGGGTCGAAGCCCTCCTCGTCGCCCCGCACCCCGTTGGTGTCCAGGGTGAGACGGGCCAGCATCCTCTCGAAGCTGCCGCCGTCCTCGGGGTTCCAGTCCAGGTCCTCGAGGTCCTCGGGGGCCAGCCCCTCCTCGGCGAGGAGGTTCTTGTCGTACATCACCGCGACCGTGTCGTAGTCCTTGGGGATCCCGTAGCGGGTGCCCTCCTGGTCGCTCCACAGCTCCTGGAGGCCCTCCTGGAAGCGGTCGGCGGTGATGTCCGCGAGCGGGGCGAGATCGTCCAGCGGGGCGATCACCCCGAGGTTGACGAACTCGGGGAACCGCGCCAGGTGGTCGGCGAAGGCGTCCGGTCCGGCCTCGGCGACGAAGCTCGCGGTGAGCTTCGTCCAGTAGTCGTCCCAGCCCAGCTGGGTGATGCGCACGAAGATGTCCGGGTTCTGCTCCATGAAGAGGTCGATCGCCGCGGAGTAGGCCGGCAGCTGGTTCGCGTCCCACAGCCAGTAGTCGATCTCGGTGGCGCCCGCCGGTGCGGCGCTCTGTCCGCACGCGGAGAGCGCTCCGGCGCCGACGGCCCCTGCGGCCACCGCTGCGGAACCTCGCAGCAGACGGCGCCGGGTCAGGCCGGGGCGGTGGGGGTGTGCACGATGTGTCGGGTCGATCATCTGGGGCACCTCACTTGATCCCGCTGAAACCGATGGAGTTGACGATCTTCTTAGCGAACAGCGCGAAGAGGATCAGCATGGGCGCGGCTGCGACCAGGGTCGCCGCCATCAGCCCGGACCAGTCGGGCCCGGTGCCCGGTGCCTGGGCGCGGAACACCCCCAGCGCGACCGTGAGCACCCGGGACTGATCGGTGTAGGAGACCATCAGCGACCAGAAGTACTCGTTCCAGGCCGTCATGTACGTCAGCAGCGCGAGGGTGGCCAGCGGTGCGCTGGCCATCGGCAGGATCAGGGTGAAGAACACCCGCACCTTCCCGGCGCCGTCGATCAGCGCGGCCTCCTCGACCTCGCGGGAGATGTTGTTGAAGAACTGCCGCAGGAAGAAGATCGCGAAGCTCGAGATGAACAGCGTGGGCAGCATGATGCCCAGCAGGGTGTCCACCAGGCCCAGGTTCTTGATCAGGATGAAGTTGGGCAGCAGGGTGAAGATCTGCGGGATCATCAGCGAGCCCAGGAAGATCATGAACACCGTCTCCCGGCCCCGCCAGCGCAGGCGGGAGAAGGCGTACGCGGCCATCGCGCAGGAGAAGGTCTGCACGACCGTGATGGAGGTCGCGACGATCACGGAGTTCAGCAGGTAGCGCCAGAAGTTGATCGAGGCGCCCGAGCCGCCCTGCGCGATCGCCGTCTCGACGTCCTGCAGGCCGAAGACCCGCTCGAAGCCGCCGGTGTTCAATCCCACCGGGAGCAGGCTCGACGGATCCGTGGCCAGGGCGTTGTTGCTGGACAGTGCGGTGCGCAGCATCCAGTAGAACGGGAACACGGTGAGGAACAGGAAGACGATCATCACCGCCCAGGCGACGATCTTCCCCCAGGGGAAGGGGGCGCGGGGTCGGTGGGCCGGTGGCCGCGCGGTGTCGGCGGGGGCGACGGAGGTGGTCGTGGTCATGGGTCCGTGTCCTCTCAGTCCAGGTCCGACTGGCCGGCGTTGCTCATCCGGTACTGGGCGAAGGTGATCACCATGAGGATCAGCAGCAGCGCCACCGACAGCGCCGAGGCGTACCCGAACTGGTACTGCCCGAACGCGTTCTCGTAGATGTACATCTGCAGCACCTTCGAGGCGTCGGCCGGGCCGCCCTGGGTGGTTACCGAGACGGTGTCGAACACCTGGAACGAGCCGATGATCGTCATGATCAGCACCAGGGCGAGGATCGGGCGCAGCAGCGGCAGCGTGATCCGGCGGAACATCGCGATCTCCCCGGCGCCCTCGGTGCGGGCCGCCTCGTAGAGGAAGCTGGGGATGGACTGCAGCCCGGCGAACAGCAGCAGGGCCGTGTAGCCCATGTGCCGCCACACGTTCACCAGGGCGACGGTGGGGATGACCCAGGTCTCCGAGGCCCAGAAGGCGACCGGGTCGAAGCCGAGCCACTGCAGGAAGATGTTGAAGATGCCCAGCTGGGTGTCGAGGATCCACAGGAACACGATCGCGGCGACCACGTTGGAGACGAGGTAGGGCGCCAGCACGAGCGAGCGCAGGATCGTGGACTGGGTGAGGCGCTGCATGAGCACGGCGATCGCGAGCGCGACGACGGTCTGCACGCCGATGTTGAGGATGACGTACCAGATCGTCACCTTCAGCGAGTTCCAGAACACCGGGTCGGTGAGCATCGCGCGGTAGTTCTCGAAGCCCACCCACTCCGGTGGGGTGAGGGTCGTGTACTCCGTGAAGGAGAAGTAGATGCCGGTCAGCAGCGGCCACACGAGGAACAGCAGCAGGCCGACGGAGGCGGGCGCGATGAACAGCAGCGCGAGCTTCCTGTCGTCCTTCCGGCGGCGCCTCGG
>DATGUQ010000094.1:0-4496 GCA_035301145.1 Brachybacterium sp. | reverse complement strand
CCCGGGCTGGATCGACGGCTACAAGGTCGCCGACCCGCTGATCATGGCCTACGGCCGCGGCGTGCTGCCCGAGTTCCCGGGCCTGGCGGATTCCATCCTCGACGTGATCCCCGTGGACCACGTGGTCAACGTGATCGTCGCGCTGGCCACCCAGGACGTCTCCCGCCGCGGCGACGACGCCTACTACCAGGTGGTCTCCGGCAACTCGAACCCGCTGCCCTTCCACGAGATGGTCACCGCGGTGCGCGAGTACTTCACCCAGTTCCCGCTCGAGGACGACAGGGGCCGGCCCATCCAGGTGCCCGAGTGGTCCTTCCCGGCCGTGGAGATGGTCGAGCAGCGCTTCCGCGCAAAGGAGCTCTCCGCGAAGATCGGCTCCGCCGCGGTCGCCTACCTGCCGGCCACGCGCCGCACCCGCGAGTGGACCTCCGGCCTGCACAAGGCCACCTCGGGCCTGACGACGCTGCGCAAGTACATCGAGCTGTACCGCCACTACACCAAGACCGAGATGGTCTTCGACGACGCGAACACCCGTGCGCTGCGTGCCGAGCTCCCGACGGAGTTCCTCGCCACCCACGACTTCGACATCACCGAGATCGTGTGGAAGGACTACTTCCAGACGCAGCACCTGCCCGCCGTCACCGAGCTGACCAAGGCGTACTCCCGGGCGAAGTCCGCCCAGCGGAAGCGCGCCTCGCGCCCCGCCCCCGCGCTGAAGGAGTCGACCGACGCCCTGGCCGTGTTCGACCTCGACGGCACGGTGCTGGCCACGAACATCGTCCAGCAGTACTTCGCCGTGGTCCGGGCGACCCGGCCGCGCCGCACCTGGCCCGCGGAGGTCGGCGGTCTGCTCGCGGCCGTGCCCGGCTACCTGCGTGCCGACAAGCGCGACCGCTCGGAGCTGATCCGCCTGGTCAACCGCCGGTACAAGGGGTACCGCAGCGAGGACCTGCGGGCGCTGATGCAGGGCGAGGCCGGGCGGCGCATCCGGGCCTCGATCCGCCCCGAGGCGCTCGAGACCATCGAGCGCCACCGCGCCGCCGGTCACCGCACCGTACTGGTCTCCGGTGCGCTGGATGTGCTGGTCGAGCCGCTCGCGGACCTGTTCGACGAGGTCATCGCCACCCACATGGACGAGGACGAGAACGGTGTCATGACCGGTTTCCTCGCCACTCCCCCGCTGGTCGACGAGGCCCGCGCGAACTGGCTGCGCAAGTACGCCGACCAGCACGGCGCCGACCTCAAGGAGTCCTACGGCTACGGCGACTCCCACGCGGACGCGGCCTGGCTCGACCTGGTGGGCACCCCGGCGGCGGTCGCCCCCGACCTGGGCCTGTACGCGGTGGCGAAGAAGAAGCGCTGGCAGATCCTGGAGTGGTGAGGCACCAGCACCAGCACCAGCACCAGCACCAGCACCAGCACCAGCACCAGCTTTGCCCCGGCCTGGCGCGCCCCCGACCCGGCGCGCCCGGCGCGGCCACCAGATTCCTGACGTATACGTGAGTTGAACACTCATACGCCGTTCAACTCACGCATACGGCACTTTCCCGGTGGTGGACCTTTCCTCCCCAGAGCCCTGCTGTCCACAACGACGGCAACCCGGCCCCGGCTCCACCCCGTCCGCGCCCAGACTCGGGGCATGTACGGCCCCAGCACCCTGATCCTCCCGGCGAGCGCACGCCGTCCCCGCCGTCCGCGCCGCCCACGGGGCACGCTGCGCCTGGGGCCGGAGCAGCTCGGCGTCGCGCGGCGCGGCGACCTGTCCGCGCTCGGGTTCACACCATGGACGCTCCGGGCAGCCCTCGAGCGCGGGGAGCTGCGCCGGATCGCCCACGGCTGGTACGCACTGCCCACCGCTGATCCGGACGTGGTCCGCGCCCTGGCGGCCGGTTTCCGCCTCACCTGCGTGGACGCGGCACGGCTCCACGGTCTGTGGATCCCTGAGGGCGCCGCCTCCGAACCGGGAGTCCTGCACGTCCGCCGTGCCGGGACCGGTGGCTCCCCGCCTCCGCCCATGAGACGGCACGCCCCGAGCGATCGGTCCCGGCGCGAACCCGATGCGGTCGCCTCGCTCCCGCTCGCGCTGCGTCACGCGGTGCGCTGCTGCGACGGGGAGACGGCCGCGATCCTGCTCGAGTCCGCGATGGAGCGGGGTCTGCTGGCGCCGTCCGAGGTGCAGCAGATTTTCGACGATTCACCCCGTAACTGCCGCTCCCGCATCGGCCCGCTCTCCTCAGCGAGCGACTCCGGCACCGAGACGCGGGTCGTGCGCTGGCTGCGCCGCCGGGGTTTCCGGGTCGAGCAGCAGGTGTACGTGGAGGGCGTCGGGTACGTGGACGCCTACGTCGGCGGGCTCTTCCTGGAGATCGACGGCCGCGCGCACCACAGCGACGAGAGCGCATTCGGCCGGGATCGGCGCCGGGACCTGCGGGCGCTCCGCCACGGGCTGCAGGTGCTGCGCGTGAGCTACGACCAGGTCTGGCACCACTGGGAGCGGACGCAGCAGGACATCCTCGCGACCATCGACGAGGTCGGTCGCTTCGGTCGGCGCAAGGTGGAGCAGCTGACACCCGCCTGACCGTCAGACGTTCGCCGACGGAGTCGTTCCGAGGCACCGCTCGTCGGCGCAGATCGGGATCGCTCCAGGGGACAGCTCGATGGGTACTCCTGCATGGGGAGTCCTGCATGGGGAGTCCTGCATGGGTACCTCTCCCCATCGCCATGTTCCTGACCTGCGGTTACGTTGAGGAGACGACGACACGAGGAGGACATCATGTCTAGGACGATCTTCACCCGAGGCACCATCCTGGCGGCCGCCGCCATGCTCGCGCTGAGCGCGTGCGGTGGCAGCGAGGAGGCCCCCTCCGACGAAGCGGTTGAGGGGGACGGCACCTCCGTCACCGAGGAGGAGGGCGCCGCGGACGACGCCGCCGAGGAGGACGACGCCGCCGAAGAGGATGCGGCCGACGGCGCCGAGGACGCCGACGAGGTCGACGACACCGAGACCGACGACGGCACCGAGGACTCGGACGACGAGGCGGAGGACTCGGACGACGCCGCGCAGAGCGACGACGGCTCGGAGGCGGCCGTGGTCGAGATCGGCACGGAGCTCACCGACGAGGAGACCGGTGACGTGATCACCGTCGTCTCCGCGGTGCGCGACAACCCGACCGAGTACTACATGGCCTCGGACAACCCCGACGGAGAGATGATCTACCTCGAGGTCGCGGTCACGCCCGGTGACGTCTACGGCGGCGTCATCAGCGAGCGGGACTTCGTCCTCGAGGACGACGGCGAGGAGGTCAACTACGCGGCCAGCGCCGACGACGAGCTGATCGAGGCCGGCTACGAGTACTTCGACGGCCAGTCGCGCCGAGACGGCGAGGCCACCGGGTACATCCCGATCTACCTCGAGACCACCGGGGACACCATCAAGGGAGCGTACGTGCGGCCCGAGCTGGAGATCCTGGGCGAGGACGAGACCGTGCCGGAGTTCCGCGGGGAGTTCGAGATCCCCGCAGCATGACCCGCCCCCGTACGCCGCAGCGCGCCCGATGAGACGGGTGCCCTGCGGCGTCTCGGCGTCCCCGCCCATGCCACCACCAGATTCCTGCCTCCGGGCCACCACCAGATTCCTGCCTCCGGGCCACCACCAGATTCCTGCCTCCTGTGTGAGTTGAACGCCCTATAGCCGTTCAACTCACGCCGGCAGCAGGAAAGTGGTGGCAGGGCCGGCGGCGGGGCGGCAGGAAACGGGTGGCAGGGCTGGTGGAGGGGCGGCAGGAAAGTGGTGGTGGGCCGGCGTCTGCCCTCACAGCACCGAGGCGAGGAAGTCCTTCAGGCGGTCGGACTCCGGGTGGTCGATGAGCTGCTCGGGGGTGCCGCGCTCGATGATGCGGCCCTCGTCCATGAACACCACCTGGTCGGCGACCTCGCGGGCGAAGCCCATCTCGTGGGTGACGACGACCATGGTCATGCCGTCGGCCGCGAGGTCCTTGAGCACCGCGAGCACCTCCGAGACCAGCTCGGGGTCCAGGGCGCTGGTGGGCTCGTCGAAGAGCATCAGCTCGGGGTCCATCGCGAGTGCCCGGGCGATGGCGACGCGCTGCTGCTGCCCGCCGGAGAGCTCCGAGGGGTAGTGGTCGGCGCGGTCCGCCAGGCCCACCCGCTCCAGCAGCTCGCGCGAGGTCGCCTCCGCCGCGGCCTTCGGCAGGCCGCGCACCTGGACCGGGGCCTCCATCACGTTGCCGAGCGCGGTGAGATGCGGGAAGAGGTGGAAGCGCTGGAAGACCATGCCGATGCGGGAGCGCTGGGCGGCGATCTCCTTGCTGGTGAGCTTCTGCCAGCGGCCGTCCGGCAGGGCGTCGGGCCGGTACCCCTGCACCTCGCCGTCGATGAGGACGCGCCCGGCGCTGGGCTCCTCGAGCTGGTTGATGCAGCGCAGCAGGGTGGACTTGCCGGAGCCGGAGGGGCCCACCAGCACTGCCACCTCGCCG
>DATGUQ010000093.1:0-8303 GCA_035301145.1 Brachybacterium sp. | reverse complement strand
GGAGCTGCGGCCGGCGCGTCCGCAGCGGCGGGCGAGGGCGTCCCGCCCCCGCGGATCGCCTCGATCAGCTCGCTCTTGCGCAGGCGTCGGGCTCCCTTGATGCCGCGCTCGACCGCGATGGCCTGCAGCTCGGGGAGCTTCTTCGCCGCGAGGTCTGCGCCGGAGGTGGTGTCGTTCACCCGGGTTCCTTCCTGTCGAGCCGATCTCGTCGGCTCTCTGCTGGTCTGGGTGTCGCACGGCACCGGGAACGTCACGTCTCCGGGTGCTGTCGCGACAGGTCCGCACAGGGCTATCCCCCACGATGCAAGGCATCCTCGGGGGCCTGCCGGTGTGATTCGGGGTGCGCCAACGGCGATGCACGAGCCTGCATGGCGTGTCAAGGATGATGCGCCGGGGCCGTGCGGGGCGCTCGATCAGGGAGCACATCGGAACGCGGAGTTCTGCACACAGCATCCGCAGGGACCTGCTGCAGGGTTCAGCGTCGTGCGATGGCGCCTGGACGCAGGGTCAACCTATCACAGGCGCGGAGGCGAGCGTCCGCAGCGCCACCTCGGCGATCCGCCACGCGGACGGATCACGGACGAAGCGGCGCACCAGCGGCGCCAGCTCGGCCCGTCGGCCGGCCATGACGAGCACGGCCGGTCCCGCGCCGGAGACCACCGAGGGATGGCCCTCCCGGCGCAGCACCCGCATCAGTTCGACGCTCTCGGGCATGCTCGGCGCGCGGCGATCCTGGTGCAGGCGATCCTCCGTGGCCTCCAGCAGGAGCTCCGGCGCATCGGCGAGCGCGTGGACGAGCAGGGCGGAGCGGGAGGCGTTGAAGATCGCCTCCGAGTACGGGACCTCCTCGGGCAGCAGCCCCCGTGCCGTGTCGGTGGACAGGGTGGCGGTGGGCAGCAGCACCACGGGGCGCAGCGCGCCCTCCGCGACACGCAGCGGGACGGCGCGTGCGTCGGCACCCTGCATCCAGGACAGCGCCACCCCGCCGAGCAGCGCCGGAGCGGCGTTGTCGGGATGCCCTTCGAACTCCGCGGCCAGCTGCAGCACGGTGCGGTCGTCGAGCGCCTGCGGATCGGAGATCATCCCTCGCGCCAACAGCAGTCCGGCGAGGGTGGCCGCGGCGCTCGAGCCCAGTCCTCGCCCGTGCGGGATGCGGTTCGTGGCCTGCAGCCGCAGCCCCGTCTGCGGGGCGCCGGCGTGATCGAGGCCGCGGCGCAGGGCGCGTACCACGAGGTGGTCCTCGCCGGTGGACACCGAGTCGGCGCCCTCCCCGTCGACGGTGATCTCGACCGCGCCGGTGGTCGCCTCGACGCTCAGGTCGTCGCAGAGGTCCAGGGCGAGGCCGAGCGCGTCGAAGCCCGGGCCGAGGTTCGCGGAGGTCGCCGGGACGCTCACGGAGACCCGGGTGTTCTGGATCCTCACAGGCCGATGGCCTCCGCCGCCGCAGCGATGTCCGCCGGGACCACGGTGGGCGTGAGATCGTGCTGTCCCATCGCGGTGTCGATGTCCTTGAGGCCGTTGCCGGTGACGGTGATCGCGATCGTCGCGCCGGCCGGGACCAGTCCCCTCTCCGACTGCTGCAGCAGGCCCGCCACGCCGGCCGCCGAGGCGGGCTCGACGAAGATGCCGACCTCGGCGGCGAGCATCTTCTGTGCGTCGAGGATCTGCTGATCGCTGACCGCGTCGATGAGGCCGCCCGAGTCGTCGCGCGCCTCGACCGCGAGGTGCCAGGAGGCGGGGGCACCGATCCGGATGGCGGTCGCGACCGTCTCGGGGTCCGTGATCGGGTGACCGGCCACGAAGGGCGCGGCGCCGGCGGCCTGGAAACCCCACATCCTCGGCAGCGAGTCGG
Organism: Brachybacterium sp.; assembly: GCA_035301145.1. Taxonomy (GTDB): domain Bacteria; phylum Actinomycetota; class Actinomycetes; order Actinomycetales; family Dermabacteraceae; genus Brachybacterium. The sequence continues at coordinate 6,451 of DATGUQ010000093.1, read as the reverse complement.
TGACGCCCGCCTCGCGGTACTCCCGGTACCCCATCCAGTAGGCGGAGATGTTCCCGGCGTTGCCGACCGGGAGGACATGGATGTCCGGTGCCCTCCCCAGGGCGTCGCTCACCTCGAAGGCGGCGGTCTTCTGCCCCTGCAGCCGGTAGGGGTTGACGGAGTTGACCAGCTCGATCGGGTGCTCCGCGTCGAGTTTGCGGGCGATCTCGAGGCAGTCGTCGAAGTTGCCGTCGACCTGGATCAGCTTCGCTCCGTGGACCACCGCCTGGGCGAGCTTGCCGGCCGCGATCTTCCCCTGCGGCAGCAGCACGGCGCAGGTCAGGCCCGCCGCCGTGGCGTAGGCCGCGGCCGAGGCGCTGGTGTTTCCGGTCGAGGCGCACACAACGGCGGTCGCGCCGTCGCCCAACGCCTTCGACATGGCCGAGACCATGCCGCGGTCCTTGAACGACCCGGTCGGGTTCATGCCCTCGACCTTGACGTGCACATCGGCGCCCACCGCCGCGGACAGGGCGGGGGCGGGCACCAGCGGGGTGCCGCCCTCCCCGAGCGTCAGCAGGGTGTCGTCCTGCGCGAACGGGAGGTGCTCTCGATACTCGGCGAGGACGCCGCGCCACTGGTGTGCCATGTGGTCATTCTCCTTCGATGCGCAGGACGGAATCGATGCTCAGCACCGTGGCAGTGGAGGAGAACACATCCAGCGACGCGGTCATCGCCGACTCCAGCGCACGGTGCGTGCTGATGCCGATGTGCGCGCGGAGCGGACCGGGCTCCGCCTCCTCCTGCTCGAGCAGCTCCTGGTGGATGGTCGAGATGGAGATCCCGTAGCCGGACAGGGTGCCGGCGATCTCGGCGAGCACGCCGGGACGGTCCTCCACGGTGAGCGAGACGTAGAAGGCGCTGCGCAGCTCCTCGAGCGGGATCGATTCGAGCTCCGCGTACCGCGACTCCCGCGGGCCCAGCCCTCCGTGCACGCGGGCGCGTGCGGCGGAGACCACGTCGCCGAGCACGGCGGAGGCGGTCGGCGCGCCGCCGGCACCCTGACCGTAGAACATCAGCGAGCCGGCAGCGTCCGCCTCGATGAACACGGCGTTGTACGCCTCGGAGACCGAGGCCAGCGGATGCTCCTCCGGGATCAGCGCGGGATACACGCGAGCGGAGATCCGTTCGCCGTTCTCCTCCTCGATCCGTTCGACGATCGAGAGCAGCTTGATGGTGCGGCCCATCCTCGCGGCGGCGGCGATGTCCTGGGCGGAGACCGACGTGATGCCCTCGCAGTGCACATCGGCCAACCGCACCCGGCTGTGGAAGGCGAGCGAGGCCAGGATCGAGGCCTTGGCCGCCGCGTCGTGGCCCTCCACGTCGGCCGTCGGATCGGCTTCGGCGTATCCGAGCTGCTGGGCGGTGGCCAGCGCGTCCTCGAAGCTCGCACCGGTGCGGGTCATCGCATCGAGGATGTAGTTCGTGGTGCCGTTGACGATGCCCAGCACCCGCTGGATCCGGTCCCCGGCGAGGGACTCGCGCACCGGGCGCACCAGCGGGATCGCACCGGCGACGGCGGCCTCGAAGTGGAGGTCCACCCCGTGGGCATCCGCCGCTTCGTACAGGGCCGCGCCGTCCTGGGCCAGCAGCGCCTTGTTGGCGGTGACCACGCTGGCGCCGTGCGCCATGGCGTCCAGCAGCAGGGTGCGTGCGGGCTCGATCCCGCCCATCAGCTCGATCACCAGGTCCGCCTCACGCACCAGTGCGGCGGCGTCCTCGGTGAGCAGCTCGGCGGGCACGTGCTCGCCGCGGTCCCGTGCCGCGTCCCGCACGGCCACGCCGGTCACCTCGAGGCGGCCGCCGACGCGGTGGGCGAGCTCGGCGGACTGCTGGGACAGCAGCCGCAGCACCTCACCGCCGACGGTGCCGGCACCGAGGACCGCGACGCGGAGGGCGGGCAGCGTCGCGAGGGAGGCGTGCTCCCCGGGTGCGGGGCTGCTGCCGGGAACGGGCTGTGACATGTGCGCAGGGGTCCTTCCACAAGGTCCGACGGGCGGGGCGGGGCGGGCTCTCGAACTCTAACCGAGGACCACCCCGCCATGTGTCCTGACGTGAACGAATGCGACGCGGGCGAGCCGGGTCGGCCGTGCGCCGCTCAGCCGAGGTCGAGGGCGAGGAGGTCGTCCTCGGTCTCGCGGCGGATGAGGGTGCGGATCTCGCCGTCGCGCACGGCGACCACGGGCGGCCTGGGCACGTGGTTGTAGTTGGAGGCCAGGGAGTAGCAGTAGGCCCCGGTGACGGGCACCGAGATCAGGTCGCCGCGCTCCACGTCGGCGGGGAGGTACTCGTCCTTGACCACGATGTCGCCGCTCTCGCAGTGCTTGCCGACCACGCGCACCACCTCGGGCGCGGCGTCGGAGACCCTCCCGGTGAGCAGGCAGGAGTAGTCGGCGTCGTACAGCGCGGTGCGCACGTTGTCGCTCATCCCGCCGTCCACGGACACGTAGACGCGGTGGTGGGGGCCGCCCAGCCGCACGTCCTTGACCGTGCCCACGGAGTACACGGTCTGGGTCGAGGGCCCGGCGATGGCGCGGCCGGGTTCGAAGGACACGTGGGGCACCGCGAGCTCGAGCTCATGGCACTGGGCGGCCACGATCCGTGCGATCCCGGCGGCGAGCTGCTCGGGCGCGGCCGGGGTGTGCTGGGTGTTGTACATGACGCCGAAGCCACCGCCCAGGTCGAGCTGGTCGATCGTGCGCCCGAGTTCGTCGCGGACCCGCGCCACCAGCTCGAGGAGACGTCGGGCGGCGACCTCGAATCCGCCGGTGTCGAAGATCTGGGAGCCGATGTGGGAGTGCAGGCCCAGCAGGTCCAGGTGCTCGGCCTCCAGCACGCGGCGCACCGCCTCGAACGCTGTGCCGCCGGTGAGGGAGAGACCGAACTTCTGGTCCTCGTGCGCGGTCGCGATGAACTCGTGGGTGTGGGCCTCCACGCCGGTGGTCACGCGCAGCATCACGGGGGCGTGCAGCCCGAGCCGAGCGGCGAGGTCCTCGACGAGCGCGATCTCGTCGAGGGAGTCGATGACGATCCGCCCGACCCCGGCCTCGAGCGCGCGACGGATCTCCGCCTCGGACTTGTTGTTCCCGTGCAGGGCGATGCGTTCGGGCGGGAACTCGGCGCGCAGCGCGACGGCGAGCTCGCCTCCCGTGCACACGTCCAGGCCCAGACCGTCCTCCTCGACCCAGCGCGCGACGGCCCCGCACAGGAAGGCCTTGCCCGCGTAGTAGACGTCCGCGCCCCGGTGCGCCTCGAACGCCTCGGCGAAGGCGTCCCGGAAGGCGCGGGCACGGTGGCGGAAGTCGTCCTCGTCGAGCACGAAGGCCGGGGTGCCGACCTCCTCGGCGATGCGATGCACGTCCACGCCGGCGATCTCGACGGCTCCGGCGGCGTTGCGCGAGGTGTTCCTCGACCACAGCCCGTCGATGAGATGGTTGACGTCCTGGGGGTAGGGCAGCCAGGTGGGGGCTGCGTCGTTGCCGTGTAGGGCTCCGGCCTCGTGGGCGCGCATGTCTGCTCCTGGTCTCGGACCGTCCCGCCGCCACGTCCTCCACTGGCGGCTCGCGCCGTCGGCGCCCCCCGAGGCTAGGTGCCCGGGCGCTGTCCCCGCACGAGCGTCCGGCCTGCGAACCGTGCGGCGGGTGTGTGCCGTCCGCCCGGTCGGGCACGGTCCGCACAGGTCAGACCTGCAGTTCAGACAGGATGAGCCCCGGCCGACGGTCCCGCGGGTGACCGATCGCACTTGGTATTCTCGTGGCGTCGGCGCGGGAGCCGCGGCACGACCCCCTCCGGGGCTCCCCGTTCGCTCCCTCGCCTCCGAGATCGATTCTGCGCGAAGGAGACCCGGTGCCCACTTCATCCTCGGTCCAGGACCGTCCCGGCGAGCACGAGCTGGTGGTCGTCGCCAATCGGCTGCCGGTGGATTCCCGCACCCTCCCCGACGGTGCCACCGAATGGGTCACCAGCCCCGGCGGCCTGGTGACCGCGATGGAGTCGGTGATGCGCACCATCGACTCCGGGGCCTGGGTGGGATGGGCCGGCTCCCCCGGCGAGGCTCCCGACCCCTTCGAGGCGGACGGGATGAGCCTGTACCCGGTGAGGCTCGACCAGCGGGACATCGAGCGGTACTACGAGGGCTACTCGAACGCGACCCTCTGGCCGCTCTACCACGACGTCATCGTCGATCCGGAGTACCATCGCGGCTGGTGGGACTCCTACCTGTCGGCGAATCGCCGGTTCGCTGCGGCCGCCGCCCCGGTCGCGTCCGCGGGCGGGACCATCTGGGTGCACGACTACCAGCTGCAGCTGGTGCCGCGGATGATCCGCGACCGCCGCAGCGATGTGCGGATCGGGTTCTTCAACCACATCCCGTTCCCTCCGGTCGAGCTGTTCTCCCAGCTGCCCAAGCGCAACTCCATCCTGCGCGGTCTGCTCGGCGCCGATCTGATCGGCTTCCAGCGCGAGAGCGATTCGCTCAACTTCCTCGCCGCGGTGCGGAAGCTGCTGGGCCATCACGTGGACGGCAAGACGATCTCGGTGCCCGGGATCGGTGCCGCTCCGGTGCGGGAGGTCCAGGTGGAGACCTTCCCGATCTCCATCGACTCCTCCGCCGTCTCGGCCCTGACCGAGGATCCCGAGATCCGTGAGCGCGCGGTCCAGCTGCGCCGGGACCTCGGCGATCCGGAGAAGATCGTGCTGGGTGCCGACCGACTGGACTACACCAAGGGGATCCGTCACCGGCTCAAGGCCTGGGGCGAGCTGCTGGACGACGGCTCGATCGATCCGGAGGACACGGTGATGATCCAGATCGCCACGCCGTCGCGGGAGCGGGTGGAGGCGTACCGGCAGCTGCGCGACGAGGTCGAGCTGACCGTGGGACGGATCAACGGCGAACATGCGCCGCTGGGGCGGCCGGCCGTGTCCTATCAGCACCATTCCTTCGACCGGCGCGAGATGACGGCGCTGTTCATGGCAGCCGACGTGGTGCTGGTGACGGCGCTGCGCGACGGCATGAACCTGGTGGCCAAGGAGTACGTCGCCTCCCGTGCGGACCAGCACGGCGTGCTCGTGCTCAGCGAGTTCGCCGGGGCGGCCGATGAGCTGCGCGCCGCCGTGCTGGTGAACCCGCACGACATCGACGAGCTCAAGGCCGCGATCCTGCGGTCGCTGGCCATGCCGCCCGAGGAGCAGGAGGAGGCCATGCGCTCGCTGCGCCATCAGGTGATGGAGCACGACGTGCAGTCCTGGGCGCACCAGTTCCTCGAGAGCCTCACCGCGTCGGGGATGCCGGAGGAGGAGCCCACGCAGCTCGTCCGCCTCACCGGGGACGCCACGAGCGATCCGGCGGAGCTCGACGAGGCGCTGCAGCGGTTCACGGAGGTGCCCCGTCTGCTGATCGCCACCGACTTCGACGGCGTCCTGGCTCCGATCACCGCCGATCGCGACGCGGTCGAGCCCGATCGGGAGGCCCTCGCCGCCCTGCGCGAGCTCGCCGATCTCCCGGGCGTCGCCGTCGCGCTGGTCTCCGGCCGGGCCCTGGCCGATCTCGACTCCCACACGGAGATGCCCAGCTCGGTGGTGCTGGTCGGCTCGCACGGCGCGGAGGTCGGGGCGCTCCCGCCCTGGATGCAGGCCGAGGTGCTGGACAAGTCCTCGCTGAGCATGACCCCGCAGAAGGAGGCCCAGCTCGCCGAGATCACCAACACGCTGCGGCGGATCGCTCGCGCCCACCCCGGTACGGAGGTCGAGACGAAGCCGACGGCCGCAGTGCTGCACACGCGCAACGCCAAGGGCCGTGGCGGGCACAACGCCACCGACTCGGCGCTCGAGTACGCCACCACCCTGCCGGACGTCACGGTCACCCCGGGCAAGGAGGTCGTGGAGTTCGCGGTGGTGCACACGTCGAAGGGAGCGGCGATCGAGGCCCTGTCCCGGGCGAGCGCCGCCGATGCCTGGCTGTACCTGGGCGACGACGTCACCGACGAGTCCGTCTTCGCGCAGCTCGGCAGCGATGACGTGGGCGTGAAGGTGGGCGGCGGCGACACGGCCGCGGGCCTGCGGGTCCAGGACCCCGCGGCCGCTCGGGAGCTGCTGCGACGGGTGCTGGAGCTGCGGCGCGAGCAGAGCTGAGAGGCCCGATCCCGCGCCGCCCCGACGCGGCGCGGGCGCGCGCATCGGCGCAACAACGAGGAATCCCCGGTCAGCCGGCCTCACAGGCCGCTGACCGGGGATTCTTTCGGTGCCCGCGACAGGATTCGAACCTACGACCTTCTGCTCCGGAGGTGGATAGTGCAGGATCGAACATGGCATACACCTGCTCACCTGGGGGTTTCTACCTGCTGAAATGCCAAACTCAGCTAGTAGTCCCAAATCAGTCCCAGAGCAATCCAGCAGCCCGCACCATGTCGTCTTCGAC
>DATGUQ010000092.1:0-4697 GCA_035301145.1 Brachybacterium sp. | reverse complement strand
CTGGTGGTGCACGCCGCCGTGGAGGCGGAGAACGACTAGCGCCCCGGCGCACCCGTCCTCGGCGGCGCGGGCAGCACCACCGGCAGGTGGCACAGCCAGATCCCGAACATCGCCGCGATCAGCACCGGCCCGGTGTCGTTGACCGCGTAGCCGATCCACGCACCCGCGACCAGGGCGATCCGCACCGGGTAGGACGCCGGGTGCTCGGCGTCCAGCGCCGCCAGACGGTGCAGGCGCAGGTGGCGCGGCATGAGGATCGCCACCGAGGCGAGCACCGCCACGCCCATCACCACCGCGAGCGCCGGATACCCGGTGGTCATCGCGATGTTCTGGGCGAGCTTGCGCACCACCACGGAGATCAGCTCTCCGCTGAGCAGCTCGTCGATGAAGCGTCCCAGGTGGGTGCGGTCCTCGGCCGGACGCAGCCAGTCCAGGAAGGACACCGCGAGCACTGCGGCAGCACCGCCCGCCCCGAGCACGAGCACGTGCCACGGCCGCGGCCGGATCCCGGAGACCAGCAGCGCCAGCAGCCCGAACGTCGGGATGGTGGCGAGCATGGACCCGAAGTCCGCCCCCATCGACGGGGCGACGCACACGATCGCGACCAGCGCCCCGACGACCACCGCCCACACGGTCCGCGTGCGCGGCGTGCGCACCACCGCGAACAGGCACAGCAGCGCCATCAGCGTCGCCGCCAGCACCATCCCGAACAGATGGTTCGAGAGCCCGTAGAAGCGCCCGCCGGAGATCGGCTGCGCCCCCAACGGCGAGGACAGCTGGAACCGCGACCCGGTCGCGGACTCGCCCAGGATCAGCAGCGCGATCAGCGCCGCAGAGACTCCCGTCGGGCCCAGCCGGTGATGCCGCCAGGGACCGGTGAGCACCACCGCCGACAGCAGCGCGCAGCCCGCCCAGATCACCCCGGTCAGCGCCAGGGTGGGATGCTCGGCCCGCCACCATGGCACCAGCGAGGCGAACAGGGCCACCGAGAGGGGGAGCGGACCGATCGCGGCGAGGGCACGCCCGACGGCGGCGAGCCGCGGACGCCGCGCCAGCGCCGGGACCAGCAGGATCACGATCCCGGCCGCTCCGAGCACGAACCAGGAGCCGAGCGCGGGGACGGTCGCGGCATCGACCTGCGCCGCGGCCTGCGACCGGTCCAGCGCCAGCTGCTGCGGGTCCCCGTGGTCGGTGCCCCGGAACGGCTGCCCGGGGATCAGTCCGTCGGCGCGCGCATCGTGCGAGTCGAGGATCGTGGGCAGCACGTCGGTGAGCACCACCACCCCGGTCTGCTTCGTGGCGCCGCTGGTGAGCGCCTGACCAGGGAAGGCCGTGTCGAGCGCGACCTGCAGGCCCGCCGTGCGCGAGGCGACCGCGCCCGGCTGCTCGGCGGCTCCCGGATGCTCCGGATCGGTGGCCGCGACGGAGACGAGCAGCGTGCGGGGGAGGTCCGCGGCCTCGCAGCCGCCGAGCTCGTCGAGGACCGCGCCGACGGACGCGTCGAGGGACGCGAGCTGCTGCGACCGCACGGCGCCGTCGCCCTGGGTCACGGAGGGCGCGATGACCTCGACGATCCCTCCGTCCTCGAGGGCGGAGGCGACGTCTGCGGCGTCGTCGGGGCTGTCATCGCCGGCGAGCTCGATCGTGCTCACCGGGGTCTCGAGCTGCTCCCACTGGTCCGTCGCCGGGGTGGGGATGCCGCTGGTGCGCGGCGCCTCCTCCGCCAGGCCCCGGTACCCGGAACGCAGCGTCTCCAGGCCCTGCCGCTTCGTGGACACCACGCTGGTCGAGGTGGTGTTCATCGCCCCGGCACCGGAGCGGTCCGCGAGGCACTGCAGATGCGGCGTGGTCCCGGGGTCGATGTCATCCCAGGTGAGCCCGGCCGTGGCGATCACGAGGCGCACGGGGTCCGTCGGATCGTCGGGGTCGTCGGCCGAAGCCGCCGGGGCTCCCGCCAGGACGAGCATCCCGAGCATCCCGAGCAGTACGGCGAGCAGAGCGGCCGGGGGCGTGCGGCGGGTGGGGGAGAGCGGTTCCTGGAGCACGCCCCGATGCTACGGGGCAGGGAGCGCCAGGGGCGGGGAGGGGACACGGCCTGCGCGGATCCTCCACTGCTCCCTCACGCTCTATCGTGGTCGCCATGTCCTCTCCACAGCCTCCTTACGAGCAGGTGCGCCGCGAGATCATCGAGCAGGTCCGCACCGGCGAGCTGACGCCGGGCGACAAGCTGCCCGCGATCCGCACCCATGCCGCCGACCTCGGCCTCGCCGCCGGCACCGTGGCCCGCGCTTACAAGCTCCTCGAGGAGTCGCGGATCATCGTCACCCGGCGGGGCGCCGGCACGACCATCGCCCCGGGAGCGGCGGCGGAGGCCCGCAGGCTGGCGGAAGCCGCCCAGCGCGAGGCCGGCGGTCCGGTCGATGCGGGGCTCGCGGCCCTGTTCGCCGGTCCGATCGCCGCCGCCCGGGCCCGCGGCGCACGCGACGTGGAGATCCTCGCCTCGGTGCGCGCCGCGCTCGCGGGGGAGAGCGGCGGCGGACCGGCGTGACCGCGCGCCCGTCACCGTCCCCGGCGGGATGATCCGCCTCGAGCGCCTCGGGCCCGAGCATGCCGAGGCGATCCTCGCCGGGCAGGACCACCGGCTCGCCGAGGAGATCGTGGGGCAGCGATGGACCCGCGAGAGCCTCGATGCCTTCCTCGCGCGGGCGGCACGTTGGCGTTCCGACGGACCGGTCCGGGAGTTCGCGGCGGTCGACGGGGGAGAGGCCGCCGGGCCCACCGGGTCGGGCACGCTCCTGGGCGGCGGCGGGCTGCACCTCGTCGACCCCGGCCTCGAGCGCGGTCAGGCGGCGATGACCTACTGGCTCCTCGGCCGGCATCGGGGCAGGGGGCACGGTCACGCCCTGGCGGCGACGCTCGTGGAGCATGCTCGGGCCGACGCGCGGATCCGCGAGCTCGTGCTGCGCATCGCCCCGACGAACCACCCCTCGCGCGCCCTCGCCCGCGGTCTCGGCGCCCGGCCGACCGGCGAGGTCGAACGCCATCCGGCAGACGCCGAGCGCACCGTCGACCGGTGGGTGCTCGCTCTGCGGGAGCGCTGAGGGCAGGAGACGGGGCGATGACACCGATGCTGCGGAATACGAATGCTGACAGTGTCAAGATCGCCTCGGAAATGTGGATCGAATGTGGGAGAAGCGGTGGAAGGAATCGACCGTTCCTCCCCAGTCGTAGTTATCCACAAATCCGTCCCCATCTGCTGTGGCGTCTTGTCGTCGGCGCATGTGAGGCGATATTCTCTACCTAAGAAATGGCGACGCGTTCAATGAGCGGTTCCCGGCGCATCTTCCGCTGGTCGAGAATTCGTCGCGCACACATGAGCAGTGATCCGACGAGGGGGTGGAGCCGATGACCGCGACAGCGCATCGTCGCGCCGATCGCCCCGGCCCTCCGCGCTCCCAGGTCCGTGCCCGCACCCCGCTGACCGTCGACTCCTTGACCGCACGAGGGAAGCTCGAACCGGGCAGCCGCGACGCCACCACGGTCGCGCGCATGATGGAAGCCGAGCGCGAGGACTCCCGCCGGCACGCCCGCCAACTGCTCGACCTCGTCCCGTTCTGGATCGACCACGAGAACCCGGACCTCTCGGATGATCGCGAGGAGCACAGCCTGGCGGTCGCGATCGCCCTGCGCACCACCACCGATGCCGCCTCGCTCAGGATCCGTGACGCGCACATCGCCGTCGCCGAGATGCCGCGCACCTTCGAGCGCCTCGCCGACGGTGACATGCCGACTGACTGGCATCGCAGGATGCTGCGCTCGCTGCGGGACCTCACCCCGTTCCAACGCTCCAAGGCCGATGAGCACATCGCCGAGTGGGACCTCGCCTCCATCCCCGCGGACAGGTTCCGCGACGAGCTGCGACAGCTGACCTCCTGGCTCGAGCGCGAGGAGCCGCGCCACTGCCCGGAGCACTCCCGGGACGTCGCCGTCGAGTCCAGCGGGCGCGACGACGGCATCGCACGCCTCTGCATCACCGGGCCGATCCCCGAGATCCTCGGCCTCGCCCGTCGGCTCGACAACGCGGCGAAGGCGGTCCAGGCCCAGCAGCGTCGCGCCCTCGACAGGGGCGCCCCGATCCCGTTCGACCTCGACGGGGACGTGGCCCGCGACGGCAGCGCCATGTCCCAGGCCGCGCTGCGCTACGCGATCATCCACCGCACCCTGCTCGACACCGCCGGGGTCGAGGTGCCGGCACCGCGCCACCGCATCAACATCGTCGTCCCCGTCCTGACGATGATGGGGCTGGACGACACCCCCGCCACCTACGACGGCGTGACCCCGCTGCCGGCGGCGATGGCCCGCAAACTCGCCGAGGCCGAGCCCGTGTGGCACCGGGTCTTCACCCACCCGCTCACCGGTGGGTTCCTCGAGCTCCCCGCCCAGCGCTATCGGCCCACTCCCGAGATGGTCGAGCACCTGCGGCTCACCACTCCCCGCTGCGCCGTCCCCGGATGCACCAAGGGCACCAGCGATGACGCGGAGAACGACCACATCGAGGAGTTCGACCACGCGCACCCCGCCCGGGGAGGCCCCACCAGCCTCGACAACCTCCACCGATTGCACTGGGGGCACCACGACCTCAAGACCGCCGGGCGCATCGACCCGGTCCGTGAACCCGACGGCACCACCACCTGGAC
>DATGUQ010000091.1:0-5324 GCA_035301145.1 Brachybacterium sp. | reverse complement strand
CGCACACCATGGCCTACCGCACCCTCCCGGGTGAGGAGGGCCTCGAGGGCACTTCGATCCGGATGGGCACCAAGCCCGTCGTGATCACCCGTTACGAGCCGAAGGAGCGTACGTTCTGATGACTGCCGTCGCTGAGAAGCCCCAGGCCGAGGGCGGTGCGGAGGAGATCCCCTCGTTCCAGGTCACGCTGCGCATCTCGCGCTTCGACCCCGACAGCGAGAAGGGCGCCCGCTGGGAGGACTTCACCGTCACGATGCACGGCACCGACCGTGTGCTCGACGCCCTCCACGAGATCAAGTGGCACGTGGACGGGTCGCTGACCTTCCGCCGCTCCTGCGCGCACGGCATCTGCGGCTCGGACGCGATGCGGATCAACGGCCGCAACCGTCTGGCCTGCAAGACCCTGCTCAAGGATCTCGACATCAACAAGCCGATCACCGTCGAGCCGATCAAGGGCCTGCCGGTCGAGAAGGACCTGATCGTCGACATGGAGCCGTTCTTCGACTCCTACCGCGAGGTCATGCCGTTCCTGGTCGCCGGTGGGCAGGAGCCGAGCCGGGAGCGCCTGCAGTCCGCCGAGCAGCGGGAGCGCTTCGACGACACCACCAAGTGCATCCTGTGCGCCGCCTGCACCTCCTCGTGCCCGGTGTTCTGGACCGACGGGCAGTACTTCGGCCCGGCCGCGATCGTCAACGCGCACCGCTTCATCTTCGACTCCCGCGACGACGCCGGCGAGCAGCGCCTGGAGATCCTGAACTCCAAGGAGGGGGTGTGGCGCTGCCGCACCACCTTCAACTGCACCGAGGCGTGCCCCCGCGGCATCCAGGTGACCAAGGCGATCGCCGAGGTGAAGCAGGCCGTGATCACCGGTCGCGTCTGACCGGCTCCACCTGCCCGCGCGAGGCCCCGACCGGAGAGCATCCGGGCGGGGCCTCTCGCCGTCCGGGCCGGACCGGCGAAGGCATGGCCGGCGAGGGCCGTGCCCGCCTCAGGAGTTCACGCGGATGACCTCGTGCTGGTACGGCGCGATGACGGTGCCGGAGATCCGCAGGTCCAGCACCAGGAAGGGTCGTTCCTCGACCGGCTGCTCGGACCAGCTGCGCAGCCGGTCGAGGTCCGCGAGCGAGCGCACGACGACGCCCTCTGCTCCGGCCGCCGCGCCGAGGGCGGCGAAGTCCATCTCCGGGATCAGCATGGGGTCGCGCACCAGGCCCTTGAGCCCGTAGAGGTTCACCTCCGCGCCGTAGGCGGCGTCGTTCCACACCACGGCGATCCCGCGGCCCCCGGCGGTGCGCACGGCCGATTCGAGGTCGGCGAGGGCCATCGCCCCGCCCCCGTCGCCGGTGGTCAGCACGATGGTGGAGGCCGGATCGGCGCGGGCGGCGCCGGGCACGCTGGGCCAGCCCAGTCCGATCGACTGGAAGGCGGTGCCGACCATGGCCATCCGGTGGGGATCGGCGATGGGCCAGTACATGTTGGCCCAGGCGATGAAGTGCCCGCCGTCGGAGACCACTACGCGCTCCTCGGGCAGCAGCTCGGCAAGGCGGGCGGCGACGGCGCGGGGATCGAGCCGTCCGTCCTCGGCGAACTCGTCGCCGACGGCGTGGGCGCGCAGCCGCGGAGCGTCCACGCGCTCCCGCCAGGGAGCCCCGGGCCGTTCCCGATCTGCGAGCGCCTCGGTGACCGCCTCGACGCCCAGCCGGGCGTCGGAGCGCACGAAGCCGCCCACGCGGGCATGGGTCGCGGCGAGGGCGGTGTCGATCTGCCACACCGTGGTGTCCGGGTGGAACAGCTCGCCGAAGCGCATCGTGAACTGGTTGAGCTCGGCGCCGACCACCAGGGCGACATCCGCTTCCCGCACCGTGGCCATCGCGCCGGGACCGCCGAAGCCGCCGGCGACGCCGAGGTCGTAGCGGTCCTGCGGGAAGATCCCCCGTCCCAGGGCGGTGGTGGCGGTGAGGGCCCCGGCCGCCTCCGCGAGCGTGCCGAGGGCGGGGCCCGCCCCGGCCAGCCAGGCGCCCCGGCCCGCCAACAGCAGCGGACGCTCGGCGCCTGCGAGATCCCTCGCCAGGCGCTGTATCGCGGCACAGGTGAAGTCAGCGGTGGGGGCCAGCGGCTCGGGGCGGCCGGGGCCGGGGACCGTGGGGACCTCCCCGATGTCGAGCTGTGCGACGTCGTACGGGATCGCCAGCACCACCGGCACACGGTAGGCCAGGGCGTGCTCGATCGCGGTGACCGTGGCCGCCGCGGCGTCGATCCGGCCCACGGTGTAGGTGCGGGCCCCGACCGCGGCGCTCAGCGCGATCTGGTCCACGTCCCAGGGCCGGGGTCCGGAGGTGGGCTCGTCCCCCACCACGAGGACCAGCGGGGTGCGTGCCTGGGCGGCCTCCGCGAGCGCCGTCAGCGTGTTGGTGAAGCCGGCCCCGTAGGTGGTGGTCGCCGCGGCGATCCGTCCCGAGGTGCGGAAGTGCGCATCGGCCGCGACGACGGCCCCGGCCTCGTGGCGGACGGCGGTGAAGGTCGCGTCCGTCTCGCGCAGGAGGGCGTCGAGGAAGTGGGCGTTGCCGTTGCCCATGAGGCCGAACACCTCGTGGACGTGCTGGGCGAGGGTGCGGGCGACGTGGGTGGAGACGATGGCCATGGGGTCCTTCCGAGAGATATCCGAACGCAGCGGTGCAGTCCGCATATGTCTCGCCCCAGGGCCGCCCGGGGATTCGTGCCCCTTGTGAGAGCACCGGTCGCGGCCCCGTCGCGGGCCCGCCTGACGGGGCGAGGATAGCACCGTCGGCGAGCCCGCCCGTGGCTCAGGAGTAGTCGATCACCAGCGGCGCGTGGTCGGACCAGCGCGTGTCGTAGCTGGGAGCGCGGTCCACCTGGGCGGAGCCCGCGCGGGCGGCGAGCTCCGGGGTGGCCAGCTGGTAGTCGATCCGCCAGCCGGCGTCGTTGTCGAAGGCCTTGCCGCGCTGCGACCACCAGGTGTACGGGCCGGGGCCGTCGCCGTGGCGGGTGCGGTGGACGTCCACCCATCCCAGCTCCTGGGTGAGCCGGTCGAGGTAGGCGCGCTCCTCGGGCAGGAACCCGGCGGACTTCAGGTTGCCCTTCCAGTTCTTGATGTCCCACTCGGTGTGGGCGATGTTGATGTCCCCGGTGAGCAGCACGTGGCGTCCATCGGCCCGCAGCGTCTCGAGGTGCTCCATCATGACGTCGAGGAACTCGTACTTGTCGGTCATGGTCTGCGGCTTCTCGGTGTTGCCCGAGTGCATGTAGCAGGAGATGACCGTCATCGTGGTGCCGTCGCCGAGCGGGTCCTCGAGGTCCGCCTCGAGCCAGCGGCCGGTGTGCGCGTCGGCCGTGAGGCCGGGCAGCCCGCGGCGCACGCCCTCGAGGTCGATCCGCTCCAGCGAGGTGCGGGCGGCGATCGCGACGCCGGCGCGTCCCTTGAGCTGCGAGGCCTCCCCCACGATGGTCCATTCCTCGCCCATCAGATCGGCGAGCAGCTCCTCGGGGGCGCGCACCTCCTGCAGCGTGACGACGTCGGCGGGGGTGGCGGCGAGCCAGTCGCCCATCCCCTTGCGGGCGGCGGCCCGCAGGCCGTTGACGTTGACGGTGGCCAGGGTGAAGGTCACGCGGGCTCCTCGATTCCTGCGGCGCGCTCGGCCGCTTCGACGACGTTCTTCAGCAGCAGCGCACGGGTCATCGGCCCGACGCCGCCGGGGTTGGGGCTGAGCCATCCGGCGACCTCCGCGACCGCCGGGTCGACGTCGCCCACCAGGGTGGCCCTGCCGCCTGCGGGGTCCTCGCGGCGGGAGACGCCGACGTCGAACACCACCGCACCGGGCTTGACGTCCTCGGCGCGGACCAGGTGCGCGGCACCTGCGGCGGCGACGATCACGTCCGCGCGGCGCAGCTGGGCGGGCAGATCGGCGGTGCCGGTGTGGCACAGGGTGACGGTCGCGTTGTACTCGCGCCGGGTGAGCAGCGCGCCGATGGAGCGGCCCACGGTGATGCCGCGGCCGACGACCACGACGTCCTTGCCGCGGAAGTCGAGTCCGTGGCGCTCGGCCAGCTCGATCACGGCGCGCGGCGTGCAGGGCAGCGGGGTGTGGATGGGCTTGTTGGCGTTGAGCACCAGACGGCCCAGGTTCATCGGGTGCAGCCCGTCGGCGTCCTTGGCGGGATCGATCCGCTCGAGGATCGCATCGGTGTCGATCTGCTCCGGCAGGGGCAGCTGCACGATGTAGCCGGTGCAGGCCGGATCCTGGTTCAGCTCGTCGACCAGCGCTTCGACGTCGGCCTGGGCGGCGTCGGCGGGCAGATGCTTCTGGATGGAGGTCAGGCCCACCCGCTCGCTGTCGCGATGCTTGCCGCGCACGTAGGCGGCGCTGCCGGGATCGTCGCCGACCAGCACCGTCGCCAGGCCCGGACGCTCGTGGCCGGCCTCGAGGAGTCGGCTCACCCGCTCGGCGAGCTCCTGCTTGATGGTCTTCGCGGTGGCCTTGCCGTCGAGGGTCTGGGCAGTCATGGCGCTCCTGAGGGGATGGTGGGGCGTAGCGGGGACGGGTGTGGGGCCCGGCCCGGCGTGCCGGGCCCCACGGCGAGGCTCAGTACTGCTGCAGCTCGGGGTACAGCGGGGCCTTGGCGGCCAGCGCCTCGGTGCGGGCACGCAGCGAGGCGAGGTCGGTGTCGCCGGTCAGCGCGAGCGCGATGATGTCGGCGACCTCGGTGAACTCCTCCGCGCCGAAGCCGCGCGTGGCGAGCGCCGGGGTGCCGATGCGCAGGCCGGAGGTGACGCGCGGCGGTCGGGGATCGTTCGGGACGGCGTTGCGGTTGACGGTGATGCCGACCTCGTGGAGGCGGTCCTCGGCCTGCTGCCCGTCGAGCTCGCTGTCCACCAGGTCCACGAGCACCAGGTGCACGTCGGTGCCGCCGGAGATCACCTTGACGCCGGCCGCCTTCGCGTCCTCGGCCTGGAGGCGGTCGGCGAGGATCCTCGCGCCCTCGAGGGTGCGGGCCTGCCGGTCCGTGAATTCGTCGGTGCCGGCGAGCTTGAGCGCCACGGCCTTGGCGGCGATGACATGCATCAGCGGGCCGCCCTGCTGGCCGGGGAAGACGGCGGAGTCGATCTTCTTGGCCCACTTCTCCTTGCACAGGATCATGCCCGACCGGGGCCCTCCGATGGTCTTGTGGATCGTGGTGGAGACGACGTCCGCATAGGGGACCGGGCTGGGGTGCAGGCCCGCGGCGACCAGGCCCGCGAAGTGCGCCATGTCCACCCAGAGCGCCGCCCCGACCTCGTCGGCGATCTCGCGGAAGGCGGCGAAGTC
>DATGUQ010000090.1:0-11756 GCA_035301145.1 Brachybacterium sp. | reverse complement strand
CGCGAAGGCGGTGACGACGCCGTGGTCCTGCGGTCCCGGGACGCTCACCCCGCCGGCCGCCTCGAGGACCGCATCCGGCGCACCGTCGACGGCGATCGCGGTGCCGGTGGCGCGCAGCATCCCCAGATCGTTCATGCCGTCACCGATCCCCACCGTGGAGGCCAGGTCTACGCCCAGGTGCCGGGCCACCTCCCGGACGCCGTCGGCCTTGTCGACCGAGAGCAGATGCAGCTCCCCGGAGCTCGTGTCGTCGGTGATGGAGTTGGGCAGGGCACCGACCTCCGGTCCGATCTCGGCGGCGAGCTGCTCGACCCGGATCGGGGAGCCCCACAGGGAGATCTTCGCGAACGAGGCGGAGGCCAGGTCCTCGGGCAGGGCGATCGCGTCGAGGAGATCCTGCAGGCCGTTGCCCACGCCGTCCTCCGGCAGGGGCGGGCGCACGCGGGCGTGCAGCTCCCGCGCCGAGCGGGGTGTGCACAGCAGCGCCTCGGGGGTCTCGAGGCTGAAGGGGATGCCGTGGCGCTGCAGCACCTCGACCGCGCGGCGGCCCAGCTGCTCGGGGAACCGCTGATCCTTCAGCACATCGTCCCCGACCCGGATCCAGCCGCCCGCAGAGGCCACCACGCCGTCGAACAGGGCGGCGACCTCGGGGGCGATGATCGAGTTCGGGCGCCCGGTGCACAGCAGCACCACGTGCCCGTTGCGCCGCGCCCGGTGGACGGCCTCCGCATGCGCCCGCGGGGCCACGCCGCGATGCGCGAAGGTGCCGTCGAAATCGATGAATACGCAGCGGCGATCGGCCACGGGTGCTCCCTCTTCCCTGGTCGTGACTCGGAGTCACCAGCCTAGGCGAGCGCGGAGCAGCTCGCCGAGACGCCGACGGGCGAGCCTCCGCTCAGCGGCGACGGTGCAGGCTCACCACCACCGAGACGGTGACCTCCGACGTCCCGGTCAGCAGCGCGCGCAGCTCCTGCTCGTCCACGTGACGGGCGCTCGGGGTCATCGCCACCAGGTCGCGTGCCGCAGCGGCATCGAGAGCCGCCTCGAAGCGCACCGGTGCGGTGCCCACGGTGGTGAACAGGGGATCCAGCGTCTCGTGCAGCCGCTCCTCCTTGCGGGGGTCCACCCCCACCATCCCGGGCACCGCCGCGCGCAGCTGGTCCAGATGATCGGGGGCGGGGCGCGCCACCAGCAGATGGCCGCCGGGGGCGAGCACGCGCGCGAACTCCTCAGGGTTCCGAGGGGCGAACACGTCCAGCACCAGGTCCGTCGACCCGTCGGCGAGGGGGAAGCGGGAGAACACGTCCCAGCTCGCCGCCGCAGCCCGCTCATGGGCCCGGGCGGCGAAGCGCAGGGCCCGCACCGACGTGTCGACGCCGAGACCGCGGGCGTCCTGGCGCTGCGCGAGCACGCCCGCGAGGTAGTAGCCGGTGCCGCAGCCGATGTCGAGGATGCACCGACCGCTCGGCGGCGCGCTGTCCGCGATCGCCTCCCGCAGCGGGGCGTAGGCGCCGGTGGCCAGGAAGCGGTCCCGCGCCCGCGCCATGGCGTCGTCGTCCCCACTGGTGGGGGAGGTGCCGGCCAGCAGCGGAGCATAGCCCGCACGGGCGAGGTCGAAGGAGTGCCCGCGCCCGCAGCGCAGGGTCCGCTCCTCGAGCGCGATGCGCTCCGCGCAGTGCGGGCAGCGCAGGCTGTCGAGCCAGGGGAGCAGGGCGGAGGGAACGGGTCGGGACACAGCCGCCAGGGTACGTGCGCCCGCTGCGACGCGACGCCTCAGGCGCGCACGTACTGCCTCAGGTGCTCCCCGGTGAGGGTCGAGGCATCCTCGACCAGCTCGGCGGGCGAGCCCTGGAAGACGACCCGGCCGCCGTCGGCCCCCGCGCCCGGGCCGAGATCGAGCAGATGGTCGGCATGGGCCATCACCGCCTGGTGGTGCTCGATGACGATCACCGTCTTCCCGGAGTCCACGAGACGATCGAGCAGGGCGAGCAGCTGGTCGACATCTGCCAGGTGCAGACCGGTGGTGGGCTCGTCGAGCACGTAGACGCCGCCCGAGTCCCCCATGTGGGTGGCGAGCTTGAGGCGCTGGCGCTCGCCGCCGGAGAGCGTGGTCAGCGGCTGACCGATGGTGAGGTATCCCAGCCCCACGTCCTCCAGGTGCCCCAGCAGCTTCGCGGCGGCCGGCACCGTCGTCCCTGCGGCGGAGAACAGCTCCCGTGCCCGGGCGACGGAGAGGGAGAGCACCTCGGCGATGTCCTTCCCGCCGAAGCGGTGCTCGAGCACGTCGGCGCGGAACCTGCGGCCCTCGCACTCCTCACAGGGTGTCGCGACGGTCTCCATGAAGCCGAGCTCGGTGTAGATCGTCCCGGCGCCCTTGCAGACCGGGCAGGCGCCTTCGGAGTTGTTCGAGAACAGGGCGGGCTTGACGCCGTTCGCCTTCGCGAAGGCCTTGCGGATCGGTTCCAGCAGGCCGGTGTAGGTCGCGGGGTTCGAGCGCCGGGAGCCGCGGATCGCGGTCTGGTCGACCACCACCGCCCCGGCGTCCTTCGGCATCGAGCCGTGCACGAGCGAGCTCTTGCCGGACCCGGCCACCCCGGTGACCACGGTCAGCACGCCGAGCGGGATGTCCACGTCCACCGACCGGAGGTTGTGCCGGTCGGCGCCGCGGATCTCGAGCGTCCCGGTGGGTGTGCGGAGGGTGTCCTTGAGCGAGACGGTCCGGTCCAGGTGGGTGCCGGTGAGGGTGCCCGAGGCGCGCAGCCCGGCCAGGTCCCCCTCGTACTGCACCGTCCCGCCGTCGGCGCCGGCCCGCGGGCCGAGGTCGACGACGTGGTCGGCGATCGCGATCGTCTCGGGTTTGTGCTCGACCACCAGCACCGTGTTGCCCTTGTCCCGCAGGTCCTCGAGCAGGGAGTTCATGGTGGCGATGTCGTGGGGGTGCAACCCGATCGTCGGCTCGTCGAAGACGTAGGTGACGTCCGTCAGCGCCGAGCCCAGGTGCCGGATCATGCGGGTGCGCTGCGACTCGCCGCCGGAGAGGGTGCCCGAGGGGCGGTCCAGGGACAGGTAGCCCAGCCCGATCCCGGTGAAGGAGTCCAGCAGCGCCGAGAGGTTCTTCAGCAGCG
The DNA here is from genome assembly GCA_035301145.1 of Brachybacterium sp. Taxonomy (GTDB): domain Bacteria; phylum Actinomycetota; class Actinomycetes; order Actinomycetales; family Dermabacteraceae; genus Brachybacterium. Next base: position 8,631 of record DATGUQ010000090.1, on the reverse strand, counting down.
GGGCGACCCGGGCGGAGGTGTGCTCCCGGCGCAGCCGAGAGACCCAGCCGGCGAGGTCGGAGATCTGCATCGCGCAGACGTCGGCGATCGAGCGGCCGTCGATCAGCGAGGTGCGCGCATGCTCGGCCAGGCGGGTGCCCTCGCAGTCGGGGCAGACGATGAAGGTCACCGCCCGGTCCACGAACGCCCTGATGTGGGGCTGCATCGAGTCGCGGTCCTTGGACAGCATCGACTTCTGGATCTTCGGGATCAGCCCCTCATAGGTCATGTTCGCCCCGTCGATCCGCACCTTGGTCGGCTCCTTGTACAGGAAGTCGTGGAGCTGACGCTTGGTGAAGGAGCGGATCGGCGTGTCGACGGGGAAGAACCCGGAGGAGGCGAACAGCTTCTCGTACCAGCCGCCGGCCGAGTAGCCGGGCACCCGGAACGGGCCCTCCTGGAGCGAGAGGTCCTCGTCGTACAGCTCGGTGAGGTCCAGGTCGGTCACCTGCCCCATGCCCTCGCAGCGCGGGCACATCCCGCCCACCCGGGAGAAGGTCGCCTTCTCGGCGATGGTCCTCGCTCCCTTCTGCACGGTCATCGCACCGGAGGCGGTCACGCTGGGGACGTTGAAGGAGTAGGCGCCCGGTCCGCCGACGTGCGGCTCGGCGAGCTCGGAGAACAGGCTGCGCAGGTGCGCGTTCGCATCGGTGACGGTGCCGACCGTCGAGCGGACGTTCGCCCCCATCCGCTCCTGATCCACGATGATCGCGGTGGTCAGCCCCTCCAGCGAATCGACATCGGGCCGGGCCAGCTGGGGCATGAACCCCTGGACGAAGGAGCTGTAGGTCTCGTTGATCATCCGCTGCGACTCGGCGGCGATCGTGCCGAACACCAGCGAGCTCTTGCCCGAACCGGAGACCCCGGTGAAGACGGTCAGGCGGCGCTTGGGGATGTCGAGGGAGATGTCGCGGAGGTTGTTCTCCCGGGCACCGCGCACCCGGATGAGGTCGTGGACGTCGGCCGGATGGGCGGTGGCGGGCATCGGAGGGCTCCATGGTAGGGGGCAGCGGCGCAGGTCACGCCCGCCCGCGACATTCTGCCATCAGCCTCACGGGGCGGCTAGCCTGAACAGGTGAACGAGACGACGCATTTCGACATCGCCCTGATCGGCTCCGGTTCCGCCAACTCCTTCCCGGGCCCCGAGTTCGCCGATCGCCGCATCGTGCAGATCGACCGCGGTGTAGGCCCCGACCACGTCTTCGGAGGGACCTGCATCAACGTCGGCTGCATCCCGACGAAGATGTTCGTGCACACCGCGGAGCTCGCGCACACGCCGGCCGAGGCCACCCGCTTCGGCCTCACCGAACAGCTGCGGCACGTGGACTGGCCGGCGATCCGCGACCGCATCTTCGGGCGGATCGACGCGATCTCCATGGGCGGCGAGGAGTACCGCCGCGACCACGAGGACAACGCGAACCTCACCCTGCTGCGCGGCACCGCCCGGTTCGTGGGGCCGAAGCTCCTGGAGGTGACCGGGAACGACGGGACGCAGCAGCGGATCAGTGCCGACACCATCGTGCTCGGCGCCGGCTCCCGCCCCGTGCTGCCGCCCATCGACGGGCTGGCCGAGGCGGCACCGCACACCTCCGACACCATCATGCGCATCGACCGTCTGCCGGCCTCGCTCGCGATCCTCGGCTCCGGCGTGATCGCGGTGGAGATGGCGCACATCTTCGCCTCCCTCGGCGTCGAGGTCACCCTCATCGCCCGCTCGCAGCAGGTGCTCAGCGCCGCCGACGCCGACGTCTCCGCCCGGCTCACCGAGATCCTCGGCGGGCGGCTCCGGCTGGAGAAGGGTCTGTCCACCACGTCCGTGCGCCGCACCGCCGAGGGGATCGAGCTGCGCGGCGAGCAGGACGGCGCAGACGTGCTGGTCCGGGCCGAGGAGTTGCTGGTCGCCGTCGGCCGACGCCCCAACTCGGACCTGCTGGACGTCTCCGCCGCAGGGATCGACACCGCCGTGGACGGCAGGGTCGAGGTCGATGCGCACCAGCGTGTGCGCGGCGGCGGGGAGGTGCTCGAGGGGCTGTGGGCCTTCGGCGACCTCTCCAGCGCCCACCAGCTCAAGCACGTCGCCAACCATGAGCAGCGGATCGTGCGCCACAACATCCTCCACCCCGAGCAGCTGCGCCGCAGCGACACCATGCCCGTGCCCAGCGGCGTGTTCACGCATCCGCAGGTCGCCTGGGTGGGGATGGACGAGGAGACGGCCCGCCGCAGCGGCCGCCAGGTGGAGGTCGCCGTCCAGGAGTACGCCTCGATCGCGTACGGGTGGGCGATGGAGGACACCACCGGCTTCGCGAAGCTCGTCGCCGATGCGGAGACCACCGAGATCCTCGGCGCGCACCTGGTCGGTCCGGAGGCCACCACGCTCATCCAGCAGCTGATCCAGGCGATGAGCACCGGGCAGACGGCGCGGGACATCGCCGCCACCCAGTACTGGATCCATCCGGCGATGCCGGAGCTGATCGAGAACGCGCTGCTGCAGCTGGTGCACTGACGCCGGGGCCCCGCGCTGTGCGGGGCCGCGGGCTCAGCTCACTCCCCGGTCTCCTCGGCGCCCGGGAGGCAGGACTTCAGCGGGTCCTGCTCGATCTCCGGGGCCGGGGAGGACTCCTCGCCGGACCCGGCGCCGTCCGACGGCGTCGAGCTCTCGTCCTCCGTGGCCGGGCCCGAGTCCTCTGGGGTCTCCTCCGCCCCGCTGCTGTCCTCCTCCTCGGGAGGTGCTCCGGTGTCGGCGGGCTCGGTGGAGCCCGGCTCGGTCTCGCCCAGCACGGACTCCGGCTCCTCCTGCGCCATCGAGTCCTCGATCGAGGCCTGCACCCACTCCTCGAGGTACTCGTAGTCGGGGTTGCCGCTGAAGGTGACGTCCTGCGTGATGGGGTAGGACGTGAACCCGGCGTCCTTGATCCGCAGCGCGAGGTCCATGAAGGCGTCCAGGTTCTTCACCGGGATGTCCGTTTGGATGTTGTCCTCGGTGGCGTTGACCAGGCCGGGGATCGAGAGCGCGAGGGTGGTCGGATCCGCCTCCTCGGTCACCGCGCGCACGATCCGCTGCTGGCGGCACATGCGGTTGAAGTCGTTGGACCCCTCCCGGGAGCGCGCGTACCACAGGGCGTGGTAGCCGTCGAGCTTCTGCTGCCCGGGCTCGATGTACCCGTCGATCTCCGCAGCACCGCCACCGATCGGGATCCGACGCTCGACCACCATGTCCACACCGCCGAGCGCGTTGACCAGGTCCTCGAAGCCCTGCAGGTTCACCATCGCGTAGTAGTCCATGTCGAGCCCGAGGGTCTCCTCGACGGCCCACGTCGTCGCGGTCAGACCGGGGTTGGGATCGTCCGGGAACAGGTCCGGGCGATCCTCCGCCCAGGTCCAGACCGCGTTGATGAGGTTCTGGTTCGGCCCGAAGTAGTCGAAACCGTCCGGGAACTCCTCGGCGGCCGGGGTGCCCTCGGGGAACTGGACGTTCTCGAGGTTGCGGGGGATGGAGAACAGGGCCGTGCGGCCGCTGGCGGTGTCGATCGAGGCGACCATGATGGTGTCCGGCCTCGTGCCCGTGCGGTCCGCGCCGGCGTCCTGCCCCAGCAGCATGATGTTGACCCGCCCGGCGTCCGCCCACGGATCCTCGCCCGAGGTGAAGGGATGGTCACCGCCCTCGCCGCCGCCGAACACGGTGCGGGAGCCGACGAGGCCCTGCAGCGCCCACAGCGACTGGACGCCGCGCGTCGCGGGCACGGCCACGGCCACCACCATCAGCGCGGCCAGGGCCAGAGCCAGATAGCGCTTCGCACCGGCGAGCCGCTCGCGGGTGGTGTGGGCGAGGTTCGCCAGCACGATCTGCAGGGCCCACACGAGCCCCACCACGCCGACGACGATCATCGCCCCGATCAGTACGCCGCGCTTCGACGCCAACATGATGCCGGTGCGCAGCGGTTCGCCCAGCAGCAGGAACGCCCCGGTTCCGAGCAGGGCGAGGGCGAGCACCGCCAGCAGCAGCCAGCCCAGCCGGCGCATCCGCGTGGTGACCAGGCCGGAACCCGGAAGGAGCGAGGTCAGCACGGTCCAGAACGCGACCTTCGGCAGGGAGCCGGAGTCCGACCGCCCACGATCGGAGCGTGCCGGGCCCGAGGACTCCGCGCGACCGGTCTCTGCGCCGGCGGCCGCGGTCGTCGCGGCTGCTGCGGCGCCCGCGCGGCTGCGGTCGGGGTGCGATGGTGCGGGCTCGGCCGGGTCCGGGCTGTCGGCGGAGGCCGAGGCCCATACGTCCTGCTCCCCGGACTGCTCGACGGGGAGGGCAGCCCGACGGCCGCGGGGAGCGGTCGCCGGGCTGTCGGCTCCGTCCGGCTGCGTGTCGGGTGACTCCGCGAGCTGATCGAGCGGGAAGGCGGCGCGCCGGCCGCGGGCGCGCGGCACGGGCTGCTCGGCGGCGGGCTCGTCCGCTCCCGGCGGGAGCCGGACATCGCGCGGCTCGGAGCCGGCGGACGCGCCGGGCGCGTCGGCGTCCTCGCCCCCGGGGGAGGAGGTCCGTGATCGAGGCTCCGTCGACGAGTCCTCGGACGGGCCGTCGGCGGAGGGGGCGGAGGGGGTGCCGCCCGCGACCCAGGTGCGCTTCCGACCGGACGCGCCGAAGGCGGCGTCCCGGTTCCGACGCGCTTCGTCCGGCGGCAGCGGGGAAGCACGTCGACGGGCCGGCTGCTGGTGTCTGCCGGACCGACGGCGCCTGCGGCGAGATTCCGAGGAGTGGTCCGTCATGCGCCCCATCCTAGATTCACGACCTCCCCGCGTCATGCAGCGACGTGTGAGGGGCTCGTGGAGGTGGCGCGCAGACCGGTCCGTATCCTGGGGCCATGCACCTGATCCACACCCCGTCGACCGATCTCACGTACGACGACTGCTTCTTCCTCCCGAACCGCTCGGCGGTCACCTCGCGCTTCGACGTCGATCTCGCCAGCGACGACGGTTCGGGCACCACGATCCCGCTGATCGCCGCCAACATGACGGCCGTGACCGGTCGTCGCATGGCGGAGGTGATGGCCCGCCGCGGCGGCCTCGCGGTGCTCCCCCAGGACCTCTCCTCGGAGCGGATCGACTCGATCGTGCGCTCGGTGAAGTCCCGTGACCTGCTGGTCGACCATCCGCTGACCCTCACCGCCTCCGGCACCCTCGGCCAGGCCGCGGACCTGCTGCCCAAGCGGCCCCACGGCATCGTCGTGGTGGTCGACGAGCAGCGGCGGCCCCTCGGCACCGTCTCGGCGGAGGAGATCGCGGGGCGGGACAGCTTCTCCGAGGTGGGCGAGGTGCTCAGCGAGGACGTGCCCGTGCTGCGCCCGGCGGATCTCATGGCGGATCCCGCACAGCTGCACGCCCGGATCGCCGCCACCCATCACGATGCCGCCGTCGTCGTGGGCGAGGACGGCGTGCTGCGCGGCGTCCTCACCGCCACCGGGGTGCTGCGCTCGACGACCTACCGGCCCGCCACGGACTCCGAGGGGCGGCTCCGCATCGCGGTCGCCGTCGGCGTCAACGCCGATGTCGCCACCCGGGTGCGGGAGCTCGTCGAGGTCGGGGCCGACGTCATCGTGCTCGACACCGCCCACGGCCACCAGGACAGGATGATGGAGGCGCTGCGCACCGCGCGCGGGGTGCTCGGACCCCGCGAGGGCACGGACGTGCGGCTCGCGGCGGGCAACATCGTCACCGCCGAGGGCACGCGCGAGCTGATCGAGGCCGGAGCCGACATCGTCAAGGTCGGCGTCGGGCCGGGCGCCATGTGCACCACCCGGATGATGACCGGGGTGGGCCGCCCCCAGTTCTCCGCCGTGATGGAGTGCGCGGCCGAGGCCCGCCGGCTCGGCGGGAGCGTCTGGGCCGACGGCGGGGTGCGCCATCCCCGGGACGTCGCGCTCGCGCTCGCCGCCGGCGCGTCCAACGTGATGATCGGGTCCTGGTTCGCCGGCACCTACGAGTCGCCCGGCCAGATGCGCACGGACGAGAGCGGACGGCGCTACAAGGAATCCTTCGGCATGGCCTCCAAGCGCGCGGTCTCCCACCGCACCGCGCACGAGGACGCCTTCGCCCGCGCCCGCAAGGGTCTGTTCGAGGAGGGCATCTCCTCCTCGCGCATGTACCTCGCCGAGGGCCGCGGCGGGGTCGAGGACCTGCTCGACGAGATCACCGCCGGGGTCCGCTCCTCGTACACGTATGCGGGTGCCTCCGACACGGCCGAGTTCCGGGAGCGGGCCGTGATCGGCCTGCAGAGCGCGGCCGGCTACAACGAGGGACGCCCCGTCTCCAGCTCCTGGAGCTGACGCGGCACGACGGACCGACGCCGGCGTCCGGCCGCGTCGGCTGCCGGCCGCGTCGATCGGTGCGGCTGGCAGTCGGCGCCGTGCCCGGCAGTCTGTGCGGTGCCCGGGAGTCGGCGCCGTGCCCGGCAGTCGGCGCCGTGCCCGGTAGGATCGCACCATGACGACTCTCGTGATCGGTGGCGCCGGATACATCGGATCGCACGTGGTGCGACTCCTGCTCGAACAGGGGCAGGAGGTGGTCGTGGTCGACGACCTCTCCACGGGCCTGCGCCGACGCACCGAGGGGGCGGAGCTGTTCGAGCTCGACGTGACCCTCCCGGAGGCGCGCGAGAAGCTCGCCTTCCGGATGCGCGCCGCGGGTGCTGATTCGGTGATCCACTTCGCCGCCCACAAGCAGGTCGGCGAATCCGTCGAGAACCCCGAGATGTACTGGCACGACAACATCGCCGGGCTCGCCAACGTGCTGGCCGCCTGTGCGAGCGCGGAGGTGCGCGACGTCGTGTTCTCGTCCTCGGCGGCGGTGTACGGCATGCCCGACGTCGACCTGGTCACCGAGGAGCTCCCGCCGCAGCCCATCAACCCCTACGGCGCGACCAAGTACGTGGGGGAGTGGATGCTGGCCGACGCCGAGCGCGCTCACGGCATGCGCACCGTCGCCCTGCGGTACTTCAACGTGGCCGGGGCCGGCTGGCCCGAGCTGGCCGACACCGCCGTGATGAACCTGGTGCCGATCGTGCTGGACCGCCTCGAGCGGGGGCTGGCCCCCGTGGTGTTCGGCGACGAGTACGACACCCCCGACGGCACCTGCATCCGTGACTACGTGCACGTGCTCGACCTCGCCCACGCCCACATCGCCGCGCTGGACTACCTGCGCGGCGAGGAGCGCCCGCACCGCACCTTCAACGTCGGGACCGGTGAGGGATCCAGCGTGCTCGAGGTGATCGACGCGATCGCCCGTGCGAAGGGCATCGAGATCACGCCCGAGATCGGTGAGGCCCGTGCCGGGGACCCGGCCCGGCTGATCTGCTCCGGGGAGCGCATCGCCCGCACGCTGGGCTGGAAGTCCGAGCACGGCCTGGACGACATCGTCCGCTCCGCCGTCGAGGCGCGTGCGGCCGAGGTTCGGCCCGATGTCGAGGCCTACCCCGAGGAGTGAGCCGAGGGCCGGCCGTGGGGCCGGGCCTCAGGTGAGGTACCGGTAGATCGGGTCCTCGGGATCCACCCGCTCGATCGCCATGTTGGAGGCCGCCATCCGCGCCATGAGCGGCTCGAGATCGCCTCGATCGCCGATCTCGAGGCCCACCAGCGCCGGGCCCTCCTCACGGTTGTTGCGCTTGATGTAGTCGAACAGCACGATGTCGTCGTCCGGCCCCAGCACCCGGTCGAGGAAGCGGCGCAGCGCGCCCGGCTCCTGCGGGAAGGTGACCAGGAAGTAGTGCTTGAGGCCCTCGTGGACGAGGGAGCGCTCCACGATCTCGTTGTAGCGCGAGACGTCGTTGTTGCCGCCGGAGACCACGACCACCACGTCGCCGGTCGCCTCCTCGGGACCGGCGGCCTCGAGCCCCGCCCGGCCGAGGTGCTCGATCGCCCCGTTGGCGACCGCGGTCGCGGTCAGCGCTCCCGCCGGTTCCGCGATGATCCCCTCGACCTGGTACAGCGCCAGCATCTCGGTGCACACCGCACCCTCCTCGACGGAGATCAGGTCCGGCTCGATCGCCTGGACCATCCGCAGCGGACCGGCGCCCACCCGACGCACCGCCGCACCGTCGACGAAACGATCCAGGTCGTGCAGGGTGACCGGTCGGCCGGCGCGCACCGCCGCGGCCATCGACACCGCTCCGGCGGGCTCGACCCCGACGATCCGGGTCGCGGGGCTCCGCTCCCGCAGCCAGGCTCCGCACCCGCCGAGCAGCCCGCCGCCGCCGACCGGCAGCACCATCGTGCCCATCTCGCGGCCGTGCTCGGTGCGCAGCTGCTCCGCCGCCTCGAGAGCGACAGTGCCCTGACCGGCCATGATCAGCGGATGGTCGAAGGGCGGCACCTGGGTGGCGCCGGTGCGCTCGGCGTCGTCGGCCGCGGCCTCCGCCGCATCGTCGAAGGTGTCCCCGATCAGGACCAGCTCGACCAGATCGCCGCCGATCGCGGTGATCCGATCGCGCTTCTGCCGGGGGGTGGTGCCGGGCACGTAGATGCGCCCGCGGATGCCGAGGGCGCGGCACGCCTGCGCGACGCCCTGGGCATGGTTGCCCGCGCTCGCCGCCACCACACCCGCCTCCCG
>DATGUQ010000089.1:0-3747 GCA_035301145.1 Brachybacterium sp. | reverse complement strand
CTTCTTCTGCTGGAACTTGCGGTTCAGGTACCCGGCCGTGGCCATCATCGGCATCATGAACACGAACATGAGCGAGTACGGGCTGCGGGTCATCGAGAACATGAAGCCGCCCATGAGGATGGGCGCGAACAGCATGAAGATCGGGAAGAACTGCGGCTGCGGCTCCTTGGGCGGTGTGGGCGCCTTCAGGGGACGGTACGGGAAGCGGGGCACCACACGCGGGGAGCGGTTGAACTCCACCACCGGGGAGCTCGGCGCGGTGCCGCCGAGGCGGTGCAGGGCGATGACCGCGAAGGTGGTCTGCCCGATCAGCACCGTGTCCGAGGGGCCGATCACGGCCCGCTGGACCTGCTCGCCGCCGAGCACGACGCCGTTGGAGGAGTGGAGGTCGACGATCTCGATCGAGTCGCCGACGTTGATGCGGGCATGCCGTTTGGAGAGCATCGGGTCGGCGATCCTGATGTCCAGATCGCCCTCCCGGCCCACCACGCTCGAGCCGGACGGCAGCGGGAACTCCCGGCCAGCCTCGGGACCCGAGAGCACGCGCAGCAGGGCCACCGCCGCGCCGCGGGACTCCGACCGGGTGGCGTACTCGGTCGAGGACCTGGCGATCGAGACGATGCTGCCTGAGCGCAGCCCGGCCTGGATCAGGTCGACCTCCCGGTCCAGCGAGCGCACGCCCTTCGCGCCCGGACCCGCACCGGGGTCCTGGACCTGGAGGGTCAGGCCCTCCGGCGCCTCGGCCTCACCGCGCAGCGGATCGGCCTGGTAGAGCGCGTTGGCGACGTCCGCGACCGTCGCGGTGGCATCGGCGGTGACCTCCAGATCGGTCAGCCGATCCTCGGGCCTGCGCAGCGTGAGCCTGATGCGCATCGGTGCTCCTCCCCCTGGCGGGCGCCTCGCCCGCCTGCCGGTGCGCCCCTGCGGGGCGGCCCGTTCCGTCCGTGGTCGTCAGTGGTCGTCGTGATGCGCCGGAGCCGGGCGTCCTCCGGGCGGGCGGCGACGGTGTCAGTCCTCGTCCGCGTCCTCCGTCTGCTCCAGCAGAGGCAGGTCGTCGGCGGTGACCAGCCGTGAGAAGACCGCGTGCTCGACCAGGCGGGCCCGGCGGTTGCTGGCGAGCTTGCCCGGGCCCCCGCGCAGTCCGCGCACCCCGAGCCGGTCGAGCTTGTCGCAGACGTTGTCCAGCTTGCGGTTGAACTTCGTCAGCTGCCACCCCAGCCGTTGCGCGGCCTGTGCCGACGTGGGCACGGCGCTCATCCCGGACCCTTCCCGCACCAGCATCGGCTCGGCGAGCGCGAGGATGAGCAGCTTCTGGCTCGGGGTGAGCTGCACCGAGCCCATCGTCGTCTCCCCCACCGGGTCATCCGGACCGGCGATCCGCGCGAATTCCGGGGAATCCGCATGGATCTCGAGGTCGTAGGTCGTGGGGCCCGCGGTGAAGACCACCTTGGTGATGTCGAAGACCAGCGGGATCCGCGCCCCGGGCGCGAGCCACGCCTGCATCGATCCGGAGCCGTCGGTGATCGTGGCGGACAGGCGGGAGCCGATGTTGACCAGCCACCACATCGACTCGACCTGGACGATCGTGAGGAACCGCCGGTGCAGGAACGGGTTGTCCTCGTCGACGGTGAGGTCGGCCTCCCGCCCGATGGTCAGCTCCTCGCCGTCCTCGACGCGCCACCACTCCCCGCAGAACTCGACCGAAATCGTCGACGCCATCGTCAACCCTCCCCCTCTGTCGTCACACTCGTCGCTCATGGGTCACCGTACCCGTCACCCGACCGTCAGACAGGACTCGACCGGGGCGCTGGCGAGGCCGTTCGGATTGACGGTCCTCACCTCGACGCACTGCTCGGGCAGCTGCGGCGGGACCGGGATCGCGATCGAGTTGCGGCCGTACACGTCCCGCCAGATCCCGAACTCGTCCGCGTAGTTGGCCGGCACGTCCTTCCAGCGCACCTGGTAATGATCGTCCCGGGTGACCCCTTCCGGCGGTTCCCAGGTGACCCTCACCATCCCGGGGTCCGTGCCCTCACCGGGGGTGATGATCTGGATCTCGATGGCCGTCGGCTCCCCGGGGGGATCCGGTTTCGCGGTGGGAGCGGTGATGTCCGAGGTCGCGATCGGCTCCGGTTCGGGGACCAGGAAGTGACGCACCCCGAGGCTCGCTCCCACGCCGAACACCACCACGAGCACCGCGGCGAGGGTGACGAACGGCCAGGCCGGGATCCTCGAGACGGACTCGTGCTGCTCCGGGGCCCCGGCCGCGTCCGGGAGCGGCGCCGCGGCCGTGGCGGGGCCGAGGGCGCTGCCGGCCGGGCGGAGCACGGTCGCCTCCGCCGAGTCCGCTGCGCTGCCCGCACCGCCGGGGCTCGCAGGAGGGGCCGAGTGCCCGGGTGCGGAGTGCGGGCCCAGCGGCGGCGCGACGCCCGCGTACGGGTCCAGCCGGCGCCTGGCACCGGCGCCGGTGGTGCCCGCGGACTCCGGGTCGACGGTGGCGACCTTCCGGATCCTGGTGTGCATGTCGAGCTCGTCGTCCTCGGCGCCGTGCGAGGTCCCGGCGGTCCGGTCGTCGAGCACGTCCATCTGCGTCACGGGCAGGGAGAGCGAGAGCTCCACCTGCTGCAGGCTGCGGCCGAACGCGAGCGCGGTGTCGTACCGTCCGGTCTGCTCCTTCGCCATGGCGATCGAGAGCACCCGGTTCAGCTCTGCGGGCACGTCCGGCCGGTCCAGGGGCCGCAGCGGCTCGGTCGCGATGCGGTGGACGAGGTCGGAGGCGGTGTTGCGCTGTCCGCGCCGTTCGAAGGGCGTCTGGCCCGCCAGCAGCGAGTACACCGTCGCGGCCAGTGAGAACACGTCGGAGCGCACGTCGGCCCGCGGCGGATCCGCGAAGAACTCGGGCGGCGACCAGGGGATCGACATGCCCTGGGAGTCGTCGACATCGTTCGCCTGTCCGGCCGCGATGGAGATGCCGAAGTCCGTCAGCGCAGGCCGGTTGTAATCCGTGACCAGGATGTTCGCCGGTTTGATGTCGCGGTGGAGGATCCCCGCGCGGTGCGCGGTCTCGACGGCGCCGGCGATCTGCACCCCGACCCGCAGCGCCTCGGCCACGGTGATCCGCTCCTTGCGGAAGCGCATCCCGTAGTTCGGCCGTGGGCAGTACTCCATGACGATGTACGGGCGGTGATCGTCGGAGACCTCGGCCTGGTGGATCGTGACGATCGACGGATGCGTCGACATCTGCGCCATCACGTTGGCCTCGGTGTCGAACAGGCGTCGTACGGAGTCGTCGAGCACGTTGGACAGCAGCACCTTGATCGCCACTCGCCTCTGCGGGCGGAACTGGCGGTACAGGAACACGTCGGCGAAGCCGCCGGAGCCCAGCAGCTGCTCGTACTCGTAGCCGGGCAGCCGGGGCGGCCGGGAGGGCGGTCTCGAGCTCATGCCCTCTCCCCGAACGTCAGGTGCACGTCGTCGCCGAGGTCCAGGAGGTCCCCGTCGTGGAGGACCACGCCTTCGCGGGGCCGCAGCCGGACGGGTTCGAAGCCCTCCCGGTGCAGCGTGGTGCCGTTGGTGGTGCCGAGGTCGATCGCGACGACGTGCCATCCCTCGAGCCGCAGCTCGAGGTGCGAGCGGGAGATGTCCTGCTGCGGGCTGGGCACCGTGATCAGCTGCGGCACGTCGTTCCCGCTGACACGGGAGGCCCGGGGCCGACGGCCGATGATCGCGGTGCGGTCCAGCACGAAG
>DATGUQ010000088.1:0-5430 GCA_035301145.1 Brachybacterium sp. | reverse complement strand
CACCTGCTGATCATCCGCTACGAGGACGGGCCGGGCCTGATCGGCACCTACGGGCTCCGCCTCGGCGAGGCCGGGATCAACATCGCGGGCATGCAGGTCTCCCGCGCCGGCAGCGCCCGCGGCGCCGAGGCGCTGGTCGTCCTGGACCTCGACGAGTCCGTCGACCGCGAGTTCGCCGAGGAGCTCGGCGCCGCCATCGATGCGCGGTCCATCCACGCCGTCGACCTCGTCTACTGATCCCCGTCCTGCACCTCGTCGAGGAGGAACTCCATGACCACCACCACCGCGAGCACCCTGCGCCTGGCCGTCATCGAGGGCGACGGCATCGGCAAGGAGGTCGTCCCGCAGGGCCTGCGCGCCCTGCGGGCCGCGCTCGAGCCGATCGGCGTCACCGTCGAGACGACCGACTTCGACCTGGGCGCGGGCCGCTGGCACCGCACCGGGGAGACGCTCACCGATGAGGACATGGCGGCGCTGGCCGAGCACGATGCCATCCTGCTGGGCGCGGTCGGGGACCCGGGTGTGCCCTCGGGCGTGCTCGAGCGCGGACTGCTCCTGAAGCTCCGGTTCGGCTTCGACCACTTCGTGAACCTGCGCCCCACCCGGCTGTTCCCGGGCGTCGCCTCGCCGCTGGCCGAGCCGGGGGAGATGGACTTCGTGGTGGTGCGCGAGGGCACGGAGGGGCCGTACGTCGGCAACGGGGGCTCGCTGCGCACCGGCACCGAGCTCGAGGTCGCCACGGAGGTGTCCCTGAACACCGCCGTCGGCGTCGAGCGGGTGGTCCGCTACGCCTTCGAGCAGGCCGAGCGGCGCCGCAGGAAGCTCACCCTGGTCCACAAGCACAACGTGCTGGTCCACGCCGGGCACCTCTACCGCCGCATCGTCGAGCAGGTCGGCGCCGAGCATCCCGATGTCGAGGTGGACTACGCGCACGTCGACGCGATGATGATCTACCTGGTCCAGGACCCGGCCCGTTTCGACGTGATCGTCACCGACAACCTCTTCGGCGACATCGTCACCGACCTCGCCGCCGCAGTCGGCGGCGGCATCGGGCTCGCCGCGAGCGGCAACGTCAACCCCACCGGCGCCTTCCCGTCGATGTTCGAGCCGGTGCACGGCTCGGCCCCCGACATCGCGGGCAGGGACCTCGCCGATCCCACCGCCACCGTGCTCTCGGTCGCCCTGCTGCTGGACCACCTGGGGCACGTCGAACCGGCGGCGGCGGTGCGCGCCGCGGTGGAGAACGACCTCTCCGCCCGCGCCGGCTCCGAGGAGCTCGCCTCCCGCGGCACCACGCAGATCGGTGACGCCCTGGTGGCCGCGATCGCCGGACGCTGAGCGCCCGCCCCTGTCACACTGACCCCGCACCCGATTCAAGGAGATCCCGTGAGCGCGCTCGACTTCACCCAGACCAGCACCACTCGCCGCATCGGCGACGACGAGCGCGTCCGGATCCTGGCCGCCCCCGGCTTCGGCCGGCACTACACGGATTTCATGGCGCACGCCCGCTGGACCGTCGAGGACGGCTGGGGCGGCGCGGAGATCGTGCCCTTCGGCCCGCTGCAGCTCTCGCCCGCGGCGGCGGTGCTGCACTACGGCCAGGAGATCTTCGAGGGGCTGAAGGCCTTCCGCCACGCGGACGGCTCGGTGTGGACGTTCCGGCCCGAGCGCAACGCCGCGCGCATGCAGCGCTCGGCCCGTCGGCTCGCGCTGCCGGAGCTTCCGGTGGAGGACTTCCTGGCCTCGCTCACGGCGGTCACCGCGGCCGACGAGCCGTGGGTGCCGGAGGCGACCAGCGAGGAGTCGCTCTACCTGCGACCGTTCATGTTCGCCAGCGAGGAGTTCCTCGGCGTGCGGGCTGCGCACGTCGTGGACTACTACGTGATCGCCTCGCCCGCAGGCCCGTACTTCCCCCGCGGCGTCCAGCCGCTGGTGGTGTGGATCTCGGACGAGTACGCGCGTGCCGGGGCGGGAGGCACCGGCGCCGCCAAGTGCGGCGGCAACTACGCCTCGTCGCTGCTGGCCAAGCGGGAGGCCGCGGAGAACGGCGCCGACGAGGTCATGTTCCTGGACTCCGAGACGCACTCCAGCATCGACGAGCTCTCGGGCATGAACGTCTTCGTGGTCACCGCCGATGGTCGCCTGCTCACCCCGTCGCTGACCGGATCCATCCTCGAGGGCGTCACGCGCGAGTCGATCCTGCGCCTGGCCGCCGACCGCGGCCTCGAGGTCGTCGAGCAGCAGCTCGTGATGAGCGACGTGCTGGCGCAGATCGCCGACGGGGAGATCACCGAGATGTTCGCCGCAGGCACCGCCGCGGTCATCAACCCGATCGGCGAGCTGCGCGCCCGCGGCGGCAGCTGGACGGTGGGGGAGGGCGGCTCCGGCGAGGTCACCCTCGCGCTGCGCACCGAGCTGACCGACATCCAATACGGCCGGACCCCGGACCGCCACGGCTGGCTGACGCGGCTGGTCTGACACCGATGACGACAGCTCCCATCCCCGCATTCCACCTCTACGACACCACGCTGCGCGACGGCTCCCAGCAGGAGGGGCTCTCCCTCTCGGTGGCCGACAAGCTCGCCGTCGCCCGCCACCTGGACGATCTCGGGGTCACCTACATCGAGGGCGGCTGGCCCGGTGCGGTGCCCCGCGACACCGAGTTCTTCACCCGTGCGGCGGGGGAGCTCGAGCTGCGTCACGCACGGCTCGCGGCGTTCGGCGCGACCCGCAAGGCCGGTCTCGACGTCACCGAGGACCCCCAGGTCGCGGCGCTGGTCGACGCCGGCGCCCCGACGATCACCCTGGTCGCGAAGTCCGACCTGCGCCACGTCACCGGCGCGCTGCGCACCACCGCCGAGGAGAACCTGGCCATGGTGCGGGACACCGTGGCGCACCTGGTGGGCCTGGGCCGGGAGGTGTTCGTGGACGCCGAGCACTTCTTCGACGGCTTCCTCCACGACGCCGACTACACCACCTCCGTACTGGTCGCCGCCCACGAGGCCGGCGCCGGGGTGCTGGTGCTGTGCGACACGAACGGCGGGATGCTCCCGCACCAGGTCGCCGAGATCATCGAGGACCTGCGCGGGCGGCTGGACGCCGCCGGAGCGGGAGCGGCGCGGCTCGGCGCACACACGCACAACGACACCGGCTGCGCCGTGGCCAATGCGATCGCGGCGGTCCGCTCCGGGATCACCCACGTCCAGGGGTGCGTCAACGGCTACGGGGAGCGCACCGGCAACGCGGACCTGGTCACCCTGCTGGCGAACCTGCAGCTGAAGATGGGCATGGAGCTGCTGCCCGCCGAGACCCTCGCCGAGACGACGCGCATCGCGCACGCCATCGGGGAGATCGTGAACATGCCGGTGACGCCCCGCGCGCCGTACGCCGGGGCGAGCGCCTTCGCCCACAAGGCGGGCCTGCACGCGAGCGCGATCCGGGTGGACCCCGACCTGTACCAGCACACGGACCCGCAGCTGGTCGGCAACGACATGCGGATGATCATCTCGGACATGGCGGGCCGGGCCTCCATCGAGCTCAAGGGCCGCGAGCTGGGCTTCGACCTCACCGGGGACCCCGAGCTGCTCTCGCGCCTGGCGGCCGCGGTGAAGCAGCGCGAAGCGGTCGGCTACTCGTACGAGGCGGCCGACGCCTCCTTCGAGCTGCTCCTGCTCGACCAGCTCGGGCAGGTCCCGAGCTACTCGACGGTGGAGTCCTGGAGGGCCACCTCCCAGCTGGGACGTGACGGCACGCTCGAGTCCGAGGCGACGGTCAAGCTCCTCGCGGACGGCGACGGCCTCCATGAGCGCCGGGTCGCGATCGCCGAGGGCAACGGTCCGGTCAACGCCCTGGACCTGGCGCTGCGCGCCGCTCTGCGCGAGCGGTACCCCGAGGTGGACGAGTTCGAGCTGCGCGACTTCAAGGTGCGGATCCTGGACGCCCACCACGGCACCGACGCCACCACGCGCGTGCTCGTGCGCACCTCAGGTCGCGGGCTCGAGTTCCAGACCGTCGGCGTCGGCCCGAACGTCATCGAGGCGTCCTGGGAGGCGATCTACGACGCCTACACCTACGGCCTGTTCAAGTCCGGCGTCTGAGCCGGCGGCGAACCGTGGTCGCCGGACTCCGCGGCGGCTACCCTGAGGCCATGACGACTCACGCGCCGACCACCGCCTATGTGCTGACCGCCATCGGCGACGACCGTCCCGGCCTCGTCGCCGCGCTCGCGGCCGCCGTCGACGAGCACGGCGGGAACTGGGTCGACAGCCAGCTCGCGCTGCTCGGCGGCAAGTTCGCGGGGATCGTGCAGGTGGAGCTGCCCGATGACCGAGCGCAGTCGTTCCTGACCGTCCTGCCCGCACTGGCCGACGAGGTGGGCCTCGCGGTCGAGGCCACCGTCGCCGGCGGGCCCGTCGATGCGACGCCGCACAGCGCGTTGCGCCTGCACCTGCTGGGTCAGGACCGCACCGGAATGGTCCGGGAGGTCTCCTCGGCGCTGCGCTCGCAGGGAGCCACGATCGACGGTCTGCGCAGCTGGACCCGGGAGGCGCCGGAGGGCGGCGGGATGCTGTTCGAAGCCGAGGCCGAGGTGCGCCTGCCGGCCGGCGCCGACGAGGACGGAGTCCGCGAGGCCCTCGAGACGATCGCCGCCGAGCTGATGGTCGACCTGGAGCTCGACGCCTCCGAATGACGCCCACAGGCGCACGAATATCGTGAGGCCGGCATTGCTGAATTCGCGTCGTGCTGATTCTCCGACCCCGTGGCAGGACATTCTGCCGCGGGGTCGCTCGCATTCCTCGGAATGCGCGCTTTTCGGGACCGAAGTCCCCTAGAGTGGTCCCAGCGGCCGAGGACCCTTGAGTCGTGCAGGAGAGACTCCCGCACTGCGCCGTCGATCAGTCCTCGACCGCGCACCGCCCCTCGAGCGTGGAGAACTGTCCGATGACCACGTCGTCCGCAGCGCACACTGCACCGTCCATCACCACCGTCCCGCCCGGCGCCTGGCGAGCGCTCCTGCTGGTCACGCTCGGATTCGGTGTGAACTTCTGGGCCTGGGCGCTGCTGAGCCCGCTCGGCCCCGTCTACGTCGCACGGGAGCTGACCGCCGATGCGTCGCTGATCGTCGCGATCCCGGTGCTGGTGGGCTCCCTGGGACGGATCCTGATGGGCGGCCTCAGCGACCGCTTCGGCGGGCACCTCATGTTCCCGCTGGTCTCGCTGATCACCGTCATCCCCGTGCTCTTCCTGGGATTCGTCGGGCAGTACACCTACCCCACCCTCCTCGTGGGCGGATTCTTCCTCGGCATCGCCGGCACCACCTTCGCGATCGGCGTCCCGTACGTGAACTCGTGGTTCCCGCCCGCCAAGCGGGGCATGGCCACCGGGCTGTACGGCATGGGCATGGGCGGCACCGCCATCAGCGCCTTCACC